>NZ_CAXUDY010000010.1:0-82951 GCF_964250025.1 Alistipes sp. DJF_B185
GCACACGCCCTCGCGCTCGACTTCGTAACGGTATTCTGCCGGCTGCGCCGCAGGGGCGTACCGCTCTACGGCGCAGGCCCAGACGCCGCCGTCGGCGTATTGCAGGGCGATGCGCCGCTTGCCGAGGCGGAGTACGAGCTGTTCGCCCCAGCGGGTACGGTATTCGATGGTGAACAGGAGTTTCATGGCATTGGATTGTGGGAGGTTCTGATCGGTACTTGGGGTGTCGGTTGTCTTTTTGCGGAATCAAAAATAACCAAAATAATCGAATGACGGAAATTCCCCGGCGGAGAAGCGATGAAAAGCGAATCTCAGAGTCCTTCGATGAATCCGGTGACGGCGGCGACCAGCTCCGGAGCGACCGGAAGCGTATCGTCCGTATAGGCGGCGATCTGCTCCGTGCGCGTGGGGCCGGAGGCTTTTTTGAGCGTGTGGGTCATGCCTTCGATGATCGTTTTCCGGGACCGGGGCTGGGCTTTCGCCAGTGCGTCGGCGTTGTCGGGCGTCACTTGGAAGTCGATGTCGCCGTTGACGATCAGTACGGGAACCCTCACTTTGCGAATCTCCTCGCGCGGGTCGTAGCTCAGCGACGAGATCCAGAATGTCTGTAACGGGGGTGCGAAGAGGGGCGTCAGTTCGGGCGGACACGACTCGACCCGTTCGCCGCGTTTCAGGGCGGCGGTGATGGCACGGGCCTGCATCAGCAGCTCCATGTGCGTCGGGGCGAGTTGTGCGGCCAGCTGAAGCTGGAGTATTTCGTCGAGCGGATAGCCGGCGCCCGCCAACGAAATCACGGCATCGACTTCGGGGCATTGTTGCGCCGCGCAGAAGGCGATCAGCGCCCCCTCGCTGTGGCCGATCAGCACGATGCGGCGGAAATCCTGCCGGGAGAGGTACTCGGCCCATGCCGCAGCGTCGCCGATGAAGTCGTCGAGCGTGGCGTCGGCCATTTTGTCCGGGTCGTCGAATTTGCTCGATCCGATGCCCCGTTTGTCGTAGCGGAGCGTGGCGATACCCGCTTTTTCGAGCTCCTGCGCCAGATAAAGGTAGTTGTTCGTATTGCCGTTGCGGGGTGTGGGGCCTGATCCCGCGATGATGACCGCCACGGTTTCGGCGCCTTCGCCGGGCGTGAGCAGCGTGCCGTAGAGGGTTCCGAAATCGCGTTCGAGCGAAACGCTTTTTTCTCCGGCGGCGGCATTTGCCGCGGCCAGCAGCAGCAATGCGGACAGCAGTCGTTTCATGGCGTTATTATTTGGCGGTTCTCGTTTGTCGGTGCGGTTTGAGTCGGCGGAAAGGCGCTTTTTGTCGGCGTGACATGGGCCCACCTTTGTTCCGGGTCCTGTCTCGCTCCGGGGCCTCCTTCTGCTTCGGGCCCCTCCTCGTTCCGGCGTTGCGCGGCGGAAAGGTCCTGTAAGGCGGGGCGACTCTGTGCGCGGGAAGGCCTGCCGGGCGATGTTACAGCTCTTCGAGCGCCTTTTCCAGTCCGATGCCGCGTGAACCCTTGACCAGCACGAAGGCGTTCTCGACCGGACGGCGGCGCAGTTCGGCGATCAGCTCCTCGCGCGAGGGGAAGAGGGCGGTGTTGGCGGGCTGCGGCTCCATGCCGGCGCAGGCGCGGGCGAATTCTCCGCCTACGAGCATCAGTTCGGTGTCCGGATTCCGGCTTGCGAGGGCGACGATGTCGCGGTGCTCCTGCTCCGACCATGCGCCCAGTTCGAGCATGTCGCCCAGAATCAGCACGCGGCGGCTTCTGCCGCCGGCCGGCTCGGCGAGGAAGTTGAGGACCGAAGCGCGCATGCTCGACGGGTTGGCGTTGTAGCAATCCACGATCAGCGTGTTGCGGCCCGTTTCGGTCCGCTGCGAACGGTTGTTGTCGGGCATATAGCTGCCGACGGCGTGGCGGATGCGTTCGCCGTCGATGTCGAAATAGCGTCCTACGGCCACGGCCGCCGCGATGTTGAAGCGGTTGTAGTCTCCCTCCAGATGGTGCGCGATGCCGTCGGCCAGTGTTACGGAGTAGTATTCCGCAGCCAGCCCGTCGCGCTCCGCGGCCATGTTGGTCAGCGTTTGGTCTTCGCGCGGGACGAAGGCGCGGCCGCCGTTCGCGGCCAGATAGTCCAGCAGCTCGCCCTTGCCGCGGCGAATGCCCTCCGGGCCGCCGAATCCTTCGAGGTGCGCGCGGCCGATGTTGGTCAGGATGCCGTAGTTGGGTTCGGCGATAGACGCCAGCAGGGCGATTTCGCCGCAGGCGCTGGCGCCCATTTCGACCACGCCGAATTCGGTGTCGCGGGTCATGGCGAGCAGCGTCAGCGGCACGCCGATGTGGTTGTTGAGGTTGCCGTGCGTGGCATAGACTTCGAAGCGTTCGGCCAGCACGCGGCTCACCAGCTCCTTGGTCGTGGTCTTGCCGTTGCTGCCCGAAATGGCAAGAATCGGAATCGCCAGTTCGCGGCGGTGTTCGCGCGCCAGCTCCTGAAGGGCTTCGAGCGTATCGCCGACGAGTACCGTGCGGTCGCTGCTGACGGCCGCAGGATCGTCCACGACGGCGTATGCGGCGCCTTTGGAGAGTGCGTCGGCGGCGAAGCGGTTGCCGTCGAAGGTCGCCCCGTGCAGGGCGAAGAAGACGGACCCCGGCTCGATGCGGCGCGTGTCGGTCGAGATGCGGGGGTGCCGCCGGAAAATATCGTACAGTTCGGACATATGGATGCCGTATATGCGGGCTGCCGGCCCGGATGCGTCAGATGTGTTTGTCTCCGTTGTGGAATTTGACTTCGTCGATGAATTTCTTGATGTTCTGCTCCTCGGAGCGGGGGCAGATCATCAGCACGTCGTCGGTATCCACGACGATGTACTCCTTCAGGCCGCTGATGACGGCCACCTTGTCCTTGGGCAGCGAAACGATGCTGCTGCGCGTGTCGTAAAGGTAGCACCCCTGTTCAGGCACGGCGTTGGCGTAACGGTCCTTGCGCGAATGCTGGTAGACCGAGCCCCACGTGCCCACGTCGCTCCAGCCGAAATCGCCGCAGCGGACATATACGTTGTCGGCCTTCTCCATGATGCCGTAGTCGATCGAAATGGCGCGGCACTCCGAAAAGACGATTTCGACGGTGGTTTTCTCGGCGTCGGTGCCCAGCGCCTTCATCACGCCGCTGAACATGGCGTGGTGTTCGGGCAGGTATTTCCGGAAGGCTTCGACGATGGTCTGCACCTTCCAGATGAAGATGCCCGAATTCCAGAAGAATTCGCCCGTCTGCAGGAAGGTCTGCGCCAGTTCGAGGTTCGGTTTCTCGGTGAAGCACTTGACCTTGCTGATGACGTTGGTGTCCGAAACCTGAATGTAGCCGTAACCCGTATCGGGACGTGTCGGTTTGATGCCGACGGTCAGCAGGGCGTCGTGTTTGTCGGCGAATTCGAGACACTCGCCGATGATTTGGCGGAAGTCCTCTTCGTTGAGGATCAGGTGGTCGGCCGGGGTGACGATCATCTCCGCATCGGGATTCTGTTTCAGCAGCGTGTAGGCCGCATAGGCGATGCAGGGGGCCGTATTGCGGCCGATCGGTTCGCAGAGCACCTGCCGTTCGCCGATTTCGGGGATGTGTTCGAGTACGAGGTCCTTGTATTTATGGTTGGTCACGACGAGAAAGTTCTCGGCGGGGACGATTTTTGCAAAGCGTTCGTAAGTGTGGCGGATAAACGATTTTCCCGTTCCCAGTATGTCGAGGAACTGTTTGGGCATCGACTGCCTGCTCTTGGGCCAGAAGCGCGAACCGATGCCGCCGGCCATGATGACACAATATTTGTTGCTTGCCATAGTTATAATATGGAATTTAGTGAGACAAAGATAAAAATATTTTGTAACTTTGCCGCCTATTGCTGGAATAAATATTTTTAGGTTCCCGATGAAAATAAAACTGTTCACCATACCCAATCTGCTGACCCTCTCAAGCCTGCTCTGCGGCTCGTTTGCGGCGGTTTCGGCGTTGGTTTACCACGATCTGGAGCTGACTTTCTGGCTCACCGTCGCCGCGGGCGTCTTCGACTATTGCGACGGCTTCGCCGCCCGGCTGCTGAAGTGCCCTTCGGCCATCGGCGTCCAGCTGGATTCGCTCTCCGACATGGTTTCGTTCGGATTCGTTCCGGCTTCGGTGCTTTTCGTGCTGTGGAACGACGCGCTTGCGGCCGATGCCGAACCGTGGATGCGCTACGGCGGCAGCGTGCTCTGCTTCGTGGTGGCGGCTTTCTCGGCGCTGCGGCTGGCCAAGTTCAATATCGACGAAACGCAGCACACCGAATTCTGCGGTCTGCCCACTCCGGCCAATGCGCTGTTCTTCGCTGCACTGGGTTGGATGAACGCCAAGACGGGCTTCAGTCTGGGCGTCTGGGTGCTCCTGCTGATGCCGGTCATGTCGTGGCTGCTCATTTCGCCGGTGAGGATGTTCGCTTTCAAGTTCCGGAGTTTTTCTTTTAAAGGCAACGAGATCCGCTATCTCTTTATTGCGCTGTCCGTTGTCCTGTTGGTCGCTTTGGGTGTTCGAGCTGTCCCGGTTATCATTCTGCTTTACATCATCGTTTCGGCGGTAAACTGGATCGTGACGCTAAAAAGCCGTGATTCAGCGGCTTGCCCGGAGGAATAATTTTATATCTAAATTTTTTTAATTACCTTTGCCGCGGATTCCCGTTCTATGTCGAGATTGACGAAAAGAATATTGCTGACAGCTTTGCTCGGTCTGTTCCTGACAGCGCCCGGCGTCGTCCGTTCGCAGGGTTTCGACGCCAAGACGCTGATGCGTGCGCAGCAGCGCGGGCAGACCGGCAGCCTGTACGGCAACAATCCGTTCGAACAGCCTGCGGAAGAGGGCGAGGAGGGCGAACAGCAGCCGCAGGATACGACCAAGAAGGAGCGCAAGATCCGCAAGCCGCTCGAATCCTATTTTTTCAGCGATTCGGTTCGCTCGCTGAACAACTTCCGCTGGAACGTCAGGCGCGACTACAACCGCGTTGAGATCGGACCGCTGGACACGACGCTGACCGACTGGCGCATCGACTATCCGTTCTACCGCGAAGAGGTGGGCGACATCGCGCAGGGCGCTCTTGGACAGGCTTCGCTGCCGATGAACTATTTCCGGCGGCCCCAGAACTTCGACTTCGGTTTCGCGAGTCCCTACTATGCGTACACGTACGACATGGAGAACGTGCCTTTCTACAACACGAAGAAGCCGATCATCCGCATGACCTATCTCGAATCGGGACAGAAGCGTTTCCGCGAGGAGAACTTCAACATCATGCACGCGCAGAACGTCTCGCCGACGACGGGATTCAACGTCGATTACAAGGCGCGGGGAACGCGCGGCCAGTATATCTGGTCCCGCACCAAGAACCACAACCTCGCGGTGGCGTTCAACCATACGGGCAAACGCTATTCGGTGCATGCGGCCTATTACAACAATCACATCGAGCAGCAGGAAAACGGCGGCGTGGTCGGCACGTGGGCCATTGCCGATACGACGTTCCAGATGCCGTCGGGCGTGCCGATGAAGCTGGCCGACGCCGAGGCGCAGAATACCTACCGCAACAACGCCTTCTTCGTCACCCAGTCGTATGCGCTTCCGCTGCAGCGGGTGACGGACAGCGATTTTTCGCTGGCCGACCTTTCGGCGGTATTCATAGGCCATTCGTTCGAGTACAGCTCGTGGAGCAAGGTCTATACGGATATAAAGGCCGGCTATACGAACGAGCGGGGCGAGCGGGACCCGGAGACGGGCGAATTCAAGCCTACGGAGGGGATTTACTACAAGGACTGGTTCATCAATCCCCGCGATACGCGCGACTCGATTTACGAGCGCGTTATCTCGAACCGCTTCTTTGTTCAGGCGCAGCCTTGGGACCGCAACGGCGTGGTAGGCACGATTGATGCCGGCATAGGCATCGACATGCATACCTACTCGCAGTTCGAGATGCGTGATTTCCTGACGGGAAAGTATACGAAGGTCAACAAGACCAGCTATTTCGCATACGGCTCCGTCGGAGGCAAGATAAAGAAATATGTCGATTGGGATGCGAACCTCAAGTTCTACCCGTCGGGATACAGAGGCGGAGACCTCACCTTGGGCGCCCATCTGGCGCTGACGGGGTATCTCCGCGGACACCCCCTGATTCTCGAAGGCCGGTTCACGATGGACCGCCGCTCGCCCAACTACTGGCAGGAGAATCTCTTCTCGAACCATTATATATGGTCCACTCCTTTAGGCAAGGAGAATGAAACTCGGTTCGAGGTGAAGTTTTCGATTCCCGATTTCGCGTTTGAAGCGGGAGCATGGCAGGGCGTCGTCAGCGACAAGATCTATTACGACGCAGACAGCCAGATTACCCAGCAGGGTGGAAACGTAAGCCTCACGAGTGTGTACGCTCGCAAAGATTTCCGCTTAGGCGGACTTCATTTGGACAACAGGGTATTGTTGCAGTGGAGTACGAATCAAGAAGTTGCACCCGTTCCGCTTTTGAGCGCCTTCCTTTCGTATTATTACGAATTCTGGGTCGTGCGCAACGTACTGCGCCTGCAGATCGGTTTGGACGGACGCTATAATACGCGTTATTATGCGCCCGGTTACAATCCCGCACTGTCGGCGTTTTACAACCAGCGCGAGGTCGAGGTGGGGAATTATCCCTACATGGACGCTTTCGTCATGGGTAAGTGGAAGAGAATGCGGATATTCCTGAAATATCAGCATGTGAACAAGGGACTGTTCGGTAACGGAGAATATTTCTCGGCGGCTAACTATCCGCTGAATCCGGGCATGTTCAAAATCGGTATCTCATGGGGTTTCTATGATTAGCGTATTGTTCTGCGCGGTGTGAACTGCCCGCAAAACAACCTTTTATGTTAAAAAAGACAGTTTTAACGTTTGCGTTCTTAACAATTCTTACGACATTTTACGGCTTTAACGCCAAGTTCAGCACACCCGTGACGGACGACATGCTGAACGAAGAGGCCGATTTCGGCAATTCGCTGCTCAGCGACGGCGATTACGTGATTTCGGCCTACGACAACATCATTCGCAACATCAGCGAAAAAGAGGGCCACGACTGGCGCCTGATGAGCGCCATCGCGTATCACGAGTCGCGTTTTACGCCCGATATCACCTCGCGCAGCGGAGCCAAGGGACTGATGCAGATCATGCCTTCGGTAGCGCGTCAGTTCGACGTTCCGGCAGGCGATATAGCCAATCCAGAGACCAACATATGGCTGGCCAACAAGCTGATGTCGAAAATAAAGAGTACGCTCCGTTTTCCTGCGGAAACTTCGGACAAGGACCGGATGAGCATAATACTGGCCTGCTACAACAGCGGTATAGGCCATGTGAACGATGCACGGCGTCTGGCGCGTGTCAACGGGGAAGATCCCAATTCGTGGGAGGTGGTAGCCCGGTACCTGCAGCTCAAGGCGCAGCCCGAATACTACGAGAACGAAGTGGTCAAGTGCGGCCGTTTCACCGGCAGCCGGCAGACGCTGGCTTACGTGAACGACGTGATAGGCCGTTATGACAAATATTGCCGGGTCGCCGTGAGGTGATTTCCGCCCGGCGGAACGTAAGCCAGAGTGCGATAACGAAGCGGCAGAACCATCGGTTCTGCCGCTTTTGTTTTTTGTTCTGAGAGGGGCGGCGAAGGAGTGGGAACAGCAGCGAGCGATTGAGACTGCGGTGAGGGATTGGAGACTGCGGTGGGGGAGGCAGCGGCGCGGAACTGGGACCTGAGTGCCCGTAATGAAAAAGGATGGGACGCCGACGCGTCCCATCCTTTTTCGTTGTGTTTTCCGGTTTTAACGCTCCCGGCTTAATAAACCCATTCGAAGTCGTCGACGTACATCGTGTTCGTCGTGCAGCCGACCATGAAGTCGCCGTAGGCGCTGGTCGAGCAGGAGATGACGATGCTGTATTTGCCCGTGGGACGGGCCTGCGTGTCGTAGAAATCGAGCGGCAGCGTGATTTCGGTCATCCGGTCGCCGGCGGTCGAACGGTCGATGAACAGCGAACCGCAGGCGATGATCTTGCCCTCGTCCGTTGCCGTGGTTTCCGTCGGGTCCCAAGTGCCGGTCGGGGCGCCCGTTCCCGAAGCTACCCGGTGACGGGCATTCCAGTCTACGATTGCCACGAAGATCCGGGCCTTGTCCTGATCGCCCTTGCCGATCGGCGCTCCGCTGTGTTTTGTCTGATTGACGATGCCGACCGTCGCATGGTATTTTACTTTCATGCCGGAGGGGCGTGCCGTCCATGTGTAGGGCTGCCCGAATTCCACGACGCCGGTCGTCAGACCGTCTTTGTAGAAGATGCCGGACATCAGGTTGCCCGCGGCCAGTCCCACGATCAGGGGAGCCGAGGCTTTCAGCAGGGCGCAGCGGCTGCCGCCCATTCCGTCGAAAGCGGCCGATGTGCAGAGTTCCTTAGCGAAGCCGTTGTTGCCGCTGGCCCAGAATTCCGCATTCTGATTCTCTTGTGTGAAGCACGAAAGCCCCGGATTTTCCATGTTGCCGTCGGGTATGACGTCGCCCGCGGGGACGGTGTATTCGGACGTTTCGGTCGCTTCTCCGTTGACGAGCAGCCGCAACTCGTAGGTCTGACCCGCATAGACGCCCTTGGTCCGCACCAGACGTTTGACGGGTAGCCCGGCGGCGTTGGTCGAGTTCGTCCATTCGGGGGTGACAGCGGCCGTGAAGAGTCCGGTTTCGTCCCGCTCGCCCTTTTGCGTCGCCTGCCACTCGTCGGTGCCTTTCACACGGTATTGGATCACAGCATTGGGATACTCCTCTTCCGTTACCATGGCGGTTATGACGCCCGTGTTGTTCCAGAGATCGGTTTCGCGGAATGCTACTTTCAGGTCGGTATGCTCGACATGGAGCGTCCAGCGTTCGGTCGTTCCGTGATAGGTCGCATCGACGAAACGCATCGTTTCGAAGCCCGAAGCCGAGAGTTCTTCCGCCGTGGGAGAGTAGGTCGTGATGTCGGCAGGACCCAGTTTGAGCCGGGTGACTGTAATGTCGCCGAGGTTCGTCCCCTTGGCCACATAGGCCGTCGCCGTACGTTTCTGGGCGTCTATTACCGTCGCGCCGATCTGGCCTGCGACCGTAAAGGCGCGCTCGATCGGCTGTTCGGCCACGATCGTCCATTCGTAATCCTGATAGAGCGAGAGAGTGACGTACAGCGGCGAACGCAGGTCGAATTCTCCGCTGAGGGGCCGCGACGTTTTGATCTGGCCGATGAAAGACTCCGTGTCGGTCATCATCGGATTGGAGGTCGCGACGTCGAACGTAACCTTGTCGATGCCGACTTTGCGTATGTCGGTTTTCTCATCCAGCGTAAGCGCCACGGTGCGGTTGGCGATGCTGATGCCCGACACGGTGAAGCCGCTGCCTTCGACGCCCGCGATCCTGAGTTCGACGACGGGATAAGGCACGTCGTTGTCGATGCACGAAGCGGCTAAAAGAAGCGCTGCTGCCGAGAAGAGTATGCGGAAATATTTCATGTCTTACTGCTTTTTCTTGTCCCACAAATGGATCGTCATGCCGAAATTGATGGCTGCGATGTTGAGCCGGAAGCGCATGTTCGAAGCCTTGCGCGAACCGACCTTGTTGCCGTCGGCATCCTTCTGGGTGACGGAATTGTACTGTATGCCACCCAGCCCGAACGAAAGCGTCGCGCAGACGTTGGGGAAGATGTAGACGGCCGCTCCCGGATTAAACGAAAGTTTTACCTGCGTATTGTCACTGTAGGTACGATTGGGGTTGCCGCCCTCCTTGCGGTCGGGGTCGTACAGGAAGTTCGAAGTACCCGTAGAGAGGGCCAGTTCGAATTCGGCGAAGAGTCCGAAACGCCCCTTGGGATCGAGTCCGGCATACGAACGGTGGAAGATGCCGAACGAGTAGTTGTCGCTCGAAAGGTCGATGTAGGGGAGCTGCCCCGACAGGTCGTTGCCCTCGCCGGCATCGAAATAGGTGTTGTCGAGCGTGCCGCTCATGTGGCGGTAACCGAAACGCACGCCGATGCAGTTGTTGTCGCGGTAGAAATAGCCGACAAAGGGTTTGACCGTAGCAACCGTACCGTCCGCGTTGATGTTGTCGAGGATGAGCATGATGTCCGTATCGTCGCTTGACAGGGTGCCGTACGATGCCGTCAGTCCCATCATAACTTCGCCTTTGTAGGCGAATTTGAGTTTGTTGATTTCGCGGTCTATGCGTTTGCGCGTCGGCAGAAAGCGCTGTTCCTTGGGCCGTTTCTGCCTGTCGGCGGCGATGGGCGACGGTGCGGGCGTCGCAAAGGCGTCTGCGGTCAGCTGATTTCCGGATGTCTGTTCCGCGGCGGGCGCTGCTGTCTGCGCCGCAGGGGCTGCGGCGGATTCGGCCGTGACCGAAGGCGTTTCAGCGGCGGCAGCGGTTTCGGACTGCTGCACTGCGGGACGGGCTTGTTCTGTCTCCGCAGCGGCGCCGAGCGTAATGAATACCGAGAAGATGGAAAGTATGATTCGTTTCATGTGCTTGCCGATTTTAGAGATAGAATGCCATACCGAGTCCGATCGAGAAGATGTTGACCTTGAAGTTCATCATGCTGGCGTCGCGCTTGCCGACCGTAACCTGATTGTGTACCTGCTTGGTGTGCGTATAGGTGATACCCATTACGCCGACGTTTACTTCGACGGCCATGTTGTTCGTCGCGAAGGCCACGATGCCGGGCGAAACGCCGAGCGAGAAGGTGTAGCCGGTTTCGTAGGTGCCCTTCACCGGGGAATCCTTGGCGAAGCGCGCCTGCGTGCCGCCTCCGGACAGCTGCATTTCGTTGAAGAGCGCGAAGCGTTTGTTGCGTCCCAGCGGAATGTACTGCCGCCAGATTACCGCCACCGAGTAGCTGTGGCGCAGCGAATAGTAGTCGTTCACCTCGAAATTGAGGTCCGAATCCTCGCCGCCGAGGTTGAGGTCGGCCTTGTCGAGCTTGAGCAGCGAGCGCGAGTAGATGAAGCGTCCTCCGATGGCCATGTTGTCGCGCAATGCGTAGGCGATCATCGGGCTGACCTTGAAGGTGTAGCCCTTCGATTCGATGCCTTCGACGACCAGAAACCGGTAGGTTTCGTTCGAATGGGTCGAGTAGGAAGCCGTTCCTCCGAATATCCACTGTCCGCGCGGGACGAAGAGGTTGTGCGTATCGGTCAGACCGCGCTGTTGGCGCATTTCATTGATTGTGAGCGCGCGTTCCTGTCCGACGCTGTCGGCCGGGAGGGACGCGTCCTCCGTTGTCTGCTGCGCACGCAGCGCCTGAGCCGTACCTGCGAGATACAGCAGGGTCAGGAGCGTGCTGATGGTTATTTTGCGCATTGTCGTGCGTTTAGTCGTTAATATACCCATTCAAAATCGTCGACGTACATGACGTTCGTCGAACAGCCCGTAAAGTAATCGCCGTAGGCGTTGCAGGCACATGAGATCACGAGTGAGTACCCCCCCCCGCTGGGACGCGTCTCATGGTCGTACCATACGATGTCCAATTCGGCGTCCTGCATATCGTCGCCCTCCGTCGACTGCGTGATCCAGAGCGAACCGTATCCCAGAATTTTACCTTCCGATACGTTGTCGATGCCTTTCTCCGGGTCCCAAGCGCCTTTGGTAGTGGTCATGGCTGATACTACCTGATGCGGGGCGTTCCAATCGACGATGGCAACGAAAATCCGCGCCATGTCCGGATCGCCTTTCTTGATGTAGGGACAAATATCGCCGGAGGTGCGTACTTTATCTACCGTGCCGACCTTGGCGTGGTATTTAACCTTTAACGCCGAGGGGCGCACCGTGAAGTCATAAGGCTGGCCGAACTGCACGGTGCCGGTGAAGCTTTTGTAAGCGAATGTTCCCGTGAAAAGGTTGCCGGCGGCCAGAACGAGCATATTGGTGCTGGTGAGTTTGGCTGCCGGTGCCGCCTTGCCGAATTTTACGTCGGTGGAGGTGCAGAGCGTTTTTGTCATAGTGTTGTTGCCGCTGCTCCAGAATGCCCCTCCCTCCGCATTGGGGAATGCGAAACCGCTGGTCATGCTCCACCCCGACATGTCGGCATTGGGAATCGTTTGCGCCGCTCCGGCCGTGAACGAACCGCTTTTTTCAGTTCCGTCGATGGTGACTTTGTACTCGTAGCCGTATGTTGCGACGACTCCGGTGCCCGCCTCTCGCGTGTAGACCGTATGGCCGTTGGCATTGGTCGATTCCTGCCACTGCGGTGCGAACGTCGCCGAGATGAAATCGTCGCCCTGCGACGTGCCGGTCAGGTATTTCCATTGGCCGTCGCTGCCGCACAGACCGAACGTTACGTTTGCCGACCGGGTGAAATCCACGACCTGCAGCGTTACGGTATTGGCCCAGAGGTCGTAGCTTTTTTCCGTAACCGGAACCAGTCCCTGCAGACGGTAGGTCGTCGAAATCTCGTTGCTGCCGCCGTTGGCGTCTTCCACATGGATCGTCACGGCGTGGTCGCCGCCCGCTAGTCCTGCGAAGAAGGCGTCGGACAACGTCAGTTCGGTGTTGTATTTATCGGTAGGCGAGAATGAAATGCCTTCGTGCGTGCCGGTGAGCAGGTCGTAGCTGTCGTCGCCGACCGAGACCGTGAATTTTTTCAGTTCCGCGAAAGCCATGATCCGGTATTTCTTCTCGCCGGACGTATATTTCTGCAGTTCGTCGTTGTCGAATCCCTCGGTGAGAAGGGCCGGATCGGGACTGAAAATAATCTCGTCGTCCTTGTCTTCCGTCTCGGTATCGACGCGGATCAGCAGGGCGTCGATATAACCCGGCAGGTCGGGGGAGTAGCGGAAGGTGAAGACGTATTTGCCGCCGGCCTTGACCTCGGTCAGCGTGTTTTCCATCTCGACCTCCTTGCCCGACGTATGCGTGCCGCGGAACATCCATGCCAGCGAAGTCGTACCTGCGGGCAGGGTGTAATAGCCCGTGCCTTCGTCCGTGAATTTGAGCGCAGGAACCGCACCCGACTCGGCTTCCGCCTCGTCGAATTTGTCCGTACCGGCTATCCATACGAAGTAGCCCGGATCGAGATTCTCGACGATCGAAGCGTCGAATTTGACTTCGACGACGGTGTTCGCGATCTTGCAAACTACCTCCGCATGGGTCGTTTCGCCGGGTTTGACGGTGAATGTCTCCTCGCCTTTGTAGAAGCGTTTCGAGAAATCCGCGGGGACCTGTTCGCCCGCCTCGACCGCTACGCGGTAAGTGCCGGAGAGCAGCTCCAGCCGTTCGGGAATGTCGTCTTTCGCGGCGTATTTGCGGAGCAGCCCGCCCTCGCTGTTATAGATATACACTTTCTGGTATTGCAGCGGATCGTATTCGCCGTTGTCTTCCGCCCGCGAGGTCGAAATCGTCATCGCCATCACGCCCGTGCGCCCGTCGCCGGCAGGAGTTTCGTCCTGCGAGCATGACGCGCCGGTGAGTGCCGTGAGCAGCATGGCGATATATGTGATGTGTCTTTTCATTATTCGGCGGCTTTAACGATGAGTTTGACGGTCTTGTGCGTCAATACGTTGTTGTTGTCCGTCACGTCGAGGACGAAGTTATGCTCGCCCGGAATCTCCAGCAGTATCTCGACGAATTTGGTGATCGAGAACATTACGACGGTCTGGTTCTTCACCTGTTCGTTGATCGGGAATCCGAATTCGTCGTGGAGAATCGCGGCCAGATCGGCCGGAATGTCGCAGATGTCGAACTTCTCCGGCATGTTGATGACCGGAAGCAGATCTTTCAGCTCCTCGGAGTCGATCGTAACCCAAAAAGACTTGATGCCTGCACTTGCAGTCACGTCGATGTCGATTATCATGTCTTTCTGCACTTCGTACTGCTTGTCGATATCGTAGCCCCTCCAGACGATTGCAGGACCCTCCTGACCCGCGCTTTTGTCCACGACGAGCGTGAGCGCGGCTGCGGTCGAGACGCCTTTTGCGTCGGTCATGTCGAACGAGAAAGTGTGCGTGCCGTCGAATTCGTAGAGCGCCTTGATCTGCCCTGCGATGTTGAAGCTCTTGGCCTGCTGGCCCTTGAGTTCGCCGCCTACCGGGTAGCCGAATCCTTTGAGTATGATGCCTGCCGGCGACGATGCGTCGAGCGCGCAGAGGTCGAACGTTTCGGGAAGCTGGATTGCCGCCATCGAAGCCATGAACCGACTGCTGGTCGAGCCGATATTGACGCGCAGCGATTCGATGCCGTTGGGCGATGCGAGGTCGAAGACGAACGGTTCGATGCAGTTGCCGTTGTCGTCGAATATGGCGTCCGTCAGCGTAAAAGGCTTGGACATGTCATGTCCGGGCCATGCGAGAGTCGGCGCATTGGGGTCTTCGAGAAGCTCTTCCAGCAGGTTGTCGGTGCCGTCTACGACGAAAGAGTTGTCCTGAATGATGTTGTTGTCCACCGTTACCTGAAACAGAAGCGTTCCTTTGTCGGCGTAGTTGATTACGACCGAAATCTTACGCCACTGGCCGGCCTTGACTCCCGTGATCTGCTTGCTGAACTGCGCGGGGATGTCGGTGCCGGCGAAAACGCCGTCGAAGTTGAAAACCAGCGTATTCTCGATGTCCAGCGATTTGAAGTAGGCCGCGCGCGTTTCGGTTTTGAGAAACTCCTGACTGGTCTGGCCCAGCGATATGGTCGCCTTGCTGGTGTCGGCCAGCATGCCGGCCAGTTCGGACGAATAATCCACCGTGACCTTGATATTCTGCAATGTGCAGACCACCTCTTCGAGCTGGGTCGTCTGCGCCTTTGAAATCGAGAAGCTGCTCGTCGCGCCGTAGACCGGGTGCTCCCACGCTACGTCCGGAGTGCTCTCCTCCGAGCGAACCTCCATGCGGTAGGCGCCCACCGGAAGTTCCATCGGCTCGGTGAGCTGCTGTTTGAGTTCGGCATAGGTTTTTTTGAGTACCTGCGCGTTGTCGGCGTCGAGAATCTCTACGATAAAACCGTCCACGTCGGGTTGTTCGGCGCGGGTGCCGGATACGGCCTGCGGGCTTTGTGTTTGGTCCGAAGTGTCGTCGGGACGAACGTCCGTCTCGTCATAGACCACCCGCATCGAAAGGCCGCTTACCGACAGGAAGCCCGTCGCGTCGCCCGGCGTCGGTTTGGGTTCCTCCTTGTAGGGAGGTTCTTCGTTCACACAGCCTGCCGCAACGAACGCTGCAACCGCCAACATCGTAAAAAGTCTGGTAAATGTCTTCATATCTTTTGCTGTTTTTTATTCCTTATTTGGTAGCGTCGATAGCGCCCTCGTTGACCTCGCAGTCGATCGGCCGGGTTTCGGTGTAGTCGTCGCTGAGCGTGACGGTCAGCGTGACGCTGCCTGCATCCTTTGCGTCGAAGGTGAGAACGTGGCAGGTGCGCGGCGAAGTGGCTTCGAGCGTTTGCTCGGAGAAGGTGACCTTAGGCCCCTCGTCGGTTCCGGTCTGGCTCTGGCGGCGTGCCGTGCCGGTTACCTTGAGCGTCGTGGCGCTTTTGACGAATACCGGCTCGTCGGCGGGCGTGCTGCCGGGCGTGAAGTCGAACTGGTTGCCCGATGCCGTCGTTACGGTAAACTGCGCGTCGTGGAAATAATTGAGGAACTGTTCCGTGGCGCGGACCACCGTCTGCGAGTTGGCGATCGTAGCGGTCATCTCCACCGTTGCAGCGCGGCGGGGCAGCACTTCGACGCTCTTCTCCGCGGCATAATAGGGTTTGTCGATTCCCTCCGCATCGGGGTCGCCGTGTGCGACGGAGACGGCGTAGGTTCCCATTCGGAACACGGCGTCGCTCTGCTCGAATTCCGCGAGCGTATCCCATTTTTGCGTCCCCGATTCTCCGGTGACCGTAAGCGTGAAATCGCCGGCTTGGGGGACGGAGGGCGCAGCCGGCATCCGGGAAGTGTCGTCCGATGCGGCGACGATCGAACCGTCGGCGGTGCAGCTGACCTTCAGCGTGCCGTATTCCGTGCCTTCAGCCTTGTTTTCCGTGGAGCATCCGGCCGCCAGCAGGGCCGCCGATGCCATTAAGTATATGAGTTGTCTTTTCATGGTATTCCGGTCGTTCAATGGTGAGTGTTGTCGGTCGTGCCGTTTGCGGACGGCGCTGCCGGTTCGGCAGCCGCATCTGCCGCTTTGACTGTACCTGCCGGGGCGCCTTTATACGAAACGTCCCGAAGCGTCTGTTTGGGTCGGGATGTTTGGTTTTTTGTTCGCATGGATGCATGCCTTTTATTGACAATGTGCAAAAATAGGCATGCGCCGCGGATTTGTAAAATAAATTCAACGAACGGCGCATTTTTCATCACGAACACCCGACACGCCGCATGCCGTCGGGCCGGATTCTCCTCTCTTCGGGTGTCTTTCCGCTGCCGGGAAATGGCTTGCGCGCCCTTCTTTCGCGGTGCGGGCGGTGCCTAATAAAAGAACCTCCCTGCAATCGCAGGGAGGTCGGGGGTGAAGGCCGCGGGGCCTTCGGGTTTGTTATCGGAGGATTAGTATACCCACTCGAAATCGTCTACCCAGAGTTTGTTGGTTGAGCAGCCATTGAAAAACTCCCCATAAGCATTACATGCGCACGAAATTACAAGTGAATACTTGCCGTCGGTAGGCTTGGCTGTCTTGTCGTAGTAATTGATCGGAATGTCGATTGTCTGCCAATCGGTTTTCCCTTTTTCAATCCAAAGCGAACCGTAGCCTATTATTTTGCCTTCACCGGGATCGGTAGTCGTTTCCGGATCCCATGAACCGATGACAGTAGCAGGAAGTCCGCTTTTTACTTCAAGAGTTGAGGTTACAGTATGAGGACCGGTCCAGTCAACGACTGCAACAAATATGCGGGCTTTGTCAGGACTGTTTTTAGGGATATTTACCGTTGTTGTTGTGTTGACATAATCTACATTGTCGACTTCAGCTTTATAGCTGACCCGCATGGCGCTGGGACGTGATTTCCAAGGATATATTTGTCCGAAACGGACGTCGCCGCCGGTGCCATTTTGGGTAAATTGTCCGAAAAATAAGTTTCCGGCAGTTAATAATTTTCCGAAGACATAAGTGTTTTGGGTTCCGGATGTTAAGTATGCACATTTCCCGGAATTACCGTCAGCTTGTTGGCACAACCAGCAAGCCGATAGCACTTTGTTGTTACCACTGCCCCATGTTTCGGAGGTTTTGCTTGCGTCTTGCAGGATAAAGCACGGAAGAGCCATATTTTCCATATTCCCTTCTGGAATAATCTGATCTGTTTTCGTTGTGAATTGGCCTTTGTATTCTGTGCCGTCTACGGTCAATTTGTAATCGTACGTATTATTTGCGAAAACGCCGGTTCCTTCCGTAATGCGCCAAAACGGTTGTACGCTGTTGGGGGTAGTCCAGTCCGCCGCCGTAAATTGCGTGCCCCAGTCGGGTTTTATTTCCGCTTTTGTATTGTTTCCGGTAATTTCGGCGGTCTGCCATTCCGTATCTGAAGCGGTCGATTTCTTATATTGCACGGAAACGGATGTCGCATCGGCAGGGATGTTCAAGGTAAACGATGCTGTATTGGCCCAAAGGTCTGCGTCGTTGTTGTAAGTAATGGGGGAAACGACTGTTTTTACGTATTTCAGCGTGATGACTGTTTCCTGCCCTGCATTGTCCGTGACGGTGAACTTGAAATCGGAGTTCGTCGTTTCGGTCATCTCGGCGCAGACCATGGCGAGCATGTCTATCAGACCGCCGATCTGGAAATACACATGCTGCTGGTTGAGCAGTTGTGCCGGAGTCGGAAAGCCGAGTTGGGCAAGCATGCTTGCCATCTCTTCCGTGGCAGGATTCGTTAAATCCATGGATTCGGCAAGGTTGACCAAGGGAAGCTGCGTTGCCAAGGGGGCGGAAGTGATATCCACCTGCATCGACTTGATGCCGCCCGGTGCGCTGACCCGGATATTGGCGCTGTTGCCGCTTTCGGCCAGCTCGACGGGTGTCGTAAGGTCTTCGTGGCCGATCCACTTGACGGTCGGGGCTGCGGCTTTGGTGAATGATGCGGTCCGCTCCACCGTGTAGACCCAGTTGGCGACGACGGGTTTCGTTCGGGTGATCGTGAAGCTTGCTGCGTTGCCTTTGTCGGTGCAGGCCGAGAAGGTCAGGTCGCCGTAGCTGTCATCAGGGAGCACGTTGAAAAAGGTCTCGCTGTAATCGGCCGAAGGAGCCGTGCCGTCGGCGTAGGTGACGGTGATGTGCTCCGAGTCGATCGAGATGGGAGAGCCTGTTGCGGAGGTGCCTTCGGCGACCAGCTTCGGGGTGATAGCCGACGGATCGTATGCGGCGTTCGGGTCCGACGGAACGGTGAAGGTCAGCTTTTCGGAGGCGATCGGTTTTTTCGACGTCAGCATGACGGAGGCTATTTTCTCCGACGCAGCGCCGCCTTGCAGTTTGAGCGCGAGGATCGAGGTGATGCGGTGAAGATTGAACTTTACGGCATTCCCTTCCGGCGTTTTGCCCTGCTTGGCGTTGTTGTGGGTGATGGCGTCGGCGGCCATGATGTCGAATTCGCTGTTGTATTTGTTTCCGTTCTGGGTGCGCAGGGCGCTGAAAGGAACCGTTACGGTCGTGCCGGAAACGGTGGCGTTTCCGTTGTGAGGGTAGAAGGCGCGGTACGCCCAAGTGCCTTCGGAGCCGGAGAGCGAGCCTGTAAAAGCCTTGCTGTCTGTGGTGTACGTAAATTGCAGGAGCTTCGAGAAGTCGTTGGCGAGGACGCCGAGTTTGTCTTCGCCGTTCCATGTGCCGGTAAGGCCGGTTTCGAAATCGACGTTGATGTCGGCGCGGCTTTGTTCGCGGGGAGCGATATCGGCGAGAAAACCGACGGCAGTTGCTCCGTCGCCGGATGTTGCGGGAACTTCCTCGTAGGTGCTGCACGCGCCGAGGAGAAGCGCTGCGGTCAGCGTTAAAAGAGAGACTTGTTTTTTCATGGCTGCCGGTTTTTTATTCGTTTTCGCCCAAATAAAAATCGTCGTAGCAGCTCAGGGGGCTGATTCCGTCGGAGGAAGGGACGTCTCCGGACGTGGCAAATCCTTTTTCCGCGGCGACCTCAATCGTCTCGATCATCGGGGCGGAGTATTGCCCCCCCCCTTTCGTGGTTGATACAATTTCCATGGTATGCAATAGTTTAAAGTTTTATGACAAAAATAGACGGGAATTGGTTCTTTTGAAAATAAATTCAACGAACGGGCAGTGTTTCATCACGAAAAGGCATATTTGCCTTGTGGAACCGGAATCGATTGCGGCAATATTACAAGGCGGTGGAAATTAACAAGAAACCTCCCTGCAGGCGCAGGGAGGTCGGGGTGAAGGTTGCGGGGCCTTCGGGTTTGTTATCGGGAGATCAGTATACCCACTCGAAATCGTCTACCCAGAGTTTGTTTGCGTCGCATCCGGTCAGGTAGTCGCCCAGATAGCTGGTCGCGGTCGAAATGACCAGCGTGTAGTTGCCCGTCGGAGGCGTGTCCGTCTTTTCGTAATAGACGATCGGAAGCTCCAGATCCTTCATGCTGCCGGTGTGAGACTCCGTGATGTAGGCGGAACCGTAGCCGATGATTTTGCTTTCGTTCAGGCTCGATACGGTTTCGGGGTCCCAGAACGTCGTCTTGTCTACCGAAGTGCCCGATTGCACTGCATGGCGGTCGCTCCATTCGACGATACAGACGAAGATGCGTCCTTTGTCGATGCCGGTGCTTACGGGCGGATCGTTCTTGACCCGGTTGATTTCGCCTATCTCGGCGGCGTATTTCAGTTTGAGGGCGGCGGGACGTGCCGAATAGGTGTACGGCTGTCCGAATTGTGCGTAACCGACTGTGCCGTCCATCACGAAATCTCCGGTGTAGAGGTTGCCCGCAGCGAATGCGATGCCTGCATACTTCGCGGCGAGTTGCGCGCAATAATCACCGACCATGCCGGGATATGTTGCCTGAGTGCATAATTTGTCGGTTCCCGAACTGGTCATATAGGCGTTCGGATAGGGTGCGTTGGCAGAGCCTGAGAACATCTTTTTCATCGATTTCGTGCTCCAGCTCTCCATGCCTGCATTGGGAATGACGTCGCCGAGGTTGTTTTTGGGCGTGAATTCGCCCGAAGCGACTGTTGCGCCGTCGGCGAGCAGTCGGTATTCGTAGCTCTTGCGGGCGAAGATGCCGGTCTTGGGATCGACGCTATGGATCGTCAGCCTCGCTTCGTTGGTGCCGGTGGTCCAGTCGGGGCTGATCAGGGCCGTGCGGCTGCCGTCGTCGTTCGGCCCGGAGACGCTGGCGGCGTTCCATGCGCTTTCGCCTTTGATGCGGTACTCCGGCACGACGCTGCCGGCGTCGGCGAACTGATTGCTGATCGTCAGCGAGGCGGTGTTTTTCCAAAGGTCCGTTTGATCTACCCGCACGAGCGCCGGGGCCGTGAAGGTCAGCGATTGCTCGGTCACCTGCCCCGCGAGATCGGTCACCTTGACGTCGAAGACGTGTTCGCTGCCGGGGTCGGGACCCAGCAGGAGGATCATCGGCACGAGTGCCGTGATGTCGAAAACGCACTCTTTTTTATATTGTATTTCGGTCTGGCAGCTGAGTCCGAGATCTGCGAAGGAGATTTCCTCGATGACGTCGGAATCGTTGAACAGGTCGAGTTTCGAAATGCCCAGCATGCTCAGTACGGGCGACGAAACATCGACTTCCAGACCGGCGATGCCTCCCGGTACATGGATGTTGATGGCGGCGGAGTAGGTGAGTTGGTTGTTGTCGTCCACGGTGATTTCGTGCGCTTGGTCGATCTCATGTCCCCCGGCCAGTCGAACGACGGAGCTTCGAGCGGAGCGAAGACGGGCGTTTCGGCGCGCTTGTAGAGCTTGCCTGCGGCAAACGGTTTGTCTGCCCCGCGTTCGATGGCGACCGTACCGATCCGGGGTGCCGTAATCACGTCTACAGTCAGTTTGTCGTAGCTCCCCGGCATGATGTTGAAGAAGGCGTTGATGTCGTTGGCGTCGGGAGCCGTGCCCTCCTCGAAGCCCAGCGCGATGACGTTCGACGGAGCGGTTTGGCTGAATGCGAGTCCGGAGCCCATGTCTGAAATGTCGAAGTCGATGCTCGCGGCCGAGAGCGTCTGGGTTTCGTTTTCCGAAGTCAGCAGCAGGTAGCGGACCTTGTCGGCATTGTCTCCGCCTTTTACCTCCAGATTGAGAATCGAGGTCAGGCGGCTGAGGGTGAATCGGACCGGATCGCCTTCGTCGGTTTTGCCCGGTTCGGCATTGGCGAAGTTCAGGCACGGGGCCACCAGTGCGTCGGAGGCGCAGTTGAAAGCGTTGCCGCTCTGGGTGCGCAGGTTGCCGAACGGAATGCTGGCTTTGGTGCCGTTTACGGTCGCATGGGGATAGAAAGCCATGTATTGCCACGCTCCGGTCTGCGCCGGCAGTTCTCCTTCGAATGCGAAGTCGTTGTTGTTGTAGGTGAACGGCCGAAGTTCGGGAGTTGAGCCGGGGGCGGTGAAAAGAATTCCCATAGCGTCGTTCTCTTCCCAATATCCGGTAAATGTGCTTTCCCCGACGGAGATGCCGGCACGGGTTTCGGCGTCGTCGGCGACATCGGCAAGGAGCTTTACGGACGTATTGCCGGCGCGCGCCGGATCGTTCGTCTCGTCGTAACTGCTGCAGCCCGCAAACAGTGCGGCCGCAGCGAGGATTGACAGAGCTTTATGGAAGTTTTTCATAGCTGCGCCGTTTTTTATTCGTTATCCAAATAGAAATCGTCGTAGCTTGCGCCGGTCGGCTCTACGCCGCCGCCGGGGAAGGAGTTGGCAAATCCCTTTTCGGGCTGCACGTCGATCTATTCGAGCAGGGGTGTGACATAGCACAGCTTCCCCGCCCGGTGGGTGGTTACATTCTTCATAGTCAAAATCTGTTAATTGCGTCAAAAGCAAATGTAGGAAGGTCCTGACTAAGATGAAAATAAATTCAACGAACCGGCGGATTCTTCCAATGAACCGGTAGATTTGGCGGACGGCGGACGGGCTGAAATGGTTTAAGAAAGAGCGAAAAGGTTTGCTTGGCGAACGATAAAGGCCGCCCGACGATTCGGACGGCCTTCATATCGAGCCTTTCGGACGGTTATTTTACGTATTTGTTCAGCCAGCCGAAGAACTCGCGGTTCCATACGAGCGAGTTCTGGGGTTTGAACACCTGATGGGCTTCGTTTTCGAACTCCACCAGACGGGCCGGGATTCCGCGGACGCGGGCGGCGGTGAACGCTTCGAGCGACTGCGTGTAGGGGATGCGGAAGTCGTATTCGCCCGTGAAGATCAGCATGGGCGTGTCCCATTTCTCGACGAATTTGTGCGGCGAATTGGCGTAGGAGCGCTGTGCGACTTCATTCGACCGATCCCAGTAGGGACCTCCGTAATCGTTGTTGATGAAAAACAGCTCCTCGGTTTGGCCGTACATCGACTCGAAGTTGAAGATGCCGCAGTGCGAGATAAAGGCCTTGAACCGTTTCTCGTGGCATCCGGCCAGGAAATAGACCGAATATCCGCCGTACGATGCGCCGACGCATCCCATGCGGGTCTCGTCGGCCCACGGCTCCTTCGCCACGTCGTCGATGGCCGAGAGGTAGTCGCGGATGTTCTGGCCCGAATAGTCGCCCGAAATCTGGTCGAGCCACTCCTGTCCGAACGAGGGCAGGCCGCGGCGGTTGGGCGCAACGACGACGTAACCCTGCGCCGCCATCAGCTGGAAATTCCAGCGGTAGCTCCAGAACTGCGAAACGACGCTCTGCGGACCGCCCTGACAGTAGAGCAGCGTGGGGTATTTCTTGGCGGGATCGAAGTCGGGCGGCAGGATCACCCACGTCAGCATCTGTTTGCCGTCGGTGGTCCTGACCCAGCGTTTCTGCACCTCGCCCATTCTGATATTGTCGTAGACGGGTTTGTTGATGGCCGAAATCTGCGTCAGCGTGCCGTCCGCGGGATTCACGTCGAAGAACTCCGTGGCCATCGAGATCGTACACATTTCGGCGGCGATCCTGTCGCCCGCCATCGAGAAGGCGTTGATGTCGTGGTCGCCGCGGGTCACCACTTCGACTTCGCCGACCGAAGGCGCGATGCGGCATATCTGGTGCGTGGCTTCGATCGGGGCGATGAAGTAGAGCATGTCGCTGCCGCTCCAGACGACGTTCATGGCGTTGTAGTCGAAATCCTCGGTCAGGTCCTGCATTTGGGCCGTCTGGCAGTCGTAGAGGAACAGGCGCGCCTTGTCCGACTCGTTGCCGGCACGGCGCTGCGAGAGGAACGCGATCTGCCGGTCGTCGGGCGACCAGACGGGGTATTTGTCGTAACCCGCCATCGTGGCCATGTCCGCGATCGGTTCGCCGGTATTGACGTTTACGGGTTTGCAGATGTTCTGCGTCACGCCGTTTTCGAGGACGTAGACGAAGATGTCCGAATCGGTCGAAACGGCGTACTCGGTGCCGGTCAGCGGCTTGCAGGTGTACGCCAGCATCGTTCCGGCGTTGTTCCACGCGATTTCGGCCATGTCGAAGTAGGGTGCCAGCGGAGCGTCCCACGCGGCGTCCTTGCCGATGATGTCCACGCCGGGCTTCAGCCCCTCGGCTCCGAAGTCGCCGACGAAGATATGCAGGTAGGAACCCTCGTCCCAGTAATTCCAGTGGCGGGCCATCAGGTCGTCGTAGATGCGGGCCTTCGATTTGTCCATGTCCTTGTAGACGTCCGACGACTTGCGGTCGCAGACCTCGACGCGCTGTACGTACCACGCCTTGTCGCCGCGGGGACTGATGCCGAAGCCTTCGACGTCCTTGTCGAATGCCGAGAGCTGTCTGGCGTTGCCGCCTGCGGGCGTCATTTCCCATACCTGCATCGAGCCGCTGCGGTCCGAGAGGAAGTAGATCTTCTCCCCGTCGGCGCTCCACTTGGGATCGGTGTTGTTCGACGCGGTGTCGGTCAGGCGCGTCACGGCCTTGGTCGCAAGGTCTTCGACCCAGATGGTCGTCACGCCGCGGTTTTCGGCCATGTTGTAGTCGGTCTGCGCATAGAGGAGCGTACGCCCGTCGGGCGAGAGCGACGAGGAGCCTGCACGGCTCATTTTCCACATCACCTCAGGGGTGAGAATGCCTGTGGCGATCTCATCGGCCGTCAGGGCATTGTCGATGGTAAGGGGCTGCGGCCGCCTGCTGTCGCATGCGCTCAGTCCCGTAGCTGCAATAGCCATAAAAAGGAGTAATTTTTTCATTTTCGGTCGGGTTTCTTCTATTTATTCGTATTTTTGCATTCAAATCCGATCGGCATGAACCATACCGTATATTTTGCAGATAAATCCGTGATTTTCACTTCGGACGCGCTCGGCGGCGAATGCTATGCCGTCGTGCCCGCAGATCCGGCGGACCTATCACGAGCGAAGGTAACGAAAATTCTCGAATCGCACAACTGCGTCGCAGTCGTTTCTGCCGATCCCGACGCGGCGTTCCGCTCTTTTGCGGCTGATTTTACGCAGATCGAAGCGGCGGGCGGCGTGGTGGTGAACGACCGCGGCGAGTGGCTGATGATGCGCCGCAACGGCCGCTGGGACCTGCCCAAGGGACATCTCGAATGCGGCGAGCGCATCGAAGCGTGCGCCGTGCGCGAAATCGTCGAGGAGACGGGCGTGTGCGCCGAACCGGTGCGGCCGCTGTGCCGGACGTGGCACGCCTATTATTTCCCGAAGACCGAACGCTGGGAGCTGAAACGCACCCATTGGTACGAACTGCGCGCGGTGGCCTGCGGCGACCTCGTACCGCAGACCGAAGAGGGGATCGAGACGGTCGTCTGGTGCACTCCGGCCGAAGCGATGGCCCATGCCGCCGGGAGTTTCCCCACGGTGCGAGCCGTGCTCGAACGGCTCGAAGCCTGCTTGTCTGACGATAAAAAACGCTGATCCATATGCTTTCAATCTCCGCTTCCGCCTATCCCGACTCGAAGCCCCATTATGCGATCCTCGACGGTCTGCGCGGCGTCGCGTCGCTGGTTGTCGTGGCTTTTCATTTTTTCGAGGCGCATGCCGCGAGCCATACCGACCAGATCATCAACCACGGCTATCTGGCCGTCGATTTCTTCTTCGTCCTTTCGGGCTTCGTCATCGGCTATGCCTACGACGACCGCTGGGGACGCATGACCTACCGCGATTTCTTCAAGCGCCGTCTGATCCGCCTGCATCCCATGGTAGTGATGGGCATGCTGATCGGCGCTGCGGCGTTCTACTTCGGCGCCTGAGGACCTTACGAAATGATCGCCGGCGTTCCGGTCGGACGCATGCTTCTGATCCTGCTGCTGGGGTGTCTGATGATTCCCGTGCCGCCGTCGATGGATATTCGCGGCTGGAGTGAGACCTATCCGCTGGACGGCCCCGCATGGTCGCTTTTCTTCGAGTATATCGCCAATATCTGCTATGCCCTTGTCCTGCGGCGTCTTTCGAAGCTGTTGCTGGGGGCGCTCGCCGTTGTCGCGGCATGCTTTACGGTGCGTCTCGCCGTGACGCAGGGCGATATGATCGGCGGCTGGGCGCTCGACGGCGAACAGCTCGGCGTAGGTTTCACGCGGCTGGCCTATCCGTTTATCGCCGGACTGCTGCTGTCGCGCGTCGGAAAGCCGATCCGTCTGCGCGGCGCTTTCTGGCTTTGCAGTCTCTGCGTCGTCGCCGTGCTGGCCATGCCGCATCTGGGGACGGACCGCTTGTGGCTGAACGGTCTCTACGACGCCGTGTGCATCATCGTCCTCTTCCCGCTGGTCGTAGCGGCCGGCGCGGGCGGCAAAGTCACGGACCGGGAGTCGAAAAAGGTCTGCGGTTTCTTGGGCGATATCTCCTATCCGCTGTATATCACGCACTATCCGTTCGTCTATATTTATACTGCATTTATACTGCGTGGGTGGTCGATACCCGTCCCGCATGGCCCGAAGCACTGGGGTACGGTGCACTGGTCTATGGCGGCAGCATCCTGCTGGCGTGGTTGTGCCTGCGTCTGTACGACGAACCGGTGCGCGGGTGGCTCAAACGCCGCTTCATGCAGCGCAAACCGGTGCAGGGGTAATTTTGTCGCACGGACGACTCCAGCCGGAGTCGCGTTTTCGTGTCGTCAGTTCGATTTCTCCGTCAGTTTCTCCTGCACCTCGTACGCTTCCGCGATCAGGTCGCGCGGATAGTCGTACATTTCCAGAATCCGGATGGCGTTGCGGGTGGTGAGGGGACCCGTGTGCAGTTGGTAGTCGAAGACCAGCTTCCCGTCGATCACCTCCTCGCGGAAGTGGTGCAGTTCGTAGCCGTCTTTGCGGAGCAGGTCCGCCAGCTCGACGTCGTGCGTCGATACCAGCACGAGATGCGGCCCCCGGTTGAGGTGCGCCAGCACGGCTTTTCCTGCGGCGATGCGTTCGGTCGTGTTCGTGCCCTTGAAAAGTTCGTCGAGGGCGAACAGACACGGCGCCGGCTCCTGCGATGCGTCGATGAACCGTTTGACGGTCAGCACTTCCTGCAGGTAATAGCTCGTCCCTTCGGCGATGTCGTCCGAGATGCGGATCGAGCTGTAAATCTTCATGTACGGGGCTGTGTATGCCTCGGCGAAGCAGATGTCGAGCGTCTCGGCCAGCAGGGCGTTGAGCACCAGCGTGCGGATGAACGTGGTCTTGCCCGACATGTTGGAACCGGTAAGCAGCAATCCCGTGCCGTCCAGCTCCAGCGTATTGGGGACGCAGTCTCCGATGAGCGGATGTATGACCTCCTCGGCCCGCAGGTATTTCCCGTCGGTGAATTCCGGGCGGCAGGTCGGCGTTTCGCCGCGCAGGCGTGCCGCCGAAATCGCGGCGTCGGTCTCTCCGATGAACCGGAACAGTCCGTGGATGGCGTCGCGGCGCGCTATGATGCTGCCTGTGAAGCGGTGGAAGAGAATCACCTCGACGTTGAAGGCCGCCTTCAGCAGTTCGAGCACCAGCCATACGGCCGCGGCCAGCTCGTTGGCGCTGTCGCCCTGCGTGCCGACCACGCGGCTGCGCCGTTCGACCTCGGAGACCTGACGGATGACCTTCAGGGCCTCCTCCGTGCCGGGAACCTCTTCGGCAGCGAGATGCCGGGCGGTCCGCAGCGCCAGCGACAACTGTTTCACGGCCGAAGCATAGATCGAAATGTTGAGCTTGTTGCTGTAATGGATATACATGTTCGCTGCGAAGACGGCAAGAAACAGCAACAGCAGCAGCGGATAGAGAAAGCTCAGCAGCAGCGACACCACGGCTGCGGCCGAGAGCAGGTAGACGAGAGCGATGCGGCGCACCTGCTCCGGCTTGTCGAAAATCAGGTTTTGCAGGTCGTAGGCGTCGTCGTCCGAGAGCCGCGAAAGGTGTTTCGCGCATTGTTCGGCATGTCCGGCGTTCCCGGCGAAATGATCCGTCCTGCGGCCGAACTCCCGTACCTCTTCCGTGCCGCGCAGGGTCCTCAGCCGGGCGTACAGGTATTGCTGTCCCGGCTTGGAGGAGGTGCGGTCGATACGCTCGAATACGGCGTTGAGGTCGAGGTCGGCCGTGGTCTCGGCGTCGATGGTCTGAAAAGAGCTCTCTTCCGAGGAGACGTTGTAGAAATAACGGCTTGTCAGGTCGAAATTACACGCGGCCCGTTTTTCGCCGGATGCTCCGGGAAGCCCCAAAAAGGTTGTCAGGTATGCAGTAGGTTTCATGGTCGCGTGTCGGTTGTTCTGGCGTCCGACCGGAACGGCCGGTCGGATGCGGGACGGTGGGCAGGGGGCCGTATCGCATGCGGTCCCGCATTCCGTGCCGCCTCTGCGTTAATATTGCGGTGCGGCGTTCATCGCCTTGGCGATGCCTTCGGCGATCTGATCCAGTCCGCCTTGGAGTTTGCCGCCGATCATCATTTTCATCATCATATTCAGCTCGATGTGCAGCACCAGCCGCATGCGGGTGTCGGTGTCCGAGACCTTGTGGAGCTGGATCCAGAATGCGAAGTCCATCGGCACTCCGCCGCCGTCGGCGACGATCTTGACGTGCCGGGGCGCTTCGCGCTCCTCCATGCGGAGCTTTACGGTGAAGCCTTTGGCTTTGAACGAGCAGGTGTCTTCGGTCGCCTGCCACTCCTCGACCTTGTCTGCCACGGCGGGCGTCAGGTTGTCGAAACGGCTGATGACGGCGTAAATCTGTTCGGCGGGACGCAAAATCTGTTGCTGTTTGGAGATGTATTCCTGCATGGTTGTATTTAATGGGTGAATCGGATTTCAGCGCAGGGCCGGCCGGAGTTTATCCCTTCCGGAGCCTGCCGCCTGCAAAAGTAGTGATTTTTCGCGGGACGGGCAAATTGTCCGCCGCCGGGGGGGCGGAACGTGAACCGCCCGGCAACCTGCCCGGTGTAGCGGGGCGTGTTGCCGGGCGTATGTACAGGCTCGGAGTGTCAGTCGATCTCGAACGTGCGGGCCGTGTCGCTGTCCACGGTGATGCGTACCGTCATCACGTTGTCGGGCAGTAGCTGCTCGATCTTTTCGGGCCATTCGACCAGACAGAGGTCGCCCGAATAGAAATACTCTTCGTAGCCGAAGTCGTAAGCTTCGCGGACGTCGTTGATGCGGTAGAAGTCGAAATGGTGGATGCGGCGGCCGCCCTTGCCCTTGTACTGGTTGACGATGGCGAACGTGGGGCTGGTTACGGTGTCCGTCGCGCCCAGCTGCGCGGCGATTTCGCGGATCAGCGTCGTTTTTCCGGCGCCCATTTCTCCGCGGAAGGCGACTACCGTGCGGCGGCCGAGGGCTTCGATGACCGCTTCGGCGACGTCCGGAAGGTCGTCCTGCGAGGTGATATGGATGGTCTTCATCTATTGTTTGGGTTTTAAGACGATGTAGGGCACGATCATCTCTTCCATCGAGATGCCGCCGTGCTGGAATGTATTGCGGTAGTAGCGGATATGGCGGTTCGCGTCGTTGTTGTAAACCAGAAAATCCGAATTGTAGGCGAAGATGTAGCTCGACGTGAGGTTGCTCGACGGAAGCTGCACGTCTTCGGGCTTGAGCACTTCGTAGACGTCGCGGGAGTTGTAGGCCAAGTTGCGGCCCGTTTTGTAGCGCAGGTTGGCCGAAGTCTCGCGGTCGCCGGTCACCTTCACCGGATTGTCCACGCGGATGGTGCCGTGGTCGGAGGTGATGACCACCGTGTGTCCCCGTTCCGAGAGGAGTTTGAGGATGGTGTAGAGGTCCGAATGTTCGAACCACGAGCGCGTCAGCGAGCGGAACGCCGCGTCGTCCTCGGTGAGTTCGCGGATGATGTCGGTTTCGGTGCGCGCGTGCGAAAGGATGTCGAGGAAATTGTAGACGATGACCGAGAAGTCGGCGTCGTACACCTTTTGTATATTGTCCACCAGTTTGCGGCCCTGCTCCGGGCGCACGAGCTTGTCGAACGAGAATTTCCAGTTCTTGCCGTTCTGGGCCATCAGCCGTTTGAGGAACTCCTCCTCGTACTGGTTCTTTCCGCCCTCCTCGTTGTCGTTGAGCCATTTGTTGGGCATCAGCTTGTCGATGGCCAGCGGCATCAGTCCCGCGAATATGGCGTTGCGGGCGTATTGGGTGGCCGTGGGCAGGATAGCGCAGTAGAAATCGTCCTGCGCCACGTCGTAATAGCCTCTCAGCAGCGAGGAGATCGACCGCCACTGGTCGTAGCGGAAGTTGTCGATCAGCAACAGCGTGGTCTTCGGATTCTCGTCCGCCACCGGGAAGATGTTGGTGCGCATCAGCGTGTGCGACATCACGGGAGTGTCTTCCGAACGCCTGTTGATCCAGTTGTAGTAGTTGCGGCGCACGAACTTGCAGAACTCCTGATTGGCCTCGGTTTTCTGGTAGGTCAGCACCTCCTTGATGCTCTGGTCGGTGGATTCCGAAAGATCGACCTCCCAGTTGGCCAGCTTGCGGTACAGCGAACACCAGTCGCCGAAGGTCTCGGCCATCTGCAGCGACGAGGAGATGCGTCCGAATTCCGAACGGTAGTCGGCCGTGGTCTGCTCGGTGACGAGCTGCTGCTGGTGGACGTTCTTCTTGATCGAGAGCAGCACCTGATTGGGGTTCACGGGCTTGATGAGGTAGTCGGCGATCTTCGAGCCGACGGCCTTGTCCATGATGTTCTCCTCCTCGCTCTTGGTCACCATGATGACGGGCGTGGTGGGGCGCACCTCCTTGATCTTGGGGAGCGTTTCGAGTCCCGTCATGCCGGGCATCATTTCGTCGAGGATTATCAGGTCGTAGGCCCCTTCGGAAGCCATGTCGATCGCGTCGTAGCCGTTGTTGCAGGTGTCTACTTCGTAGCCCTTCTGTTTGAGGAACAGGACGTGGGGCTTCAGCAGTTCGACCTCGTCGTCCACCCAGAGTATTTTGACCATACCGTTAGCGGAATTTAGTTTGCAAAATTAGTTATTTTATTATCAAACGCAAAAACCGGGCGTTTATTGAGTCCCCGTATTTTCCGGCGCGGAATATAACCGCTTCGGCGCCGGCGTGCAGGGCGGGATTTCCGTCCCTGCACGCCGGAATTCCGGATGGCGTTTTGGGTATATTTTTGTTCCCAAAAGGTCGGGGCACTTTTGGGTGCTTAGAGACTATGTTGCTGATCCATAATTGATTGCCGAGTCGTCCGTCCGACGGAGTCCGACGGGGAATAATTGCCTGACACATAATATTTTAATTTTCGGGCGAGTTTTGCCCGATATTTGTTATCGTACTGTTCCAGTGGCAGGTAGAGGACTGCGGGAAAAATAATGAAAAAAAACTGCGGTTTGTTGGCTAAAATGTAAATAAAGCGTATATTTGCAGTCCGAATGTCTTCACACGAACTTAATAATTTAATACTATATAGAAATGACAAAGGCAGATATCGTAAGCGAAATCGCTAAGAGCACCGGAGTTGAAAAGGTGCAGGTACAGGCAATCGTTGAGGCTTTCATGGATAGCATCAAGACGTCGCTGACCAACAAGAACAACGTGTATCTCCGTGGTTTCGGCAGTTTCATCGTAAAGAAGCGCGCCAAGAAGGTTGCCCGCAACATCTCGAAGAATACGACCATCACCATTCCCGAACACAACATTCCCGCTTTCAAGCCCGCCAAGAGCTTTGCGGCGAAGGTGAAATAATTTAAATAAATAAGAACCTCAAAAAATCAAGGACTATGCCAAACGGAAAGAAGCATAAGCGACACAAGATGGCTACCCACAAACGCAAAAAACGTTTGCGTAAGAACCGTCACAAGAAAAAGTAGGGTAGCACTTTAGTGCTAAACGATAGATAAAGCTAAAGGAACCCCAAGTTCTTTTAGCTTTACCTATTTTTCAGCGGTTTTTCGTGACGGCATCCTGCTTCCGGGGCATGGGACTCGGTGCGGAGCCGCCGTTTCCGGGAGTCCTAACCTTTCCCGATCCTCTTCCGAGGGCGTTTCGGGGCGGACTCCACGATAACCGCAAAAAATAGTCCGGGGCCTTTCCGCGCCCGGACCGCGTGCCGGACGACGGGTCCGCACGGTTTTTATCCTTTGGAGTTCGCCGCCACTTCAGACCAAAAAGCGGCCTAACCGATTTCAGTATTCCGCGTCTTCGTCTCCGGAGCGCGACACACGATATAGATGAACAGAGAATTAATTGTAAACGTCAACCCGACCGAAATTTCCATCGCGTTGTGCGAGGACAAGGTCCTTGTCGAACTCAACAAGGAGCAGTGTCAGACCGGGTTCGCCGTCGGGGATATCTACCTCGGAAAAGTACGTAAGATCATGCCGGGTCTCAATGCGGCATTCGTCAATATAGGACACGAAAAGGACGCCTTTATCCATTATCTCGATCTGGGCGGTCAGTTTCTTTCGTTGCAGAAGCTCGTCGCTTCGCAGCAGCCCGGCAAACGGGGCCTGCGCGTCGAGAGCATGAAGCTCGAACCGCCCGTGGAGAAGTCGGGCAAGATCGGCGACTACCTGCAGGTCGGCCAAAACATCATGGTGCAGATCGCCAAGGAGGCCATCTCGACCAAGGGGCCCCGTCTGACGGCCGATATTTCGCTGGCCGGACGCAACGTCGTGCTGGTGCCCTTCTCGTCGAAGGTCTTCCTGTCGCAGAAGATCCGTTCGGTGGACGAGAAGAAACGCCTGAAGCGGATCGCCGCCGCCGTGCTGCCCAAGAATTTCGGCGTCATCATCCGCACTGCGGCCATGGAGGCCAAGGACGAGGATATCGAACACGACATCCAGACCCAGATCGACCGCTGGCGCAAGACCTGCGCGGCGATCAAGAAAAACACGGCTCCCGCCCAGCTGATGAGCGAGATGAACCGCGCCAATACGATCATCCGCGACTCGCTGAACGGTTCGTTCTCGCAGATCGCCGTGGACGACGAGGCGATGTACAACGACATCCGCGGTTATATCAGGCAGATCGAACCCGAAAAGGAGAAGATCGTCAAACTCTACCGCGGCAACGTGCCCATTTTCGACAACTTCGACATCTCGAAGCAGATCAAGTCGCTCTTCGCCAAATATGTCTCGCTGCGCCGCGGCGCCTACCTCATTATCGAGCATACGGAGGCCATGAACGTCATCGACGTCAATTCGGGCAACCGCACCAAGGCCGAGGACAATCAGGAGCAGACGGCGATGGACGTCAATCTGGCCGCTGCGGCCGAAATCGCCCGCCAGCTGCGTCTGCGCGACTTGGGCGGCATCGTCATCATCGACTTCATCGACCTGCGCAAGGCGCAGAACCGGCAGGCGCTCTACGACGAAATGGTGAAGCTGATGGCTACCGACAAGGCCAAGCACACGGTCCTGCCGCTCACCAAGTTCGGCCTGATGCAGATCACCCGCCAGCGGGTGCGTCCCGTGGCCGTGGAGGAGGTTTCGGACGTCTGCCCGACCTGCAACGGATCGGGCAAGATCGAACCGACGGTGCTGCTGGACAAGAAGATCGAGAACCAGATTTCGTTCCTTACGCATGACCGCGGTCACAAATATATCAAGCTGGTCGTAAGCCCCTATGTGGCCTCCTTCCTCAAGCAGGGCCTTTGGTCGCTGCGCCGCCGCTGGCAGTGGAAATACAAGGTGCGGCTGCATGTCGTCGCCGACCAGAGTCTCGGTATCGTCGAGGTCCATTACCACGACCGCAAGGACAACGACCTGATAAACAAGTAACCGTATGACTGCCCGCGAGCAGCTGGCGCAGTTCGCCGCCGGGTCGAAAGCCCTGCCCCGCCTGTGCCGCGAATATAAGAAAGAGCGCGCAACCGTCCATCTGAAAGAGCTGGTCGGCGGCGCTCTTTCGTTCTATGCCGCTGCCGCTGCGGCGAAAACCGGGGGCGTACACGTCTTCGTCGCCGAGGACCGCGACGCTGCGGCCTACCTGATGAACGACTTCTATAACCTGCTGGACGAGAAGCAGGTCTATTTCTTCCCCTCCTCCTACAAGCGTTCGGTGGCCTACGGCGCCGAAGATGCGCAGGGCGTGGTGCAGCGCACGGCGGCGATGAGCGCCGTGAAGGGCTTCACGAAAGGGTATCTGATCGTCTGCACCTATCCCGAAGCGCTGGTCGAGCGGGTCGCCGACGCCGAAACCCTCCGGCGGGACACGATCGCCGTGAAAGTCGGCGACAGTATCTCGATCGCCGTGCTGGAGGACGCGCTCGTCGATGCGAACTTCACCCGCGTCGATTTCGTCTATGAGCCGGGCCAGTATTCGGTGCGCGGCGGTATCGTGGACGTCTTCTCCTTCTCGGAAAGCAAACCCTACCGTATCGACTTTTTCGGCGACGAGGTGGACTCGATCCGCCGTTTCAACATTTCGAGCCAGCTCTCGGCCGACAAACTCGACCGGGTGGAGATCATTCCCAACCTCAATGCCGGCGATGGGGCGGCGAAGGTGTCGTTCGTGCAGTTTGCGGGCGACGCGGCGGCCTATTGGTTCTACGACGCCGATTACGTGCTGCGTCGGGTGAACGATATCCGCCGCAAGACGCTTGCCGACATGGAACGTCCTGAGGAGATCGACCGCCTGATGACCAGCCGTAACGCACTGCTCGGCGATTTGGCGAACTGCCGGATGCTCGCCCTGCGCGACAACCTGCCGGAGCGTCCCGCCACGGCGGCCGTAGAGTTCGATACGGCTCCCCAGCCTAAGTTCAACAAGAATTTCGAGATGCTGGCCGACGACATGATCCGCAATTCGCTGCGCGGGTACACGACCTATATCCTCTCGGAAAACAAGGTGCAGGTCGAGCGTCTCGAAAACATCTTTCACCAGATCGGACGCGGGCAGGCCGTCGTGCGGCCCCTTTCGGTGACGCTGCACGAGGGTTTCGTGGACAACGACCTGAAGTTGTGCCTCTATACCGATCATCAGATTTTCGACCGCTACCAGCGTTACCGCATCAACGGCGAGATCAGGCGCGACGAACAGATGACCGTCGCCGAGCTGAACCAGCTGCGGCCGGGCGACTATGTGGTGCATATCGACCACGGCGTGGGCCGCTTCGACGGGCTTGTGAAGATCAACGAAAACGGCAAGGCGCACGAGGCGATCAAACTGGTCTACAAGGATGGAGACGTGCTGTTCGTGAACGTCCATTCGCTCCATCGCATTTCGCGCTACAAGTCGGGCGACGGCGAGCCGCCGAAGGTCTACAAGCTGGGCAACGGCGCATGGCAGAAGCTCAAGAACGCCACCAAGAAGGCCGTCAAGGATATTTCGCGCGAGCTGATCGCCCTCTATGCCAAACGCAAGGCCAGCAAGGGATTCGCATTTACGCCCGACAGCTATCTGCAGCACGAGCTGGAGGCGTCGTTCCAGTGGGAGGACACGCCCGACCAGCAGACGACCGTGGCGGCCGTCAAGAAGGACATGGAGTCCGACCAGCCTATGGACCGGCTGGTCTGCGGCGACGTGGGCTTCGGCAAGACCGAGGTGGCGATCCGCGCAGCGTTCAAGGCGGCCGTGGACGGCAAGCAGGTCGCCGTGCTGGTGCCGACGACGATTCTCGCCCTGCAACACTACCGCTCGTTTTCGGAGCGTCTGCGCAACTTCCCCGTGCGGGTCGAGTATCTCAACCGCACCAAAACGGCCAAAGAGGTGTCGCAGATCCGCGCCGACCTCGAAGCTGGCCGTATCGACATCCTGATCGGCACGCACAAGATTCTGGGCAAACAGATCGTATTCCGCGATCTGGGGCTGCTGATTATCGACGAGGAGCAGAAATTCGGCGTGGCGGCCAAGGAGAAGCTGACGCAGCTGGCGGTCAACGTCGATACGCTGACTCTCACGGCGACGCCGATTCCGCGAACGCTGCAATTCTCGCTCATGGGTTCGCGCGACCTTTCGGTCATCTCGACGCCGCCGCCCAACCGGCAGCCGATCGTCACCGAATCGCACGTCTTCTCGGAGGAGATCATCCGCGACGCCGTCGAAACGGAACTCGCGCGCGGCGGACAGGTCTACTTCGTCCACAACCGCGTCGAGGACCTGATGACCATGCAGGGGCTTATCACCCGCATCTGCCCCAAGGCCCGCGTGGGCGTGGGGCACGGCAAGATGCCCGCCGAGAAGCTGGAGCGGCTGATCATGGACTTTATCTACGGGGAATTCGACGTGCTGGTCGCCACGACCATCGTCGAGAACGGCATTGACATTCCCAATGCCAATACGATCATCGTGAACAATGCCCAGAACTTCGGCCTGAGCGACCTGCACCAGCTGCGCGGACGTGTGGGCCGCAGCAATCAGAAAGCCTACTGCTACCTGCTTTCGCCGCCCGACGAGCTGCTGTCGTCCGATGCGCGCCGCCGCCTGCGGGCCATCGAGGAGTTCTCCGATCTGGGATCGGGCTTCAATATCGCCATGCAGGACCTCGATATCCGCGGCGCGGGCAACCTGCTGGGAGCCGAGCAGAGCGGATTCATCGCCGATATCGGTTTCGAGACCTATCAGAAGATCATGAACGAAGCGATTGCCGAACTGCGCGCCGAGGGACTGCATGTCGCGGGCCTGAACGATTCGGAACAGGAGGTGGTCGAGCAGCTGCGCTATATCGACGACGCGCATATCGAAATCGAGGTCGAAGCCGGTCTTCCCGACTCCTATGTGGCGCAGCAGGCCGAGCGCCTGAAGCTCTACCGGGAGCTGGATTCGACCAAGGACGAGGAGGCGCTGCTGGCCTTCGGAGAGCGTCTGGCGGACCGTTTCGGCCCTCTGCCACGTGAAACCGAAGAGCTGCTCAACGTGGTGCGCCTGCGCTGGGAGGCGATCCGGCTGGGCATGGAGCGCGTGAAGGTCAAGAACGGGCTGATGATCGTGCATTTCGTCGGCGAGCAGGACTCGCCCTACTACAAGAGCGACACTTTCATGGACCTGCTCCGCAAGGTCACGCAGAATCCCGGCAGATTTGTGTTGAAACAGCACAATAATCGTCTGGCGATGACCGTTAGGAATGTCAAAGACATTGAAGACGCATATAAAACGTTGCAGCAGCTTTGAATTTGGTAGTAGATATCGGAAACACCCTCGTGAAACTCGCTGTTTTCGACCGGGGGGAGATCGTTTTTCAGCGCTGCGTGGAGCGGCTGCATCCGTCGATGCTCGAAGAGCTGTTCGCGGCATGGCCCGTGCGCCGGGCCGTCGTGGCTTCGACGCGCGGCGAAGTGGACGAAGTGGCCGATCTGCTCCGGCCGCGCGTGGAGTATCTGCTGGAGTTCTCTTCGCAGACGCCCGTACCCATCGGCAACGCCTACCTGACGCCCGAAACGCTGGGCCGCGACCGGCTGGCCGCGGCGGTCGGCGCCACGGTGCTTTATCCGGGCCGCAACGTGCTGATCGTCGATTTCGGTACGGCGGTGACCATCGATCTGGTGACGGCCGACGCAACGTTTCGCGGCGGATGCATATCGCCGGGCATGAAGACCCGTTTCAGGGCGCTGCACGACTATACGGCCAAACTGCCTTTGTGCGCCGCTACCGAAAGCGAAGAGCTTGCGGGGCTTACCACCCGGCAGGCCATCGAGCTGGGCGTGATGAACGGAATCGCGTTCGAGATCGAGGGTTATGCGGCCCGCATGCGCAGCCAAATAGAGGATTTATGCGTAATTTTTACCGGAGGAGACGCGAATTTCTTTGTTAAACGAATTAAAAATACGATATTTGCGAATTGTAATCTGGTTTTTTGCGGATTGAATAGAATTTTAGAGTACAATGCAAGTGAAGAACACCTTAATTAAACTGGTTGTCATTGCAGCCGTGATGATTCCCTATGCCTCAGCGGCCCAGACAAGCAGTATTAACGCATTCTCTCCCTACACGATGTACGGCATCGGCGAACAGAACACGCCCGGCACCCTGCCGATGCGTTCGATGGGCGGTGTAGGTGTGGCCATGCGCAGTTCGGGCGTGGTCAATCTGCTCAATCCGGCGGCTTTCAGCGCCGCGCCGCAGAAGAGTTTCCTCTTCAACTTCGGGCTGGAGGGCCAGAATTACTACAACTCCCAGAAGGTCGACGGCATGTCGAAAAGCACGGCCTACAACACCTTCAACTTCCATGACATCGCATTTCAGCTGCCGCTGGCCAAGAAGCTCGGTCTGGGCTTCAGCCTCACGCCTTACAGTTCGGTAGGCTACCGCACCAAATACACCCATGACTACGATCCGTCCGATCCCGTATGGGGCAACGTCGGCCGCGCGCAGTACGTCTATCAGGGCGAGGGCGACGTGACGGAGGTCAAACTCGGCGTCGGCTGGGAACTTTTCAAGAACTTCTCGCTGGGTATCGCCGCGCAGTATTACTGGGGCGATATCGACCGTTCGTTCGTGATGACCCCGACCCCGATCACGGGCGACGGCTCCTACTCTTCGACGGTAGGCACCGACAACTACAGTATTTCGAGCATCAAGGGACAGATCGGCGTGCAGTGGAACGCCATCCTGAATCAGAAACGCGCCCTGACGCTGGGCGCCGCCTATGATTTCGGCGGCGACCTCAATCCCACGGTGACGAAAAATATCTATGTGGGCGACCTCTACAACTCCAGCGTAAAGGGCGATACGACGCATTTGGCACTCGTATTGCCCCGTCAGCTTTCGGTGGGCGCCTTCTACCAGACCTCCAAGTGGACGATGGGGGTGGATTACGTCTATCAGGACTGGGGCGGCCGCAACAGGCAGACCGAATCCACCGGCGTCAGCGGACCGGACCGGAGCGCCTTTGCGGTGGCGTATACCGATACGCATACGATCAAGGCCGGCGTGGAGTACACCCCCAACCGCTACGATGTGCGCAATTTCCTGAAACGCTGGTCCTACAGAGCCGGATTCCGTTACGGAACCCACAACCAGACCTACAACGGCGACAAACTGGGACAGTATGCCGTGACGCTGGGCGTCGGCGTGCCCGTGAAGTTCCTCGCCATCTCGTCCATAGACGTCGGCGTCGAATACGGCCGCCGCGGTTACAACTTGGCCGAACGCCTCGGACTGGTGCGGCAGCAGTATTTCAAATTCTCGATCGGCTTCACGCTCTTTGCCGGCAGCGAGAACGGCGAGTACTGGTTCCTGCGGCCTAAATACGATTAGTTTTTGACCCGAAAATTTGCACTTTTGGAGAACCGGCAGTAAATTGCATTGGATTTCGGTACATCCGACGGACACTAAAACATATAAAATTAAATACAAAAATTAATCTCTGACCGATGAAAAACGTTAAAATTCTGCTTTCCGCTGCTCTTGTATTCGTAGGGGCGACGGCTCTGGCTCAGGACTTCAGCGCTCCGCAGTACGAGAAGTGGGGAGACACGCCCGAACAACGCGAAAAGAACATTCTGAACAGCAACTTCCTCAAGGAGTCGTGCGACAACCGCGACTACAATGCCGCTGCTCATTATCTGAATGAACTCATCAACAGCGTTCCGACCGCTTCGGTCTCGTTCTACCAGCGCGGCGCCGTGATCTACAAGAACAAGATCAACCGCGCCAAGAGCGTCGCCGAGAAGAATACGTATATCGACTCGCTGATGCTCATGTACGACCTGCGCGCCAAGTATTTCGGAGACCATCCCAAGCAGGGTGCCGCTTTCATTCTCGATCAGAAGGCACGCGAGTACCTGCGCTACAAGCCCAGCGACCGCAAGGGTATCCGTGAGGCGTTCCGTGCCGCGATCGAGGCCGGCGGCGACAACACCGATCCCGAAACCGTCGTGGCTTATTTCAGCAACCTCTGCGACGACTACAAGAACACTGACGAGGTGCTGCCCGACGAGATCATTGCCGAGTACGACCGTCTGACGCCGTTCTTCGAGAAGAATCCCAATGCCAACGAGTACAAGGCACAGTTCGACGCCGCGTTCGGTCTGAGCGGTGCCGCAAGCTGCGAGAACCTCGAAAAGCTCTTCCGCGGCAAGCTCGAAGCGGCTCCCGACGACGAGGCGCTGCTGGCGCAGGCCGTGGCGCTGATGTCGCGCGCCAAGTGCGACGGCGACTTCTATTTCACGCTCGCAGAGAAATACTATGCCGTGAAACCCTCTTCGGAGACCGCCATGTTCCTTGCGCAGGCTTTCCAGAGCAAGGGCGATTACGCCAAGGCGATCAAATACCTCAACGAGGCGCTTGCCGTCGAGCAGGATCCTGCGGAGCGTCAGCTGCTGCTGGTGCGCATCGCGCTGATCGACTTGGTTGCAAACGATATCCCCGGAGCCGCTTCCGCTGCGCGTCAGGCCCGCGACCTGAATCCTGAGGACGGCGTGCCCTATTACGTGCTGGCCCAGTGCTATGCCATTTCGGCTGCCAACTGCGGCGGTTTTGCCGGTCAGGCTACCTTCTGGGCCGCTTACGACACGATGTCGAAAGCCATCGAACTGCTGCCTGCCGATTCGGAATACATCGAATCCGCCAAAACGTCGCTGAATGCGTTCCGCAGCCGTTTCCCGACCTCGGAGGAGTGCTTCTTCAACGAGCTGCAGGCCGGTTCCCGCTATACCGTGACCTGCGGTACGGCCGCCGGTGTCGTGACTTCCGTACGTCCCCGTTAATAAATGAACAGGCTCATCGCAAGATACGCCATGGTAGCACTCTCCGTTATGGGGAGTGCTATCTTGCTATTCTCCTGCGAACGCGACGAGGCGGAGGATGCTGCGGCTTCCGAAGAGACGATGAGAACCGAATACAGTGAAAATCTGTCGATCGTCGAATCGCAGAACGGCCGCCGTTCCTACCATTTCGTAACTCCGCTGGTCGAGGGCTATTCGCTGGCCCGCGAACCTTACCGCGAGTTCCGCAAGGGAGTCAAGATCACCACTTATAAGGACGATTCGCTCTCTACGGTCGATGCCGTGCTGACGGCCAATTACGCCATCTACTACGAGAACCGCAAATTGTGGGAGGCCAAAGGCAATGTCGTGGTCGTCAAATCGGATGGCAAGAACCTCTACACGCAGCAGTTGTTCTGGAATCAGCAGACCAAGAAGATCTATTCGAACGTCGATTCGAAAATCGTGCAGAACGACGGACGCGACGTCTTTATCGGCGAAGGTTTCGAATCCGACGAGGAGTTCAAGGACTGGCGTTTCCGCCGTATGAAAGGCCGCATGGAGGTCGAGGTCAAACCCACCGAACAGGAGGTCGAGGTCGTTCCCGATTCGACTGCCGGAGGCCGGACAGGGGCGTCGGGACCTGTCCCTGCGCAGCAGTCCGGCAAAACCGCCGTTGCATCCGCCGGCGAGCCTATGCCCGAACCCGCTGTCAAGCCCGCCGTCGCTCCGGTTCCGGTCCGGCGGCCCGTTCGCAGGGATGCGCCCGGCAGACCGGCGTCCGCAGGGGAGCCTGCCGAAGCCCGGCCCAGAACGGAACAGCAGCAGATGAAGCCGGTGGATCTGAAACTGGACGATGACGAGATACAATCAACCCAATAAGAGATGCTTACTTCGGTCATACTGATTGTCCTGATGCTGTTGCTGTCGGCATTCTTTTCGGGTATGGAGATCGCTTTTACGAGCAAGAACCGCCTGAAACTGGAGATCGACCGCAAGCAGAGCCGCATGTTCGACCGCATAGCGGATATATTCTCCCGCCACCCCGGACAGTATATCACCACGATTCTGGTGGGCAACAATATCGCGCTGGTCATCTACTCGCTCTACATGTCGCTGCTGCTGCGCGGTATTTTCTACGCGCTGGGGTGGGAGAGCATCGCCCGGAACGGTTCCGTGGCGATCGAAACCGCCGTTTCGACCGTCATCATCATCTTTTTCGCGGAATTCCTGCCCAAGTCGGTCTTCCGCAACAATCCGAACTTCTATTACCGCGCGCTGGCGCCGGTAATCTATTTCTTCTATTTGCTGCTCTATCCGATCGCGCGGCTGACGACGCTCATTTCGCACGGCATCCTGCGCCTGACGGGCCGCCGCGTCGAAGAGCGGACGACGACGCACAGTTTCGACCGCGAGGACCTCGCGTCGCTGCTCGACACCAACAGTTCCGAGCCGCGTCCCGAACCCGACAACGAGCTGAAGCTGTTCCAGAACGCGCTGGATTTCGCCGACCTGCGGGTGCGCGACTGCATGGTGCCGCGCGTGGACGTCGAGGCAGTGGACATCGACGATACGACCATCGAACAGCTCACGGCGCGTTTCGTCGATTCCAAGTATTCGCGCATCTTCGTCTGGCGCAAGAGCATCGACAACATCATCGGCTATATCAACTCGAAGAGTCTGTTCACCCGTCCGGCCAGTATTTCCGACGTGATGATGCAGGTCAATTTCGTTCCCGAAACCATGCCGCTGCAACTGGTGCTGCAGAACTTTATCAAGCACCGCACCAACATCGCCGTGGTGATCGACGAATTCGGCGGCACGGCGGGCGTCATTTCGCTCGAAGACGTGCTGGAGCAGATTTTCGGCGAGATCGAGGACGAACACGACGTGCCCGACCTGACCGAAAAGCAGGTCGGCCCCGACGAGTATGTCCTCTCGTGCCGTCTCGAAGTGAAATACCTCAATGAGAAATACGGTCTGGGTATCGAGGAGAGCCGCGAATACGATACGCTGGCGGGTTTCATCATCTTCAATTACGAGGGGATTCCCACGGCCGGAGAGACCGTTTTCGTCGGCGGTCTGCAGGTGCGAATCCTGCGTACGACGCGTTCGCGGATCGACTTGGCGCGGGTCCGGAAGTTGTGAGAATTTTTATGGCATAATAAGGGCCTTTTCCGAATAAATTTACTACCTTTGACTGCTAATTCGAAACAATACGAATAATTTACAATTTATATGGCAAGTTTAAACACTTTACGCACCAAGTTCGGCATCGTGCTGTCGATTGTCATCGCAGGCGCCCTCTTGGCTTTCATTCTCTCCCTGAAGACCGAAATGGGCTTCTCAGGCAACGACCCCCGGGTCGGTGTTATCGACGGTGAAAAGATCAACTATTCGGAGTATTACAACCAGTATGAGCAGGTCAAGGCGCAGAGCGGCGCTCAGGAGAGCAACGAACAGCAGTCGGCGATGCTTGCCAACGCTGCATGGCAGGCCCTGATCGGCAAATACGTGCTGACTCCCGGATTCGACAAGATGGGCCTTCGCGTTACCGAACCCGAACGTATGTCGATGGTCAGCGGCCAGCATCCTTCGCAGGCTTTCTACAATGCCTTCGCGGATCCCCGCACGGGTGAGTACAACGTTGCCGCCGTTCACCAGTTCCTCTCCGAGGCCGAAGCCAACGCGCAGGCGCAGCAGGCTTGGGCGCAGCTCAACGAGCAGGCCCGCATGGAGCGCGAGGTCGCCAAGTTCCTCGGCCTGATCAAGGGCGGCGTGTATGTCAATTCGCTCGAAGTGGCCAACGGTGTGAACTCCGCCAACAACACCTATGCCGGCAAGTGGGCCGGTAAGAAATACTCGGCCGTTCCCGATTCGCTGATTCAACTCAAGTCGAGCGACATCAAGGCGTATTACAACAGCCACAAGAACATGTTCAAGCAGACGCCGTCGCGTGCGCTTTCGTATGTCGTGTTCGAGGTTTCTCCGACCGACGACGACATGCTGGCGCTCGAAAAGAGCGTCGCCGAGGTCGGCGCGCAGTTCGCCGCCACCGAAGAGCTGAAGTCGTTTGTCCGCGCCAACCGCAACGGAAAGATCGCCGACAACTACGTCTCGGCGAAGCAGCTTTCGGAAGAGGAGGCCAAGGCCCTGCTCGACGGCGCTACCTACGGTCCCGTACTGAAGAACAACGAGTGGACGATGGCCCGCGCGCTGGATACCAAGATCGTTCCCGACTCGATGGGCATCCGCCACATCGTACTTCCCTATACGCAGGAGGCGCTGGCCGACAGCCTGCTGACCGTACTTAAGGGCGGCGCCGATTTCGCTCAGGTCGCTGCGCAGTATTCGGTTTATGACGCTACCGCCGCCAACGGCGGCGAGGTGGGCGTCATGCCGTTCTCGGCCTTCTCTGGCGAGTTCGCTGCGGCGCTTGCCAATGCGAAAACCGGCGATATCGTGAAGATCGCTTCCGGCGACGCCATTCAGCTGATGCAGGTTTACCGTGCCGACAAACCGTCGAAGCACGTTCAGGTCGCTTCGATCACCTACCCGGTCGAGGCTTCGGCCGCTACCCGCCGCGACATCCACAATCAGGCCGGCACCTTCTCGGTGAACGCCAAAGGTTCGGTCGAAGCGTTCAACGAGGCCGCTTCGGCTGCCGCCGTTACGCCGCGCATCGCGTCGCTGGCGCAGGGCGAGCGTACGATCCGGGGTCTTGAGGATTCGCGCGACGTCGCCCGCTGGGCTTACGGCGCCGAGGTGGGCGATGTTTCCGAAATCTTCCCGGTAGGCAAGGATTATGTGATCGCCATGCTGACCGAGATCGACGACAACGAATTCGCTCCCCTCGAAAAGGTTTCGGCACAGATCCGTGCTCAGGTACTCCGCGACAAGAAGTACGACTATATCGTGAAGGAGCTCTCCGGCTCTACGCTCGACGAGCAGGCCAAGAGTCTCGGAACCGAAGTCGCAGACTTCGACAACGTGACCTTCGGGGCTTTCTATGTGAACGGTCCCGGTTTCGAGCCCCGTCTGATCGGCGCTATCTCGTCTACGACCGAGAAAGGCGTTCTCTCGGCTCCGGTCAAAGGTCTGAGCGGCGTATATGTCTTCGAGGTGGATGACATCCAGACCTCGGACAAGCAGACAGCCGAAGGCGAGAAGGTGCGTGCGCAGGCTATGGCCGAGAGCATGGCCCAGCAGTTCTCGGTGCAGGCTATCCAGCAGATGGCCAAGATTCAGGACCTGCGCGGAAAATATTTCTAAACCCGATTTTTCGAGACATAGAAAGAACGCCGGAGTATTCCGGCGTTCTTTTTGTTATTTTTGCGTATATTTAGGAGTCGTATTGAAACTTATCGCATACCGTTATGAATAATTTCATTTATCACAATCCTACGAAACTGGTTTTCGGCAAAGGACAGATCGCCAGACTCGGCAAACTGATCCCTGCCGACAAGAAGATCATGATTACCTTCGGCGGCGGCAGCGTGCGCCGCAACAGGGTTTACGATCAGGTCGTGAAGGCGCTCGAAGGGCGCGACTGGGTCGAGTTCTGGGGCATCGAACCCAATCCCTCCGTCGAGACGGTCCGCGAGGCCGTGGCTTTGGGCCGTGAGAACGGTTCCGACTTCCTGCTGGCCGTGGGCGGCGGATCGGTCATCGACGGTACGAAACTCATCGCTGCGGGCCTGCTCTACGACGGCGATCCGTGGGATATCGTGCTCAAGGGACAGGCGGATAAAACCGTTCCGCTGGGCACCGTCCTCACGATGTCGGCCACGGGGTCGGAGATGAATTCGGGTTCGGTCATTTCGCGTCAGGAAACCAAGGAGAAGTACGCCTTTTACGGCGATTATCCGGTCTTCTCGATTCTCGATCCCGAAACCCTCTACTCGCTGCCGCAGCGGCAGATCGCCTGCGGGCTCTCCGATACCTTCGTACATGTGCTGGAACAGTATATGACCACGCCCGGCCAGTCGCGCCTGATGGACCGCTGGGCCGAGGGCATCCTGCATACGGTGATCGAAATCGCTCCGAAAATCCGGGAGAACCAGCATGATTATGCCGTGATGTCGGAATATATGCTGGGGGCGACGCTGGCGCTGAACGACATGATCCGCATGGGCGTGTCGCAGGACTGGGCGACGCATATGATCGGTCACGAGCTGACGGCCCTGCACGGACTGACACACGGTGCGACGCTGGCGATTGTCATCAATGGCACCCTGCGCGTGCTCCGGGAGCAGAAGCGCGGAAAACTGCTCCAATACGGCGAACGGATCTGGGGCATTGCCGACGGTTCGGAAGAGGAGCGCATCGACCGTACGCTCGAAGCCACCGAAAAATTCTTCCGTTCGCTGGGGCTTTCGACCCGGCTTTCGGAGGAGGGGATCGGCGAAACGACGATCGCGGAGATCGAACGCCGCTTCAATGCCTCCGGCGTCAAGTACGGCGAAGCGCAGAATGTAGACGGCGCCGCGGCGCGCCGGATACTCGAAGCGTGCATGTAGGCCGTTCGCACCGGATTTAAGCAGAGGGGCTGTCTGACAAGTCCCCGAAATTGGAAATCACCCCTGCCAGAGTTTTATCTGACGGGGGTGAAATTCTAAAAATCGGACTTGTTAGACAGCTCCTTTTGTTTTCGGAGGTGCGCTTCGTGTAAATCGGTCGGTTTTTGCGAAAGCAGGGAATTTCGTCATAGTCCGCCTTTCCGCTCTTTTCCCCGAACGGATAAAAAATACCCTCCGGGAAACCGGAGGGTATCGCTATTGCTTTCAGTCGCTTTAGTCGGCGAGCAGAATTTCGAGTATCTTGATAGCTGCGGTGGCGATCGGCGTACCGGGGCCGAAGATGGCGGCGGCGCCGTCCTTATACAGCTGGTCGTAGTCCTGTGCGGGGATCACGCCGCCGACGATGACGATGATGTCTTCGCGGCCGAGCTTCTTCAGCTCTGCGATGATCTGCGGCACGAGGGTCAGGTGGCCTGCGGCCAGCGACGAGACGCCCACTACATGCACGTCGTTCTCGACGGCCTGCTTGGCGGCCTCTTCGGGAGTCTGGAACAGCGGGCCCATATCGACGTCGAAGCCGATGTCGGCGTAACCCGTGGCAACTACCTTGGCACCGCGGTCGTGGCCGTCCTGACCGAGCTTGGCGATCATGACGCGCGGCTGACGGCCCTCTTTCTTGGCGAACTCGGCGCACAACTCCTTGGCGCGCTCGAACTGTTTGTCGTTTTTCACTTCTGAACTGTATACACCTGAGATGGAACGGATAACTGCTTTGTAGCGGCCTACGACGACTTCGCAGGCATCGGAGATCTCGCCCAGCGAAGCGCGGACCTTGGCGGCCTCGACGGCCAGCTCCAGCAGGTTGCCCTGCTTGGTCTTCACGCACTCGGTGATCGCGGCCAGCGCCTTCTTCACGGCGGCTTCGTCGCGGTTGGCGCGCAACTCCTTCAGACGCTTGATCTGGCTCTCGCGTACGGCGGTGTTGTCCACTGCGAGGATGTCGATCGGAGCCTCTTTTTCCAGACGGTATTCGTTCACGCCGATGATCTTCTCGGTGCCGGAGTCGATGCGGGCCTGCTTGCGGGCCGCTGCCTCCTCGATACGCATCTTCGGAATGCCGGTCTCGATAGCCTTGGCCATGCCGCCCAGCTTCTCGACCTCCTGAATACGCTCCCAAGCCTTGTCGGCGATCTCCTGCGTCAGCGATTCGACGTAGTACGAACCTGCCCACGGGTCAACCTCGCGGCAGACGTTGGTCTCCTCCTGAATGTAAATCTGCGTGTTACGCGCAATACGCGCCGAGAAGTCGGTCGGCAGGGCGATCGCCTCGTCGAGGGCGTTGGTGTGCAGCGACTGGGTGTGTCCCAGTGCGGCGCCCATGGCTTCGATGGCCGTACGGGCCACGTTGTTGAACGGGTCCTGCTCGGTGAGCGACCAGCCCGAAGTCTGCGAGTGGGTACGCAGGGCCAGCGATTTGGGGTTCTTGGGATCGAACTGCTTCACGATCTTGGCCCACAGCATACGCGCGGCGCGCATCTTGGCGATCTCCATGAAGTGGTTCATGCCGATGGCCCAGAAGAACGACAGGCGCGGTGCGAAGGCGTCCACCGACATGCCGGCGTTGATACCTGCGCGCAGGTACTCCAGACCGTCGGCCAGCGTGTAGGCCAGCTCGATGTCGGCCGTTGCGCCCGCCTCCTGCATGTGATAACCCGAAATCGAGATCGAGTTGAACTTGGGCATGTTCTTCGAGGTGTACTCGAAGATGTCGGCGATGATGCGCATCGAGAACTTAGGGGGATAAATATAGGTGTTGCGCACCATGAACTCCTTGAGGATGTCGTTCTGGATCGTACCGGCCAGCTGGTCGAGTGTGCAGCCCTGCTCCAGTCCGGCTACGATGTAGAAGGCCAGCACGGGCAGCACGGCGCCGTTCATGGTCATAGACACCGACATCTTGTCGAGCGGAATGCCGTTGAAAAGCACCTTCATGTCCTCGACCGAGCAGATCGACACGCCGGCCTTGCCCACGTCGCCCACCACGCGCGGGTGATCGGCGTCGTAACCGCGGTGCGTCGCCAAGTCGAACGCCACCGACAGACCCTTCTGGCCTGCGGCGAGGTTGCGGCGGTAGAATGCGTTGGACTCCTCGGCGGTCGAGAAACCCGCATACTGGCGGATGGTCCACGGACGCATCACGTACATCGTCGAGTAGGGACCGCGCAGGAAGGGGGCGATACCTGCCGCGTAGTTCAGGTGCTCCATGCCTTCGAGGTCTTCGGCCGTATAGGCGCCCTTGACGGGAATGCGTTCGGCCGTCAGCCACGGCTCGACCTGTCCGCAGCCTTTCGAGGCGCAGCAGCTCTTCTGCTGGCCTGCGTCATATGTCAGTTCTGAAAATTTAGCTCTCATGATTAGATTCCCATCTCTTTAAGGTAGAACTTAAGTGTTTCCAAGACGTTCGACTTCACGTTGATGAAGTTGGTGATGCCCTGCGCTTCGAGTTCGGGTGCGCAGGCGGGCGCTCCGGCAACCACGAGGATCGCCTTGCCGCCGAGCAGCTCCTTGATTTTGGGAGCGGCCTCGGCATAGTCGTCGTCGCTGGCGCAGACCACGACGATCTGGGCTTTCGACTCCAGCGCGGCTTTCACGCCCTCTTCGATCGACTTGAAGTAGGTGTTGTCGATCACCTTGATGCCGGCGCATGCGAAGAAGTTGCACGAGAACTGCGAGCGGGCGCGGGCCATGCCCAGATTGCCGCACGTCAGCATGAATGCCTTCGGCTCCTTGCCGCTGCGATCGACATGCAGGCGCATCTCCTCGAACGCCATGGCGCCGCGGTAGGGAACGAGCACGTTGCCCTCGGCCTGCTTGCGCGTAACGGACTCGGCGGTGATCTCCTTGCCGGCGACCTCCGTAAAGTTGGGATACTGGTTGGCGCCGAGCAGTATCTGGCGGCGCGTTGCGATGTTCTTGTCCTTGGCTGCGGCCGACGCTTTGATGCGCTCGGCGATGAAACCTGCCTTGTAAGCTTCGGTGTAGCCGCCCTTCTCCTCGATTTCGAGGAAGAGCTTCCACGCCTCGGCGGCGATCGACTGCGTGAGGTTCTCGATGTAGTACGAACCGCCGGCCGGGTCTACCACCTGATCGAAGTGCGACTCGTGCTTGAGCAGCAGTTCGACGTTGCGGGCGATGCGCTTCGAGAACTCGGTCGGGTTTTCGAACGATGCGTCGAAGGGCGTAACCTCCAGCGAATATACGCCGCCGATTGCGGCCGACATGGCTTCGGTCGTGCCGCGCAGCATGTTTACATAGGGGTCGTATACGGTCTGGTTCCACTTCGACGTCTCGGCGTGGATCTGCATCTTGCAGGCGCAGTTCTTTTCGGGATTGTAGCCCTTGACGATGTTGGCCCACAGCATGCGCGCCGCGCGGAATTTTGCGATCTCCATGAAGTAGTTGGAGCTTACCGAGAACGAGAAGCGCAGCTTGCGTGCGGCTTCCTCGATCGTCAGCCCCGCGTCCGTCAGGCGTACGAGGTAGTCATGTCCTGCCGAAAGGACGAAGGCCAGCTCCTCGACGATGGTCGAACCGGAGTTGCCGAAGATTTGACCTGATACGGTCACCACGCGGATGTGCTTGTACTCTTTGGTCTTGCGGATCAGCTCTGCGACGCGGGCGAAGCACTTCTCGCCGTTGGGCGAGCAGAAGTCGCCTTTGGTCGAGAGGCCCTTGACCAGCGGGTCGATGCAGAACGCGATGCGGACATCCTCTTTGGCGATGCCCTCTTTTTCGATCTTCGCCAGTACGAGTTCGGCTACGTCAGCCGTTTTCTGACCGCAGAAGGTCAGCTGGACGGCCGGAATGCAGATCTCGCCAAGCAGCGTGTCGAGGTCGGCGGCGGTGAAAGCCTCCGACGCGATGCAGAAGCCGAGCGAATCGACGCCTGCGTTGAGGATCTTCAGCGCCTCGGCGTTTGCCTCCTTGGGGCATACGACGCTTACGGTCTGATGTACGCGCCAGCGGTTGTGTGCGCGTGTACCCCGTACGTAAGGGAACTCGCCTGCCTGCGAGCCCAGAAACTTGATGCCTTCGAGGTTCTCGGCGCGGTAGTAGGGACGGACGTTGAATCCTTCGCCCGTTTTCCATACCAGTTTGCGCTCGTAATCAGCACCTTTCAGGTCGGCCGTAATCACTTCCTCCCACTTCTCGGTCGGGACCGGCGGGAATTCGGTGAACAGCTTTTCACGTTTGGTATTTGCCATAACTATTTAGAGATTAGTATAAGTGTTGTTTCAAAATTGCTTGTAAAGGTACAAAATTATTAATGATTGAAACAAGAAATTGTTAATAAAATAACACTGTATAATTTCTTTTTATAATGTGGTGCATTTCGTTTACTTTCGCCAGCGGGCTGAACGGTTGATTTCCTCGGAGGTGAAATAGTTGAAATATGTTCTTTATTGCTTCTGTTTTGCGGAAATTCCAGAAATCGCATTTTTTGGGGATTTCGGTGAAAAATTGAGGTAATTTTCCGGAAAATGGCGTGAAAATTCGAGCTTGTTGCTGAAAAATGGCCTTGTTTTTCGGAAAATGTTGAAAAAAATCGGTGTTTTTCGAAAAATAGCCGTTTTTTGTAAAAACAACGTAACGGAAAAATAATTACATTTGCAACCAGATAACAATACATACGGCGGCGGGGGAGAAGCCTCCGGTTGGTTAGGTCGGAGAGAGCCTGCCGCGAGGCAGTTGTCCGTTGAATTTCAGGTTAGGTTTTAGTTTAGCAATTATTTCGGTTTCTCCCCTGCCCGTATGTTTTTCGGAACGCTAATCCAATTCGGTTGATTATGTCATCATTACTCAGATTCAAGATGGTCGATGCGGCTATAAACCACACCGCCGTCGAGGTTAATGCCCCCGAAGGACGTCCGTCGGACTATTTCGGCAAGAAGGTGTTCGGGCGCGCCGCCATGCGCAAGTACCTGAACAAGGCGACTTACGAAGCGTTGGTCGATACGATGGAAAACGGCACGCGCCTGACGCGCGAGGTCGCCGACAGCATCGCGGCGGGCATGCGGCAGTGGGCGCTGGAGCACGGCGCGGACCACTACACGCACTGGTTCCAGCCCTTGACGGGCGGTACGGCAGAGAAGCACGACGCCTTTGCCGATCCCGACGGCTGCGGTTCGGTGCTGGAGGAGTTCTCCGGCAAGCTGCTCGTGCAGCAGGAGCCGGACGCCTCGTCGTTCCCCAACGGTGGCATCCGCAATACGTTCGAGGCCCGCGGCTATTCGGCGTGGGACCCGACGTCGCCGGCGTTCATCGTCGATACGACGCTCTGCATCCCGACCGTCTTCATCGCCTATACGGGCGAGGCGCTCGATTACAAGGTGCCCCTGCTGCGTTCGATCACGGCCGTGAACAAGGCTGCGACGGAGGTGTGCCGCTACTTCGATAAGAACGTGCAGCGGGTCGTGTCGTATCTGGGCTGGGAACAGGAGTATTTCCTTGTGGACGAAAGCCTGTGGGCCGTGCGTCCCGACCTGATGCTCACGGGCCGTACGCTCATGGGCCACGAGTCGGCCAAGAACCAGCAGCTGGAGGACCACTATTTCGGTGCGATCCCGACCCGCGTGATGGCATTCATGAAAGACCTCGAATACGAATGCCTGAAACTGGGCATTCCAGTCAAAACCCGTCATAACGAGGTGGCGCCCAATCAGTTCGAGCTGGCTCCGGTCTACGAGGAGGCCAACCTCGCCAACGACCATAACCAGTTGCTGATGACCGTGATGGACAAGATCGCCCGCCGTCACCGGTTCCGCGTCCTGCTGCACGAAAAGCCCTTCAAGGGCATCAACGGTTCGGGCAAGCACAACAACTGGTCGCTGGGCACCGACACGGGCGTGAATCTGTTCGGACCGGGCAAGACCGCTTCGGAGAACCTGCAGTTCATCGCCTTCCTCGTGAATGCCATCTCCGCGGTCTACAAGTTCAACGGCCTGCTGAAAGCCTCGATCATGAGCGCCACGAACGCCCACCGTCTGGGCGCCAACGAAGCGCCTCCGGCCATCATCTCTACCTTCCTCGGCACGCAGGTTTCGGCCGTACTCGACAAACTGGCCGCCAGCAAGGGCGACGACGCGATCCGTTTCGACGCCAAGAACGTCTTCAAGATGAGCGGTATCTCGCACATCCCGACGCTGCTGCTCGACAACACCGACCGCAACCGCACTTCGCCGTTCGCCTTTACGGGCAACCGCTTCGAGTTCCGCGCCGTGGGTTCGTCGGACAACTGCGCCGAAGCGATGATCGTGCTCAACACGGCGATGGCCTACGAGCTGACGGAGTTCCGCAAAAAGGTGGACGCCAAGATCGAAGCCGGCATGAAGAAGGAGAAGGCCATTTACGAGGTGCTGAAACAGATGATCAAGGCCTGCAAGGCGGTGCGTTTCGACGGCAACGGCTATTCCGACGAGTGGAAGGCCGAGGCGAAGAAGCGCGGTCTGGACTGCGAGACCTCGACGCCGCTGATTTTCGAGCGTTACCTCGACAAGGCGACCCTCGAAATGTTCGGTTCGATGGGCGTTTTCACCGATGTCGAGCTGGAGGCCCGCACCGAGGTGAAGTGGGAGACCTACACCAAGAAGATTCAGATCGAAGGCCGCGTGCTGGGCGATCTGGCGATGAACCATATCGTGCCTATCGCGTCGAAATACGAAGCCCTGCTGCTGGACAAGGTCTACAAGATGTCGCAGATTCCGGGACTGAACGCTTCGGCCGACATTGCGCTGATCAAGAAGATTCAGTATCATACGGCGGAGATTCAGCGTCTTACGGGCGAAATGATCGACGCGCGCAAGAAGGCCAACAAGATCGAGCAGATGCGCGAAAAGGCGATCGCCTACCACGATACGGTGTCGGTTTTCTTCGACGAGATCCGCCGCCATATCGACAAGCTGGAGGAGATCGTGGACGACCAGATGTGGCCGCTGCCCAAGTACCGCGAGTTGCTTTTCCTGCGCTGATGCGCTCCATAGTAAATAGTAAATAGTATTGACGTATTGTGCGATAATCCGGGCTTGCCGCCCGGATTATTTCTTTATCTTTGCTTCCCCGGAGGCTGCGAATAGTGTGCGGCCGCCGGATTGATTATAATATTAAGTATGGAGTATTTGAAGAGTTGGTTTCGCGGATTCGAGCAGGGAATTGCCGATTTGCAGCCGCAGCAGCGGGAGGTGCTGTTCCGTGCGTGCGCTGTAAACTGCGTGCATGGAGGACCGTTCGGACTCTACCGCAGTCTGTTCGAGGCGGCGGAGGGGGATTTGGACCGGTTTTTTGTGAAAATAGACGAACTGGACGGCGTTCGCGGCGAAATCGTGTGTGCGGGACGGGAGTACAACCTCTGTTTCGAGGCCTGTTCCTGTGCCCTGCACCGTGCGGGGTGCGTGAATACGCCGATGTTGTGCGAATGTTCGCGGCAAAGCTGCTTTACGTGATGTCCGAACTCTGGCCGGATCGGAAATTCGGGGTGGAAGTCCGCGCGTCGATCCTGCGGGGCGCTGACGAGTGCGTGCTGAATATCACGGTCGGATAACGGATTGGTGTGCGGTGCCCGGAGGGTGTCGGGAAACGGTGATGCCGGACGATGCTTTGGCTGATGCCGCACTTGATGCGGAATCGTGATTTCATAATGTGGGTAATTGTTTTTCTGCATTTATTTTTTTACTTTTGTTTTTGACCGTATGTTGCGGACGAAGAACCCACTTGTGAATGAAGCGAAAAATAGGAACGGCATTGCTGACGGTATGCGTCACCGCAGCAGCATATGCCCAAGGCCCGCTGTCGGCAGCAGATCGGACGCGGAACGCAAAAACAGCGGCGCGTATCGAACGGTACCGGCTCGATTCGAAAGAGAACAACCTCTTTGTGACGGCCGCGTCGGGGATTACGGCGCATAACCAGGCGACTGCCGGCGTGAAGGTGGAGTACAGCCGCCAACTGAAAGGAAATTTTTATTGGGGTGCGGATTTTTCGGCCCGGTGGCATCTGGGAAGTTTGATGGATTACGACTGGAGCGGCCGTGGACCTGACCCTTACCGCAATACGGTGGCACAGGATATTTACAAACTGGATGCAATGGCCTATTACCGGCTTCCGGTGGTGAAAGGCAGGCTTTTTCTGCGTTTCGGAGCTGGTATCGGGGCGGGATATCACCGGATGATCCGGGATGTGGACGGCGAAAAGGATATGGATAAAGATAAGGTGTTGCCTTACTTCAATGTAGAATGTGCGTGGATTCTGCGGGTGACGAAGGGGTTTGAACTGAAATTTTCACCGACGATCCTGCTCGCGCCCTCCGAATTTTCGGTGTCGCCCGTCAAACTCGGTGCGCCGACCGATGTGACGCCGTGGCTTACGGACGCCGGATTTTCGCTTACATGCGGCTGGCGGTTCTGATGAATTGAGAAGAAACAGTATAGTATGAAAATTATTGCCGACAGCGGATCGACCAAATGCACCTGGCTGCTCACCGACGGCGTGCATATCCGGGAGGTGCGCACGCGGGGAATCAACGCCGTGCAGCACTCGCCGGAGCAGATACGCGAAGCTCTTGCGGAACTTCCGCCCTGCGGCGGGGCCGAAGCCGTCTATTTTTACGGTGCAGGGTGCGGACATACGTTTCCCGACGCGACGGCGAAGATGGTCCGGGAGTTCGGTGAACATTTCGGCGCGGCGCGTATCGAAGCCGAATCGGACCTGCTGGGGGCGGCGCGGGCGTTGTTCGGCCGGGGCGAAGGCGTGGCCTGCATCCTCGGCACGGGTTCCAATTCGTGCTGGTGCCGCGGCGGCGAAATCGTGGAAAACGTACCGCCGCTGGGCTACGTTCTCGGCGACGAGGGCAGCGGTGCGACGTTGGGGCGCAACCTCGTGAACGGCATCTTCAAAGGGCATATTTCCCTGCGCGGCGAGTTTCTCGCGGCGCACGGACTGACTTACGAGGAGATCATCCGCCGGGTTTACCGGGAACCTTACGCCAACCGTTTCCTGGCGTCGTTCGCGCCGTTCGTCCATGCGCATCTGGACCGCCCCGATATCAGGGACATGGTCGAGAGGAGCTTCGCCGATTTCGCCGAGCGCAACCTGAGCGGTTATCCCGTCCATCTGCCCGTGGCGTGTGTGGGCGGCGTTGCGGCCGCTTTCGGGGATTTGCTGCGCGAAACGCTGACGCGCTGCGGCCGCGAGGTGGTGACGATCGTCCGCTCTCCGGCGGCCGGATTGACAGAATATCATTATGGAAAACAGAATAACCGAACAGGCTTCGGCCTATGACGATTTACAGCGGATGTCGGTGCACGACATCCTGACGGGTATCAACCGCGAAGACGCGCGCGTGCATGAAGCCGTGCGGACGACGATTCCGGTGATGGAACGTTTGGTCGAACGCATCGTCGAGCGCATGGAGTGCGGCGGGCGCATGTTTTATATCGGTGCGGGCACGAGCGGGCGGCTGGCCGTCACCGACGCTTCGGAACTGCCCCCGACCTACGGTGTGCCGTTCGACCGGGTCATCGGCCTGATCGCCGGGGGCGACGGGGCTTTGCGGCGGGCCGTGGAGCATGCCGAGGACGACATGGAAGGTGCGTGGCGCGATATGGCGCCTTACGCCCCGACCGGGAAGGACGTGCTGATCGGCATCGCCGCATCGGGAACGACGCCTTATGTGATCGGCGGCCTGCGCACGGCGCGGAAACACGGACTGCTTACAGGTTCCATAACCTGCAATCCCGCCTCGCCCGTGGCGGCCGAAGCGGAGTATGCGCTCGAAGCGGTTGTCGGTCCCGAATTCGTGACCGGCTCGACCCGCATGAAGGCGGGCACGGCCCAGAAGCTGATGCTCAACATGCTCTCGACCGCCGTGATGATCCGACTGGGCCGCGTCGAGGGCAACCGCATGGTCAATATGCAGCTCACGAACGACAAACTCGTGGCCCGCGGCACGCGCATGGTGGCCGAAGCTTCGGGGCTGGACCAGACGCGGGCCCGCGAACTGCTGCTGCGTTACGGATCGGTAAAAAAAGCATTGGAGCATGTACCGGAGTCTGAATGAATATATCGCGCGGCTGGAGCGCGAGGGTGAACTGATCCGGATCGGGGCGCCCGTATCGCCCGTCGAGGAGATCGCCGAGATTACCGACCGCATCTCCAAGACGCCGGGCGGCGGCAAGGCGCTGCTGTTCGAAAATACCGGCACGGCGTTTCCCGTGCTGACGAATCTGTTCGGCTCCGAACACCGCATGGCGCTGGCGCTCGGCGTCGGGGCGCTCGATGAACTTTCGGAGCGTATCGACGGACTGCTGAAGCAGGCGGCCGCGCCGCGCAATTCGCTCTCAGACAAACTGCGCGCCCTGCCGATGCTGGCCCAGATGGCGCGCTGGTTTCCCCGGACCGTGTCGGGCCGGGGCGCATGCCAGCAGGTCGTGCTGACCGGGGCCGAGGCGGCGCTCTCCGCGCTTCCGGTCCTCAAATGCTGGCCTGCGGACGGAGGCCGCTTCGTGACCCTGCCGATGGTCAATACGGTCGATCCCGAAACGGGCGTGCGCAACGTCGGCATGTACCGCATGCAGGTCTTCGACGACCGTACGACGGGTATGCACTGGCATGTTCACAAGACCGGAGCGCGCCATTACGACGCCTACAAGCGTCTGGGCCGCCGGATGCCCGTTTCGGTCGCGCTGGGCGGCGATCCCGTCTATACCTACGCCGCGACGGCTCCGATGCCTGACAACATGGACGAATACCTGCTGGCCGGGTTCCTGCGCCGCCGTCCGGTGAAACTCGTGAAGTGCGTTACCAACGATATCTATGTTCCGGCCGACTGCGACTTCGTGATCGAGGGCTATGTCGATCCGGCCGAAGAGAAGGCGGTCGAGGGGCCTTTCGGGGACCATACGGGCTTCTATTCGCTCGAAGACCGCTATCCGCTTTTCCATGTCACGGCCCTGACCCGCCGACGCGATGCGGTTTATCCGGCTACGGTCGTCGGCATTCCGCCGCAGGAGGACGCATGGATCGCCCGCGCGACGGAGCGGATCTTTCTCGCTCCGATCCGCATGGCCCTGCAGCCCGAAGTCCGCGACCTGACGATGCCCGAAGCCGGTACGGCCCACAACGTCGCCGTCGTTTCGATCGACCGCCGTTACGAGGGGCAGGCCGTGAAAGTCGCCCAGTCGTTGTGGGGCGCGGGACAGATGATGTTCAACAAATACCTGCTCGTCGTGCCGTCGGGTACCGACGTGCGCGATTTCGATGCGCTGGCGCGGCTGTTGCGGCGGATCGACCCCGTGCGCGACCTCGTTCGCAGCGAGGGAATCCTCGATGTGCTGGACCATGCTACGGCGACGCCCGGCTTCGGCGGTAAAATTGCAATAGACGCCACGGCGGCCGGCCTTGCGCCGGACTCGGCGTCTTCTGCGCAATCCGCGCCGCGGCTGCCGGAGGGCTGCCGCACCGATCTGCTCGAAAAGTGGGGCGCGGCGCTTGCCTTCGCCGAACCGGGGGCCGGGGTTCGAACCCCTGAGGGGGTGCGATATTTCGTGCTGTTCGACCCCGCGGCGGCGGAGCTGATGCCCGAAGAGCTGTTGTGGCTCGCGGCGGCCAATACCGATCCGCGGCGCGACGTGCGGACGGAGGGGGCGACGCTCGTGATCGACGCGCGAAGCAAACGGCCCGGCGAGGGCGGCAATCCGGCGCGGTTTCCCAACGTCGTGACGGCGTCGGAAGCGACCGTCGGGCTGGTCGATCGCCGCTGGACGGAGTACGGGCTGGGCGCTTTCGTGGAATCGCCTTCGCGGCGTTACCGCCGCCTGCTGCTCTCCGGCGGTGCGCAGTGGTAGGTTCCGGCCTTTGCCGGACGGTATGTAAATAGTCTCTGCATATGGGAAAGTTTTTTACAGAACGTGAGATTCGGGCCGTGGCGGTTTTTCTGCCGCTGGCCGGGTTGCTGGTCCTCGGCATCGTCCTCGTGCGTCCGAAGGCCGATCCCGCGGCGGCCCTGCGGGTCGAAGCCGAAATGGAGGAGCGGGCCGATACGGTCGTCATGCGGCCGTTCGATCCGAACACCGTGGATTACGACGGCCTGCGGCGGCTGGGGCTTACGAAACACGAAGCCGTGAGCCTGCTGAAATACCGCGCCGCAGGCAAGATTTTCCGTATTCCCGAAGATGTGATGCTCTGTTACGGCATCAGCGATTCGCTCTTTTACCGGCTGGAGCCCTACATACGCATCGGACGCAAGTATGCCATCGCTCCGCAGGAATACCGTACGGGGCGCGTCGTCTCCGAGCCGATGCCGCCCGCGCCGTTCCGCATCGACACGGTGAGCGCGCGTTACCTGCGGGCCATCGGCGCATTGTCGAAACGGCAGGCCGAAGCCTTTGTCCGATGGCGCGACCTGAGCGGCATTTACGACATGGAAGAGCTGCGGGCGTGCTATGTGGTGAGCGATTCGGTCGCATCGGCGCTCGAACCTTACGTCATCTTCCCCGAACGCAAAGCGGAACCGATCGACGTTCCCGTCGAGATCAACACGGCCGATTCTGCCGCGCTGAGGAGTGTGGCGGGCATCGGCGAGAAGACCGTCGTCTCGATTATCGGCTACCGCGACCGGCTCGGCGGATTCCTCCGTGCGGAGCAACTCGCAGAGGTTCCGGGAGTCACGGAACGCAATTATGAGAAAATTTTGAAACAAATTTACTGCGATAGTTGTGAAATTCGGAAAATTGATATTAACTTTGCAACCCCGAAAGAGTTGGGCCGGCATCCGTACATTCCGCCGCAGACCCTTCGGAAATTACTTAAACGAAGACAGTTGAAAGGAGGTTGGAGTACCGCAGAGGAATTGATCGAAGACGACATAATGACCCGCGAGGAGGCAGCACGGCTGGTTCCCTATCTGCGGTTCGGCCCCCGAAGCGGACCTGACGACGAGTAGACGAAGCGACATTGCAAGGGAAAAGGTATCGGAAGATATGCGTCCCGGAGGATTTTAAGTAAACGAAAGAATTAAAAAAACAATAAAAAGTAGAATATTATGATTATCATGCCGGTAAAAGAGGGCGAAAACATCGAGCGCGCCCTGAAGAAGTTCAAACGTAAATACGAGCGCACGGGCGTCCTGAAGGAGTTACGCCGCCGCCAGTACTTCACCAAGCCTTCGATCGCGAAGCGCGTGGCGAAGCAGCACGCCATTTACGTGGAGAACATGTACCGCGACGAGGACTAGTCCTCCGGTGTTCTGCACCATATACGCCCCGGCCATCAAAGGCCGGGGGTTTGTAGGTAAGAGAAAGTGCAGAAAAGAGTAAATATCTTGTTTGCAAGTATTTAATTCTCTCTTCTGCATATGCTCCGAGCAATAAAAAAGCAAAATCGGGCAGGTTTAACGGTGAGTTGTGTTACTTATCCGTTACCTGCCCGAAATGCTTTGATTTGCATTTAAGGCAGTAGTTTTCAGTTTATTGCATCGAATTTCCGCATAACAAATAACTTGACTTAACGTTTAACAAATCCTCAAAGTTCAAGTTATTATGCAACGCAGCACTTTCAAAGTCCTTTTCTATGTGAAAAGGCAGTCCGAAAAATCGGGTCAGGTTCCCGTCATGGGCCGTATCACCATCAACGGCACGATGTCGCAATTCAGCTGCAAACTCACCGTCCGTTCCTCCCTCTGGGATGCCAAAGCCAACAAAGCTTCCGGCAAAAGTCTCGAATCGCAGCGCATCAACGAGAAATTGGAGAATATCAAGACCAATATCGGCAAACAGTATCAGCGTCTCTGCGACCGGGATTCATACATAACGGCCGAAAAGGTCCGCAACGCCTTCCTCGGTATGGGCGATGATTGCCGCCTGCTGTTACAGACCTTCGACGAATATCTTGCGGAGTTCCGCAAGCGTGTGGGCAAAGACCGCGCTTATTCCACCTATGAGGATTACTGTCTGCGTCGCAGGCGTCTTGCCGCTTTCCTCGAATACGAATACCATGTAAAGGACATTCCGTTCAAAGAGCTGAAGCGGGAGTTTATCGAAAAGTTCGTCGTCTACCTCTCCACGGTAAAGGGTCTTGCTTCCGGGACGATCTGTGCCGGAGTCAAGAAACTGCGTCTGATGACCTATACGGCCTATAAGAACGGCTGGATTCTCGTCGATCCTTTTGCAGGGTTCCATGTCAGGCCTAAATACGCCGAACGGCGCTATTTATCCGCTTCGGAATTGCAGGCCGTGATGGACGTCGAACTTCCTAACTACCGAACGGGCATTAACCGGGATGCCTTCGTCTTCTGCGCTTTTACGGGCCTGAGCCATTCGGACGTAGCAAAGCTGACCCATGCCGATATTCATACAGACGACAATGGGGATTATTGGATCATCGACAAGCGGCAAAAGACAGGTACACAATTCCGTGTCAAACTCCTTCCCGTTGCTGAAATGATCTACGACCGTTATAAAAATCTGCATCTGGAAGGTAATAAGGTCTTTCCGATCAAACGCTACTATAAGACGATGAACATGTCCTTGCGGCATGTTGCCAGACATGCTGGATTGTCATTCAATCCGACAATGCACGTGGCGAAACATCATACAATCTCTATCTAATTGAAAATTAAACAGTTATTTCTGTTTAATTAATATCAGGTAACGATTTAGAAACGAGCGAATTACAATATTCTGTTTTCTTTTGCCTCTGTCAAAGAACGATTCTTTCAATGCAAATATACACTTTACTTGTGACAAAAGCAATCTTTTTCTACATTTAATCGACTTACAGTCAGCCTTAAAGAGGGTATCTGGTCTCATTCCATCTTCTTCCTCAAAAATAACATAGCAGTCTAAATTGGTTTATGTATGGGATAGGTCTTGTTCATTCGATCCGGTAGACTACTATACATAAAAGTATAAAGGCGAGATACGACAAGGAGATGCCATGCTTTTGTGTAAGGGGAATCTCTCTTAGCTTATCGCAGACCATGTATAGCTAAGTGTTTTGAGAATAAACAGTCTGTAAAAAACGGAAAGACACCGATTATGGGCCGTATCACCATCAATGGAACCCAAGCCGGTTTCAGTTGTAAGAAAGAAGTGTCCCTCGCTTTGTGGGACGTCAAAACCAACCGGGCCAAAGGCAAGTCCGAGGAGGCCCGTACACTCAATCAGGAGCTTGACAATATCAAGGCGCAAATCACCAGGCACTACCAGTACGTCTGCGACCACGACAGTTTTGTTACAGCCAAGAAAGTCTATAACCGCTATGTCGGCTTCTCAGAGGAATGCCACACCCTTATGAACCTTTTCAGGGAACAGCTGGAACCGTATAAAAAGAAAATCGGCATAGAGAAAGCCGAAAGCACCTACTGCGGTCTGGTTGCCGATTACAAGAGTCTCCTGCTTTTCATGAAAAGCAAGAAGAATGCAGAGGATATTGTCATCGAAGAACTTGAGAAATCATTCATCGAGGATTACTACAACTGGATGCTCGGTACATGCGCTTTGGCAAACTCCACTGTCTTCGGGCGTGTCAATACCTTGAAGTGGCTGATGTATATCGCGCAGGAAAAAGGCTGGATACGGGTTCATCCGTTCGCATCATTCGAGTGTATGCCCGAATACAAGAGGCGTTCTTTCCTTTCCGAAGAGGAACTGCAAAGGATAATCCATATAGAACCGAGATACAAACGCCAGCGTGCCATGCGCGACATGTTCCTGTTCATGTGCTTCACCGGTCTTTCCTATGTGGACTTGAAAGCCATAACATACGATAATATCCATACCGACTCCGACGGCGGTACATGGCTGATGGGCAACCGTATAAAAACGGGAGTGGCGTATGTCGTAAAATTATTGCCCATTGCTATCGAACTGATTGAAAAATATAGGGGTACGGATGAAAAGAAAGACTCCCCGAATGTGTCTTTCCGGTAGGTGAATACAATGCCATGCGGCTCAGTCTTGGAATCATAGGCAGGAAATGCAACTCCGGGGCGAGGTCACCCCGCACATCGGACGCCACGCATTTGCCGTTCTGGCCATACTCAAGGGGATGCTGCTGGAAACTCTTCAGAAAGTGTTTGGGCATAAGTCCATCACATACGTCCTGCGCATCCATTCACTTGTCCGGCGCAGGCGGGGCAATCTTTTTCTGGAAGTCGCCCATCTGTACGACCAGCGTGCTGACCAGCTTTCTCAACTCCTAATACGCGCTTGTTTCAATAATTGTCAGTTCCATACTAAAATTCTTTTTAAGATTCTGAATATGCGACAAAGTAACGCACATCCTATATCCTTTCCAAACAGATAATATCAGAGTCTTCCGTTGGCGTGCATTGGCGTATCCAAGGTTAAAAGAGAAGGTCCTTCACCTGCATCCATGCGGCAACGGAACTTCCATTCCCTTACTTGTTTTCCATAAATTTATAGGATTAATTTCTGGTGCATGATATTAATAGTCATTATTCTGTCTGCTTTTTTTGCTTGCATAATTGCAGCTAACAGTTATCTATTCCAGAACGCATTGTTATGGAAAATGGCAAGCTGTTTTGTTGGTTTATGGATATTGTGTATGATAATTACCGTCTTCGTTTGTCGTAAACTTGAATGCTCTAATTAAAACAGTACGGTTGTCATGCTTTGTGTGTTTTATTATAAATATTATGAATTATTTGGAATTGATATGTAATATAGATAATTTTGCAGTCGGGAAATGGTTTCGGGAGGTTTACGCCTTCCGAATGAAAAGGGAACCCGGTGAAAATCCGGGACAGTACCCGCTGCTGTGAGTCCACAAAAACGGACATCGAACTTTTGCCACTGGTGTAATACCGGGAAGGCACGATGACCGGGACGAGTCAGAAGACCTGCCATGACCGGAATGAGATTTACACCTGCGGGATATACGGGTCGTAATCAAATAAGGAATAGCTCATCGGCCATTCAATATTTGAAGACAGACATATTCCCGTTCGTGTAAGTCCGCACGAACGGGAATTTTTTGTGTTTGTTAATAATATGTTTTACATTAAAATGAGTGACCTATGAAAAGAAAATTACGCTTTCTGGCAGGTGCCTGTCTATTTACCGCAACCGCCTTGTTCTCTGGCTGTAGCTCGGACGATGACTTTTTGATGGACCCGGTTGATTCCGGAACTTCGCAAACCCGTGCTGTGACAAATTCGGACGGTACTTTAACTATCACTTTCGATGATTTCGATCCCGGCATGTTAGCAGGACCTACCTCGGCCGGAGAAAATCTTTATTCGTACCAAGGGTATCCTCAAGTAACCACCATTTACGACAATACTCCGGAAGAATATCTCTTCCTTTCAATGTTTAATACTGTAGGTGGAAGCACAGAGTATTCCAGCGGCGGCATCGCACTTTCCAACTGGAACATCCGCTCCAATCAGTCGGGAAATACCGGAGACTGGTGGTATTCTTATCTAAACCAATGTTCTGTCTATAACACTGCGGTGGAAGCGGAAGGACAGAATAAGGAAGCCGGGCACAGCGGTTCCAATTTCGGTGTCGTTTACGGATATGTGGATGCTTACAATCAGGCATGGATGGCTAAACCAGAATTTTATTTCAATGTTCCCCGGAAATTGGTCGGCCTGTGGATCTGCAACACCTCATACACTTATGGTGTCATTACTTATGGTAATCAGTTCGGTTCTACGGGGGTAGCGACTCCTCTGAAAGAGATGAAAGGGTATTTCCAAGTGAATCTGGAATGTTATGATGCGAATGGCGGTCTGATCCGCACTTACAAACGTCTTTTAGCCGATTATCGTAACGGCCAACAACAGGTTGATCCTATCACGACATGGGATTATTGGGAAATCAATGCCGAAGGGGTGCAAAGTGTGAAATTCAACTTCGAGGGTTCGGATTCGGGAGCATACGGTTTGAATACTCCGGCTTATATCTGTATTGATGATATCACCATACAATAAAAAGAATACAAGGATATCCCTTCTGTCGGGGGTATCCCTGTTATTTTTCTAAAATCCACACATCATGCATCGTTTTCACTATTTTATTATTTCTGCCTGTATGCTGTTCACCTCCTGCAACAAGGATGAAGTCATTACCGAAGAAGTAGGAGGACAACCTATAATAGAACTTGACAGCGAGACCGGTATTTACACGGTCAAGGTCGATCACGAATTGACTATCGCCCCGACATACCAGAATGTTGAAGATGCTCTTTTTGCTTGGACGATAGACGGTACGCTGGTTTCTTCGGGTCCGTCTCTTCAACGTACATGGAATGAATGCGGGGATTTTTATGTCAAACTAAGAGTAGACAATGCGGAAGGCTATGCCGAAGAGGAACTGAAAGTAGAAGTGAAAGAACTCACCCCTCCGGTCATCTCACTGGCACTACCTTCGCAGGGGCTAAAAGTCGTCCGGAATACCGATTACACATTTACTCCCGATATTCAGCATTCGGATGTCGAAGGGTTCAAAATCGAATGGGTACGGGAAGGAAAAATCGTTTCCACCGAGAATACTTATACTTTCAATGAAAAAGAACTCGGTGTTTATACGGTGACAATCAACGCTTCCAATATAGATGGGACAACAACGAAAGACGTAAGCGTAGAGGTCGTGGAAACGATGCCCTACGTTGTCAAATTCCCGACCCCGTCTTACCTGCAAACATCCACGGACAGGTACACTTTTGCCGACCGTCCTGTTTTCCTGCGTCCGTTGTTGGAGTATTTCGACAATCCCCGTTTTGAGTGGAGTGTGGACGGTCAGGTCATGGAAGGAGAAGTGGAACGCATGTTCAAGTTCACGCCGTCCGCACCCGGAGAATACACCGTCTCCTGTACTGTGTCGGAAGACACACCGACGGAAAAAATAAGCAGGAATATCGACAAAGGGAAAACGGCTGTCACTGCCACCGTAAAAGTCGTTTGTGTGGACAAAAAGGAACAAGACGGCTTCCGGGCTTCGGGAAGTTCCAAGCTCTGGAATAAAGTCTATGAATATACCCCAGCTCCCGGCCAATTTATCAACGAGACGAGCACGATAGGCGGTATGACCGGCAACGAAACATCCCCTGAAGCGGCTGTCGCATGGGCAACACAGCGTTTGAAAGACAAACTGCACGTCTCTTTAGGTTCTTTCGGGGGTTATATCATCGTCGGCTTCGACCACAGTATTCCCAATTCGGGTAACCAATATGATTTCTGTGTTCAGGGGAACGCCTTTGACGGCAGTTCCGAACCGGGTATCGTATGGGTCATGCAAGATATAAACGGAAACGGATTGCCGGATGACGAGTGGTACGAACTGAAAGGATCTGAAGCAGGCAAGGAAGAAACAATACAGAATTTTGAAGTGACCTATTACCGTCCGGAAGGCAAAAAAATGGATGTCCAATGGATCAGTTCCGACGGTAGAAACGGCTGGGTAGACTATCTGTCCGCTTATCATACACAAGACTATTATTATCCGGCTTGGATTTCGGAAAACAGTTATACCCTGACAGGCACTTGTCTGGCCGCCCGCAACACCCAAGATTCTCAAACCGGTTATTGGGATAATCAGAGTTATGACTGGGGGTACGTGGATAATTTCGGAAACGACCAGATAGAAGGCGGCAGTACGGTGGATGGAAGCGGACAAAGGAACGGTTTCAAAATTTCCAATGCCATCCATGCCGATGGAACGGAAGCCAATCTGCAATATATTGACTTTATCAAAATACAATGCGGTGTTCTGGCCAAAAGCGGCTGGCTGGGCGAAGTTTCTACGGAGGTATTTTCTTTTGAGGATCTAACCAAATAATAAAAATTACAAGTATGAAAATTTATTTTCTTCCCATGCTCCTATCCTTGTTCTTTTTGGGAGCGTGTGACAAAAACGATGAAATTATACCTGAAGATGCAGATGAAAATTTCATCACATCGGTCGTGATGACCGTGGACGGGAAATCGTACACGGCCGACATTACGGACAATACAGTAACAATAACCGTTCCCTATACGGTATCGCTGAACAACGCCGAAGTGGAATTCAAGTACACAACTTCTGCAACAATCATACCTGATCCTGAAACGGTAACGGACTGGGATAACGAACGAACCTTCCGGGTGACATCCTATAACGGAGATGCCCGCGAATATACCTATAAGGTCGTGAAAAGCGAGATAGAATCTGACGGAGATGTGGAGTTGAAGACCACCGAGGAGGTAGCTTCTTTTGCCGCAACCAAAACAACCGTTGTCAAAGGGAACCTGATTATCGGCTCTGATGCGGAAGAGGCAGAAAAAATCACTGACATATCTGCATTGGCATCTTTGAAAGAGGTTACTGGCAACATTGTCATTCGTAACAGTTACAACGGTGCAGACTTGACAGGGTTGGATAATATCGTTTCTGCCGGAGGTTTACAGGTAGGTTCGACCGATGTCGCCTCGAAAGCTACGGAACTTCACATGATTTCCATGAAAGCATTGGAAACGCTCTCCGGAGACATATCGGTATATAACGACCAAGTGACGTATGTCCTATTCGAGAAACTGGCAACTATTGAAGGAAGCGTGATGTTCAATGCGTCGTCGTTACAGAGTTTTGAGTTTCCGGTTCTGACTACTGTAGGTCAGGATCTGAATCTTCAAGGACTCAATGAAGAGAACACAGCAGCCGGTTCGATTGCGTCTTTGGAAATACCGGAACTGACAAGTGTCGGAGGGGTCTTGTCCGTAAACAATCTTGCCAAGCTGACTTCCATGAGCTTCCTTAAGCTGAAAGAGACCGGTGGCCTTGATTTCCATACCGTCCCCGTGATGTTGGAAACCATCAACCTTCCGGAAATCGAAACAGTAAACGGAAGTATTATTATGGAAGCCAATATGGAAGCTCCTCCTACCGGTAGTTTTGTTCCCCAACGAAATGACGTGCTTCAGGCTTTCGGTGGAATGGACAAACTGACAACGATAAAGGGACAGATAAAGATAAAGAATTTCACGGCACTCAAACAACTTCCCGACTGGAGCAAGATCACCACACTTGGAAGCATCACGCTGGATTATCTTGAAGATGTGAGCGGAACACTGCTGTTGCCGAACGCCCGATTTGAAACCTTCGGAGAAACAGCGCCCCAGATTGAAATTATAAACAAGGTGCAGCTCTCCAAAATTGAAACAGCCGAAGATTTGTCAAATGTAAATTTTGTCATCACCAGTCTCACGAATAATAAGTTCCCTGAAATCACGTTCAAGAATATCAAAGACTTCACTTGTAAGCCAACCACCAACAATATCGATTATACCATATCGACAATTCAACATGTATATGGAAATCTAAATGTGACAGGCCAAATGCGAAGCAATGCCAAATTTCCCGACTTGGAAATCATAGATGGATATGGATATATCCAAATACCCATGTTTGCTTCAATCACAATGCCAGTCTTGAAAGAAGTGGGAGGACAGTTCTATTTATCTGGAAATTTTACCAGTTGTAACTTGCCCTTACTATCCAAAGTTTGTTGTTCAGCTTCTCCTGTATATTATAAAGAGGGAGAGGGTTCGTTAGCAATATCTTTACAAAGTAAATCGCTGGATATTCCGGAATTGCTTCACGTAGGAGGTGAAGGGTTGTTCGTTAATAAAGCAACAGGCATTACTTGTGATAAATTACAGACTATAGATGGTACGCTACAGATAAAAAGTGCGACTTCTCTTTCTCAGGAAACACTTTCCATGGAGAAGTTGGAGACCTTGCATGGGGTTGTTTTTGACGGTTTGACGAAATTTACCGACTACACTTTCTTCGGCAAGTTTATAGAAAACGGAATGATTACGGGGGAAAGTTGGAGCGTGACGAAATGTGGGTATAACCCAACCTTCCAAAATATGAAGGACAAACAATATACGCAGCAGGATTAAACCTTATACCTTAACCAGAGTACCCGTAATGATTCGGGTACTCTTTTTTATCCGAATGACAATGAGCAGAACAATACAACGGATTTGCCTTTTTCTTTTCTGCCTGCCAGTTTTCGGCAGTTGCATGAAATGGGATTACGGAGAGATGGAAGATTTCTCTGTATCGGCCTCTGGTCTTTTCATTACCAACGAGGGGAATTTCCAGTACAGCAATGCCACGCTTTCCTACTACGATCCCGCCACGTGCGAAGTGGAGAATGAAGTGTTTTACCGTGCCAACGGGTTCAAGTTGGGCGATGTGGCCCAGTCTATGGTTATCCGGGACGGTATAGGCTGGATCGTGGTGAACAACTCGCATGTGATTTTCGCCATCGACATCAATACTTTCAAGGAAGTGGGCCGTATCACAGGTTTCACCTCACCCCGGTATATCCATTTTCTGTCGGATGAGAAAGCCTATGTGACGCAGATATGGGACTACCGTATCTTCATCATCAACCCCAAGACATACGAGATTACCGGCTATATCGAATGTCCAGACATGGACATGGAATCGGGTTCCACCGAACAAATGGTACAATACGGCAAGTACGTCTATGTGAACTGCTGGTCGTACCAGAACCGCATCCTGAAAATCGACACGGAGACGGACAAGGTCGTGGACGAACTGACCATCGGCATACAACCTACTTCGCTGGTCATGGACAAATACAACAAGATGTGGACCATCACGGATGGCGGTTACGAGGGCAGCCCATACGGTTACGAGGCACCGTCTCTCTATCGTATAGACGCCGAGACTTTCACCGTAGAGAAACAGTTCAAGTTTAAGCTGGGCGACTGGCCTTCGGAAGTCCAGCTCAACGGTACACGGGATACACTTTACTGGATCAACAACGATATTTGGCGAATGCCGGTGGAAGCCGACCGTGTTCCCGTCCGGCCTTTTCTGGAGTTTCGGGACACCAAATACTACGGCCTTACGGTCAATCCCAACAACGGGGAGGTATATGTGGCCGACGCTATTGATTACCAGCAACAAGGTATCGTGTATCGCTATTCGCCGCAAGGCAAGCTGATCGATGAATTTTACGTGGGAATCATTCCGGGAGCTTTCTGCTGGAAATAACGAGGAAGGAGGACAAAAATGAAAAGACATCTTATTCTATTGTTCGTGGGGGTAAGCCTGCCCTTTCTGCTTGCCGCCCAGCAGAAAAATTCCGTCAGCATTACCAAAAGGGTACTACGTATTCCGGAGGTTACGGTGGTGGGCAAACGACCTATGAAGGATATAGGCGTGCAACGAACCCGTTTCGATTCCATCGCCATGAAAGAGAACATCGCCTTGTCTATGGCCGATGTGCTGACATTCAACTCATCCGTTTTTGTCAAGAACTACGGACGCGCCACGTTATCCACCGTGGCTTTCCGGGGTACCTCTCCCTCGCATACCCAAGTGACGTGGAATGGTATGCGCATTAACAACCCGATGCTGGGCATGACGGATTTTTCCACCATCCCTTCTTACTTTATCGATGATGCCTCGCTGCTGCACGGAACGTCATCGGTAAACGAAACGGGCGGCGGCTTGGGTGGTCTGGTCAGGCTCTCCACTTCTCCGGCCAACCATGAAGGGTTCGGGTTGCAGTACGTGCAGGGAGTGGGGTCGTTCAGCACGTTCGACGAGTTTCTCCGCCTGACCTACGGTGACAAACACTGGCAGTCCTCCACCCGTGTGGTGTATTCCTCTTCCCCCAACGACTACAAATACCGAAACCGGGACAAGAAGGAAAACATCTATGACGAGGACAAGAACATCATCGGTTCCTATTACCCGACGGAACGCAACCGCAGCGGGGCTTATAAGGATCTGCACGTCTTGCAGGAAATTTATTATAACACGGGCGAAGGCGACAAGTTCGGGCTAAACGCCTGGTATATCAATTCCAACCGGGAACTGGCGATGCTCAGCACGGATTACGGGAACGACATGGACTTCGAGAACCGCCAAAGGGAGCAGACGTTTCGCGGCGTCCTCTCGTGGGATCGCGTGCGGGAGAAATGGAAGGTCGGTGTAAAAGGCGGCTATATACACACATGGATGGCCTATGATTACAAGCGGGACAAGGGAAACGGCGAAATGGCTTCGATGACCCGCTCACGCAGTAAGATTAACACGTTCTACGGAAGTGCGGACGGGGATTATGCTCCTTCAGAGAAATGGCTGTTCACGGCCGGTGTTTCCGTACACCAGCATTTGGTGGAAAGCGCGGACAAAAATATCATCTCGCAGGAAGGTAACAAGGCTGTTGTCGGGTATGACAAGGGACGTGTCGAGTTTTCCGGTTCCGTTTCTGCGAAATGGCGGCCTGTCGATCGTTTTGCCGCCTCGCTTGTCCTTCGCGAGGATATGTTCGGTACGGAATGGGCCCCGGTTATCCCGGCTTTCTTCATCGACGGGCTACTGTCGAAAAAAGGCAATATCGTGGCGAAAGCATCCATCTCCCGGAACTACCGTTTTCCCACGCTGAACGACCTCTATTTTCTGCCGGGCGGTAATCCCGACCTGAAAAGCGAGCACGGCTTCACATACGACGTGGGGTTGTCGTTCTCGGTGGGGAAAGAAAATGTATATGCTTTGAGCAGTGGTATCAACTGGTTCGATTCGCACATCGACGACTGGATCATCTGGCTACCCACAACCAAGGGATTCTTCTCCCCCAGAAACCTCAAAAAGGTACATGCTTACGGGGCAGAGACCAACGCCCACCTTGATATAATGCTCGGAAAGGACTGGAAACTGGATATGAACGGAACTTTCTCGTGGACTTCCTCGATCAACGAGAGCGAACCGATGAGTCCGGCAGACCAATCCGTCGGCAAACAGTTGCCATACGTGCCGGAGTTTTCCGCAACGGTGACCGGACGTCTGTCATGGCGGACATGGAGCCTGCTTTACAAATGGTGTTATTACAGCCAGCGTTATACCATGTCGAGTAATGACTATACTCTGACGGGCTATCTGCCCCCTTACTTCATGAATAACGTGACACTGGAAAAACAGCTCTCTTTCCGATGGGCCGATCTGTCGCTAAAGGGCAGCATCAACAACCTGTTCGATGAAGAATACCTTTCCGTATTGTCCCGTCCCATGCCGGGCATCAATTTCGAGATATTCATCGGCATAACACCCAAGTTCGGAAAAAACAAAAATAGTAAACGATAATCTGCATCAATATGAACGCATTAAAGAATTTAAGCCTGATTTTGTTGCTTTCTCTGGCATTTACAGGCTGCCACAACAAAAGCTCAAAAATCAATGATTTCAACCTGCTGCTTTATGCTCCCGAATATGCCTCCGGCTTCGACATCAAAGGGGCGGGCGGGAAGGAAAGCGTACTGATAACCGTCAGGAATCCCTGGCAGGGAGCGGACAGTGTAACCACATGGCTGTTTATCGTCCGCAACGGTGAAGAGGTTCCCGAAGGGTTTGCAGGACAGGTACTCAAAGGAGACGCCAAACGCATCGTGGCGATGTCTTCCACTCATATCGCCATGCTTGACGCAATCGGTGAAGTCCGGTGTATAACCGGCGTTTCGGGAATCGACTACATTTCCAACCCAGACATCCAAGCCCGCCGCGACAGTATTGGCGATGTCGGCTATGAAGGGAACATCAACTACGAGTTGCTGCTCTCGCTCGATCCCGACCTCGTTCTGCTCTATGGGGTGAACGGCGCAAGCGCAATGGAAAGCAAACTCGAAGAACTCGACATACCGTTCATGTATGTCGGCGATTATCTTGAAGAGTCGCCTCTCGGCAAGGCCGAATGGATGGTAGTGCTTTCAGAAGTCACAGGAAAACGTGAGAAGGGTGAAAAAGCCTTTGCCGCAATCCCGGTCAGATACAACGCCTTGAAAAAGAAAGTGGCCGACAGTACCCTCGGCACTCCTTCGGTTATGCTTAATGTTCCCTATGGCGACTCGTGGTTCATGCCTTCAACCCAAAGTTATGTAGCCCGCTTGATTACTGATGCGGGAGGCCGCTATATCTACCAGAAGAACACGGGAAACGCTTCTATCCCCATTGACTTAGAAGAAGCATATCTGCTCGCGTCGGATGCGGACATGTGGCTGAACGTGGGAATGGCGAACTCCCTTGACGACTTGAAGGCATCATGTCCGAAATTCACCGATACCCGATGTTTCAAAAATGGAGAGGTGTATAACAACAACGCCCGTACCAACACAGCCGGGGGTAACGACTATTACGAGTCTGCCGTCGTGAATCCTGACATCGTGCTCCGCGACCTCGTGAAGATATTCCATCCTGAACTGGTGCAGGAAGAGTGTGTGTATTACAAGCAACTGAAATAGATGCGTTCCCGTTCGACTATATTATTCTCCATATTGATTACGCTCACGGTCGGTCTTTTTTTACTGGACTTGGCCGTGGGAGCTGTCAACATTCCGATCCGCGATGTATGGGCAGCACTGACCGGGGGAAATTGTTCCCGTGCCACGGAAAAAATCGTACTCAACATACGCCTCATAAAAGCTATAGTGGCACTGTTGGCCGGGGCTGCCTTATCGGTCAGCGGTCTTCAGATGCAGACCCTCTTCCGTAATCCTCTTGCCGGTCCCTATGTCCTTGGCATCAGTTCCGGTGCAAGTCTCGGTGTGGCACTTGTGGTACTTGCCGGGATCGGTTCATCAATAGGCATTGCCGGAGCAGCGTGGGTGGGTGCGGCTGTCGTGTTGCTCGTGATAACTGCCGTCGGACAGCGAATAAAAGACATCATGGTAATCCTGATTCTGGGCATGATGTTCTCATCGGGCGTAGGTGCTGTCGTGCAGATATTGCAGTACCTCAGCAAAGAGGAATCGCTGAAAGCCTTTGTCATTTGGACGATGGGGGCTTTGGGTGACGTCACCTCCGGACAACTTCTGATTCTTGTTCCATCTGTGTTTGCCGGACTGCTGTTGGCGGTACTGACCATCAAACCGCTTAACCTCCTGCTGTTCGGAGAGGAATATGCCGTAACAATGGGACTGAATATTCGGCGTTCACGCAGCCTGTTGTTTCTCTCGACAACGCTGCTCGCCGGAACGATAACCGCTTTTTGCGGTCCGATAGGTTTCATAGGTCTCGCTATGCCTCATGTCACAAGAATGCTTTTCCAAAATAGCGATCATCATGTCCTTCTGCCCGGAACAATTCTTTCGGGAGCATCGATATTGCTTCTTTGCGACATCATTTCTAAAATATTCACCTTGCCGATCAACGCCATTACAGCTCTATTGGGAATCCCAATCGTCGTATGGGTGGTTTTACGCAACAAATCCATCACCGCATGATAGAATTACAGCATTTTTCCATAGGTTACAAAGAAAACTCGTTGCTCCACGAGGTAAATGCCACGATAAAAAAAGGTCAACTGACAGCCCTTATCGGAAGAAACGGGACAGGAAAATCGACGTTGCTCCGCGCCATAGCCGGTCTGAACCGGTGTTATTCCGGAAAAATCATTCTCGACGGGCACGACATCGCCTGCATGAAAACCGAAGATATGGCAAAAACGCTGGCTGTCGTCACGACCGAGCGCACGCGCATCGCCAACCTGCGGTGCAAGGATGTCGTAGCCATAGGCCGTGCTCCTTATACCAACTGGATAGGTAGGATGCAAGAAACAGATAAGGAGATAGTCATGCAATCGCTCATTTCGGTGGGAATGGAGGCTTATGCAAACCGCACGATGGATAAAATGTCGGATGGCGAATGCCAGCGTGTGATGATTGCTCGTGCATTGGCACAGGATACTCCTATCATTCTCCTTGATGAACCGACTTCCTTTCTTGACATGCCTAATCGCTACGAACTTGTGGCGTTGCTTCGTAGGCTTGTCCACGACGAGAAAAAATGTATCATGTTCTCGACACATGAACTTGACATCGCGTTGTCCATGTGCGATTCGATAGCATTGTTAGATACCCCGAATTTAAGTTGCTTGACCGCGTCTGAAATGCAGAAAAGCGGATACATTGACAGACTTTTCCAAAATGAAAACATCCGTTTCGACTCCTTATGCGGTACAATGATTTTGAAACAATGAGTATATACACTGTAGAAAATTTTACTTCAGACATCACTGTTGAAGGATATATCGCCGAATTCCGTGACGAACCACATTTTCTTGAACTTTGCAAACAATGTACCAATTACGGTAAAAGTTGGGGGTGTCCTCCATTTGATTTTGATACGGAATCGTTTCTCCGACAATACAAGTATGCACATCTTATGGCAACGAAGATAATCCCTGAAGACAAAGATATTCCGATTGAATATACACAAAAACTCATTTTACCGGAACGGATACGAATCGAGAGCGAATTATTGGATATGGAACGGAAATATGGAGGGCGTTCATTTGCCTATATAGGTAAATGTCTTCACTGCTCAGATAACGAGTGTACGCGTAACTGCGGCACACCATGCCGACACCCGGAAAAAGTGCGTCCGTCACTCGAAGCCTTCGGATTTGACATAGCCAAAACGCTTTCTGAACTTTTTAACATCGAACTTCTTTGGGGAAAGGATGGCAAATTACCTGAATATCTTGTTCTCGTAAGCGGATTTTTTCATAATGAATACGAACTTTGCAACATAGCATACTAATGATTCGGACATGAAATAAACAGACAAACTAACCACATTCGGTTCAATCTGTTTTGTGATTTCAAATGAATTATAGTTAGATATGTAAAAAGCGACGCTGGAGCTTGAAATAAGTAACGGTTTATCGGTGTATTCTCCGTTAAACCGTCCTGTTTTCGTTAAACGAAAACACAACTTGCTGTCCCCTAATGGGGACAACGTTTTGAATATTACGCTATATCCATATAGTGCTATAAAGCCTTTTGTCAGGGGAAAAACGCATACGGTTTCCGCCGGTTTTTCTGCATTTCCGGTCTTCTGAAGGTGAATATTTCCCCACAGAACGTGCGTCTTCCCGCTATACTGCTATAACCATATAGCCATATAAAAAAGAATCGGAAATTGAAATATCATTGATTGACAGCATAATTCACCGATTTTCGGGAATGTCTTCTGTATTCTTTAGTCCGCTATACCACTATCGGCATAGCTTTAGTTATCTCTATTTCGATGTCACACCCTATGTGGTTCGCCATATCATGATATATCACTATCCGGCTAACCCGTTATACCGCTATCAACATATTCCCGTCTATTCCTATTTTGATGTCACATCTTATGCGGTCAGCCATATCATGATATATCGTTATCTGACTATTCCGATATATTGCCGTCTTTTGTCATCCGGGACTTGCAGCGGATAAGATTCGGATACCCCAAATAAGGACTTTTAGCCTAAGATAAAGTAAGCTAATGATATGATAATAAGGATATTACAATTACGACTTCTCCTATAAAAGCATTACCTTAGTAGAGTAAAAAATAAAGGAGGTAACAAGTTGTGAACGAGCAAGTTAGAAGCATTTTAGCACAAGAAACAACAAAAACGAGCAAGATCCGGCAACTGTATCTTTTAGGGATTCCCCGTGCGGAAATCGCAAGGATGGTGACCAACGGCAATTACGGTTTTGTAGTGAACGCCCTGCACCGACGGTCGAGTTCCGCCAGCATTCGGGAACGACCAACTTCATAAAAATACAAAATTGGGTGCTGTTTCTCCACAAATTGGTTACCTTTGCCACAAGGGGGGCAGGTGCCTGCGGCCACCGCGCTCCAGGACATCCCCTTCCTGGACGATGAACAGAAACTATATTATAAACTGAGAACTAAAAAATTATCGGCATGAACAGGCATATGTATATTTTGGCGGATGGCGGCAGGATTGCCGCCTCCGACCCTTCCGAGTTTGTACGCGTCCTACGTGAGGGCAGTTGGTTTGACAGCGGGTGCACCGACGGGGAGTACATGGTGAATTTCTCCGGGCGGTACAGGGAACTGCACGGGGTGACGGTGAGGACTGACACGCCGGAGCATTTCATGGACGACCTGAAAAAGTACGGTTACATCACGGGCTGAGAAGCCCGCTCCTTTAAATGTTACGCTCCCTGCCGGTCTCACATGGATCGGTAGGGATTTTTCTTTTCATCGCCGTAGTGTTCCCATTCTGCTGTCTACTCGTATACCGCTATCTTACCAACATGAGTTCCTGCTATCTTCATAGCTTGACATATCACTATTCCAACAACATAAGCCGTCACAATATCCGTAGCCTGGTGTGTCATTATAATGTAAGCTGTCAATATCTCGTGGCTTGACATGTCACAATCCCGGCAACATCGGAGAGAATCCTGACTTCCCGCCGGACTGCCATTTGTCATGTCTTTTGCCGGCATTGACTATTCATGTCTATATATGACTATAACTGACAAGGTATTCTCTCACACGTTTATTCTTTTTTTCTTTGCGGCGTAGGACGATAATCCGCCATCGGGAACGTCCGCCTTACAAAACGCCCAATTGTCACATGGAATTAATGTATAAATCATAGTTATGGACAGCATTGAAAGGAAAAAAACAAATCCGTATCATATCAACGAGAAGGAGATACTGGATATAGTTGCCGCTAAAGGCTCATATTTGAGCTGCATTTCCGGGGATCTGGAAGAGGTGGCGCCCCACAAGGAATCTTCATCCCGGCCGGAGAGTAAAAAGACGGTAACGGAGGAAGAGGTAAAAAAATATATTGAAGCCCTCCTGAACAACTTTTCATCCAACCGGCGCAAGCCCCTGCATATTGACGCACAGGTGTACGAATGTATCTCAGACATTGTCTGGGCGGTCAGACGTAAGGATTTCACTGTTTCCGGTGTTATAAGCCGCATACTGGTTGAACATATCAAGGAAAACGCCGACGTGATAAGGAAGATCACAGGACGGGATTACAAACTGTTCCAGCCGTAATATGACGGGAAATCCTCCTTAAAACGGCTCTGGAGGGGGAGTCGGAAACCACGACACCCATCCGGAAGTGCCTTTGGAAAGTATTTTGAACTGTATTTCAATAATTTGAGTTTCTGACAGGAAGCTATTTTAAATGGAAAGAAAATGGAAGTATATTACATTGAAGCCGGAATCTTTGAGGAGATGCTGGCGCGGGCTGATAGCCTGTCCGCGCAGGCGGACCGCTTGTATGAAAAGAACAGGGAAAAGAAACCGGGGGAATGAATGGACAACCAGGATGTCTGCCTGCGCCTTGACATCTCTCCACGTACCCTTCAGACTCTCCGGGATACCGGACGGCTGGCATTCACCCAAATCCAACGGAAAATCTACTACCGGCCGGAGGACGTGGAAAAGCTGATGGTCTATGCCGCCATGAAACGCAAGGAAAAGGCGGTGAGAGAAAAAAGAAAGAATGACAGTATTAATTGGAAGCGACATGGAAGGGATTATTAGCAAAGAGACGGGCAGTGTCCGCCGGTTCTTTGGCCTGCTGGATAACATTCAGACGAAGTTGGAAAGGCTTGCGGAGGATAACCGCCCCCTGTTTAACGGTGAGCGTTTTCTCTCTGACAAGGAGTTGTCGGACCTGTTAAAAATCAGCCGCAGATGCCTGCAGGATTATCGGGACCAGGGGCGTATTTCTTATATCCGGCTGGGCGGAAAAATTTTGTATAAGGTATCCGACATTGAGAAACTCCTGGAGGATAATTATCATGAGGCCCTGATATAATCGGGGGCGTTCAATATTTAAGAATGCCGGCCGGAACCATTGAGAACATCGGTTCCGGCCGGCATTTCATTATTAGGACATTTCCGTCAGGAGGACCGTATCCCCTTTCTGTCTTCTTTTCATCAGCCGGTCCATGTCACCGGATATCTTCTGGTCAGTAACCTGTGCATAGACCTGCGTACTGTTGATGTTCGTATGGCCCATCATCTTGGCGATGCTCTCTATCGGGATGCCGGAGGACAGTATCAGGGTTCCGAACGAATGCCGTGCCATGTGGTAGGACAGGTTCTCCTTCATGCCCAATGCCACGCCCATTCCATGTACCTCGTACCAGAGGACGTCGCGGACCGGCAGCGGGAATACCGGCCTGTCGTCATCCGTGGTGTTGTAAAGTTCCAGTATCTGTTCGGCTATGGGATGCAGCGGGATGAACGCCTCCACGTCCGTCTTGGCACGGCAGACGCGGATATATTTTCTTCCTTCCGAGGTATTTCCGATATGACGGGGATGGAGTGCTCTCGTGTCCGCATAGGCCAGACCGGTCAGCGAGGAGAAGATGAACGTCCTGCGTGCAAGCTCCATCATCGGGTCGGGCAGCGGGGTTTCCATCATCCGCTTCAACTCACCCCGGCTAATGTGCCTTAGCTTTAACGGTTCTTTCTTTTCATATGCCACATCCTCTATCGGATTGGCTCTCAATATCTCCCGGTCCACTGCTATATAAATAAGCCGGTTGAGCCAGCACAGACAATGGTTCACATGTCCCGGTTTGTGTCCCAATTCCTTTTTAAGAAAAACCTTGAACGATTCGGCGAACTCCTCGGTGATGTCCGAAAAGGCGATGTCCTTCATCCCGCGGGATTCGATGAACTGCCTGAGGTTGAGCTGCGTGGTCTTTGACTGGCGGTAGGTCGAGGTGGAGTTGATCTCTTTGGAGCGGACCCTGAGACGCTCGCGTTCCACCTCTCCGGCCTGTAGGAGGTATTCCGGCACGGAATTGGCACCTGACACGGTGGCCTTGAGTAGTTCGGCTGTGACCACTCCCTGATGCCTCAGCAGATTGTCGTATGCCTTTTCCAGCTGGTCACGGAAACCGGCGAGGCGGTTGTTCTCCCTGACTGTTCTGATCTCACACTTCTTGCTGTCCCAGTCCTCCGACCTGCAATAGATGCCGGTGGCAACGGCTGACTTCTTGCCGTCAATGCTGATCCGGCAGAGGACGGCGGTCGTGCCGTCCGATTTCACCTTGTTACGGTTGATGTAGAATAAGAGCTTGAATGTACTGCGCATGGTAATGATATTTTTAGGGTTAAAGGATGAGTTTCAAATCACGGGTTGCCTCGATGAACCTGTCCATATCCTCGAACAGCCGCTTCGGGCTGACACGGGCGTAAATTTGTGTGGTCTTGATGTTGGAGTGTCCCAGCATTTTGCAGATGGTCTCGATCGGTACTCCCTCCTCGAGCGTGACCAGCGAGGCGAAAGAGTGCCTCCCCATGTGGTAGACAAGGTCCTGGCTGAGTCCCGCCATCAGACGCAGGGCTTTCATATTTCCTCTGAGGGTATGGTAGTCCTGTGGCGGGAAAAGAGTCTCGCGGGTATCGTCCCGGTATTTCTCAATCAGTGCGACGGCTTCCGGCAGCAGCTTGACACGTCCAAGGTAGTTGGTCTTCTTTCTCCGGTATTTCAGCCAGAGGCTGCCCCCGTCATCGGTGAAGAGGTTCTCCCGGGTGATGCTTACCGCATCCGCGTAGGCAGTCCCTGTATAGCAGGCGAAGAGGAAGAGGTCTTTGGTGATAATATGTGACCTGCGTTTTTCCAGAATTTCCAGATCACGCAGCTTCTCGAAATTCTCACGGCTCAATGCCTTCGGCGTACTTTCCTTCTGCTTGGGCAGCTTGAAGTGGCAGAAATGGTATTTCTCGGAATGGCCCTCCTTGTAGGCGATGCGGCAGATCTTTTTCAGGATGGCCAGGTAATGGCGCACCGTCTCCATCGCCAGTCTCTTCTTTTCCAGGCAGAAGTCCTGGTAGTCACGGATGAACTGCTCGTTGAGCTGTCCGAAGGCAAGGTCCGAGACCTTGAACTCCGTTTTGATGAATTCGGCAAGGGTACGCCGGGTGTACACGTAGGTCGACATTGTTGTCGGCGCGCGGTCCACACCGACACGGACTTTCATCTCTTCATTGTGCCGGTCGAGAAGTTTGAGCAGGGTCATCTGCATGCCGGCATTTCCCTGGAACAGGTCCCGGACTGCGGCGGCATCGAAATCCTTTTTCCTTTCCATGAGGGAGTCGAAGGCAGAGTGTACGGCAAGCAGCAGCCTCTCTATTTTTTCGTTGGTCTCTACCGCTTCCCGGCTCTTGCCGTTCAGCCGGCTTTCACGCGCGTTCCATAGCTCAGGGGTACAGGAGAGCTTGCAGCTGAACTGCGCCATCGTACGGTTGAGGGTGATACGGCCCATGACCGGGGCCTTGCCGGTCTTGTCCGGCTCGCTCTTTTTCAGGTAGAACAGCACCTTGAATTTTTCCACTTTCATACGCTTCTTTTTTAGGTTGTAAAAATACTCCTTTGAAAAGCGTTCTTCGACATGCAAAACATTGAGAAACAGTGAATACAAATCCGTTCTGTCTCTACCGGTAAAAATCCGGTTACCTGTCGTTGTTTCCGAAACAGGCGGCTAACAGTCTGGTAACTGAAACGCTGCAATATTTTATTTCCTTTTGCAGGTCAGGCTATTTTGCAATTCCCGCAAAATGCTTAATTATAAACGATTTACGTTTTATTCTCACCATTCTGTTTTTTACTGCATTTCTAAATATTACTCACATGGCTCGGCATACCTTCGCTACGACGATTACGCTTGCGCAGGGCGTACCGCTGGAAACCGTATCGAAGATGCTGGGGCATAAACATATCACCACGACCCAAATCTACGCTAAAATCACCAACGACAAGATCGGACAGGATATGACGGCATTGAGCGAGAAACTCAACAGCGTCTTCAAGGTCGCGCAGTAATCCGGCGCGATCCCGGAATATCATATCCCAGTCATTTATTTCCGCCGGCAGGGAATTAAACGCCGGAGATGGAAATATGCAAGGCCATGCGAATCGCCCGAGGGCGAGCCTTGCATATTTCCATCCCCGGCGTTCTGCTGGTCGCTACCGTCGGAATAGGCGGCTTTCTGCGACATGGACGCTACCCTGCGGACGCTACCCAAATCCACGACCGGAACACTTATGCCAATAGACGGCAAATAACCTGTGACGGGAGTTTTCCGACGCCGCCTTTCTGGTTGCAGATTGAAATGTTTGCAGATTCCATGAATCGAATGTGTTGAGAATTATTTAAGTGAGTAAGGATTTCTTTTGCTGCCTGCTTCGATAAACAGCCGTATGAATGCAGATTTGTTTAGATATTTATTTCTTGAATTATATATTTCTCCGTTTCTGCATCGAATCATCCGCATATCCGGGTGATTATTCCGATAAATATTTGTCCAACCGTCTGTTTCTTTATCTGAATATTTGTTTCGATGGCAATATACAACCTGCCGAAAAGCTTCGCTTCCGATGTCCGCTCTGGTCCGCTCCAGTCCGTTCAGCGGGCTTTTTTTCATCTCCAGACGTTGTAATATTGCATCGGGAACCGACCCGGCCACAAGACCCGTAACGGAGAACTTCCGAAACCATCGGTAAAAATTTACTGCGGCGGACCTTTACCCTCGCCAGAGGGTAGCGAGCTGTGTTTTTGTCCGACAAAAACGCTCGCTCTGCGAGGCCGGGGCCGCTCCCAAGTCGCGCCCCTTTTTCAAGCTATATATGGATACCAACCGAAAACAGACCGACAAGAAGCCCCGAACGCCGAGTTATAAATACTCGTTTCGGCTTAACGAGGAGCAAAACATCCGCTTCAACGAACTGCTCTGCAAAGCCGGATCGGAGCATAACCGCAGCCGTTTTATCGTCAAAAGAATCTTCGCCGAGGAGTTTGTCGTCATCAAACGCGACCCGTCGAAGACGCAGTTTATTGCCCGGCTGAACGAGTTTTATTTTCAATTTCAGAAACTGGCCAATAACTGTGCGCCCGTCAAGGCGATATAATAAATATAGCGATGGCAAGCTATTAGGTAAGTGTTCTTTGCAAATAACCTATCATCAACCGACTTATCTGAGAGGGAAACCGGACAGGGAGTGTAGCATGTCGGGGTAAACCATAAGTCAGTCAGTTATCGGACTGCGACTGAATGGGGTGATGAAAGACAGATATGAGGATAAAATCCGGATTGATTGAATGACAGCCTGAGCGGTACCTGCCGAAACTGTGACGTTAGGGTAACTATACTCGTCATATCGTGATACTCTCATTGTGGTAGTTGTACAGAGAGAGCAAGAACTTATCACGACGCAACTGCAATAAGCAGTAAAAGGCGGACGTCATATCCGACAATCTGTCGTGCCATAGTTATTATATCGTAAACGGGGATTACCTAAACCGGAATGCCGTAAGGCTATTGGACGAAGGTCTATGAATATCCGGTATGGTAACGGAGCCGCCGTAGTAGTCCGCGCGGGGGAAAGCCTCGTACAAGGCGAAGGGCGGCAGCTAATATTCATTAATACGATTAACGGAAAATGCGAGAGGCATTATGAGAAGTCCCGCAAGAGTATTAAACAGTCTGACAAAGCATAGTCAAACCACGGAATACAGGTTTGAGAGGCTTTATCGTATTCTTTTCAATGAGGAAATGTATTATCTGGCTTATCAGCGAATATATGCCAAGCCGGGTAATATGACACAAGGTGCAGACGGAGAAACCATCGACCGTATGAGCCTTCCCCGCATTGAGAAACTGATCCTTTCGTTGAAAGACGAAAGCTACTCTCCCCAGCCATCGAGAAGAGTACACATCCCGAAGAAAAACGGAAAGACACGACCTCTCGGCGTACCCTCTTTCGACGACAAACTGGTGCAGGAGGTAGTACGAATGGTACTGGAAGCTATTTACGAAGGTCACTTTGAAGATACTTCGCACGGCTTCCGTCCGCATCGCAGCTGCCACACCGCATTGAATGCCGTACAGAAGACTTTTACGGGTAAGAAGTGGTTCATCGAAGGAGATATAAAAGGTTTCTTCGACAATGTCAATCATGATATTCTGATCGACATCTTGAAGGAACGTATCTCCGACGAACGATCCATACGGCTTATCCGGAAGTTCCTCAGGGCGGGTTATCTGGAACAATGGCGATTTCATGGAACGTACAGCGGCATGCCGCAAGGCGGAATTATCAGTCCGGTACTGGCGAACATTTACTTGGACAAGCTGGATAAGTACATGAAAGAATATGCCACCGGATTCGACAGGGGTAACAGGGTAAGAGCGTGCCGTGAATACGAAGCTCTCACTTACCAAAAGAGGCTGGTTATGCGTGAACTCAAAACAGCGACAAATAATGTAGAAAGAAAAGTGCTCGTCAAACGGCTCAAAGAGATAGACAAAACCCGATCCGCGATGCCGTGCTTCGACCCTATGGACGGAAACTTCAAGAGGCTTAAATATGTGAGGTATGCCGACGACTTCCTCATTGGAATTATCGTAAGTAAAGTAAAGATCAAGGACGATATAAAGCGTTTCCTTGCAGACAGACTGGCATTGGAACTATCGGACGAGAAAACGCTCGT
>NZ_CAXUDY010000011.1:0-78326 GCF_964250025.1 Alistipes sp. DJF_B185
TTCCCGCCGGCAGGGAATTTATCGTCAGAGATGGAAATATGCAAGGCCATGCGAATCGCCCGAGGGGCGAGCCTTGCATATTTCCATCCCCGGCGTTTTGCTGGTCGCATGTAGATTTGCAGCGTGATGTAATCACAGGTAATTTCGATATGGAGTCGCAGTGAACCGGGGCTTGTCGTAAGCTTTGAGGCTTGGCGGTAGATTTGGACTGCGACTCCATTAACCAGAGAGAATGGCTGTTTAGAATTGTAGGTTTGAAGACCTGGTACATGTGATAGCATACGACTCTCACAAAACTAACAAGTTATGCACTATTTGTATTATGTGGGTCTGGATGTGTCGAAAGAGACTTTCGATGCGTCTTTGGTCGCCTTCGAGGATGCAAACGAGATGGCTCACCGCAAATTCGCCAACTCCCGAAAAGGGATCTGCTCGTGTCTGCACTGGGTTGAGAAGCGGCATGGTATTCGGCTCGACGATGTGATTTTCTGCGCCGAGGATATGGGGAGCTACATATCCGAGATGGCGGTTTGTGCTTCCGACAGGACGCTGAATTTCAATTTTTCACTGATCTCGCCGTTGGTAATCAAGTATTCGATGGGTATTGCCCGTGGCAAAACAGACAGAGTGGATGCCCGGCGTATCGCCGAGTATGCGATCACTCACTATCGGAAGATAGCCCTTTATCTGCCGGCAGAGAAGGAACTGTGTCAGTTGCGCACATGGCTGATCTTAAGGGCTCATCTGGCAAAACAACGTGTAGCGAAACTGGTGTTGCTCGAAAAATTAGACTACAAAGAGAAATTCGCGGATGTATCTATTCAACGTTCCATGCTCCAGGAGGAGATCGCGTATGCAGAAACTCATATGAAAACCATCGAACGGGAAATGAAGGAACTGATAGCCGCCGACAGCAACATTTGCCGGAACTACAAGCTGCTGACCAGCATCAAAGGTGTAGGGCCGATCACGGCCATTGTGATGCTCTGTTCGACGCTTAATTTCACCAAAATCACAGACCACCGCAAGTTTGCCTGCTATTGCGGGCTGGCTCCGTTCGAACATAGCTCCGGCACAAGCGTTCGCGGGGGATGCCACACATCGAGCATGGCGAATCGAGACATTAAAGTACAACTGAACCGCAGTGCACTGATTGCCATCAGGTGTGATCCGCAACTAAAGGCATATTACGAACGCAAAGTGGCTGAAGGTAAACATAAATTCAGCGTCCTGAATGCTGTGAGGGCCAAAATCGCCGCCAGATGCTTTGCCGTCGTAAGGCGTGGAACACCATATGTAGCGTTGCAGATATAATCCGGCATACATATCTGCCATTCGATAAGATTTTGAGATCATTCAAAATCTCAAAATCTTATTGTCGGAACAGTCCGTCTAATTGGGAGCCGAACCTACTCATAATTAATGTATTGTCATTTCCGTACTCCGCAAATTAACGATTCTGACTATGGGATGCAAGGCTATACAAGCGCTTCGCGGCCTTGCATCCCATAACTAGAATCATTTTGCTAAACGCTACGACAAAAAATGACAATTTCCGGGCATGAAACTTTTTGCAGCTTTTATTTGGTTTTATCTTAGAATTCTACCGTCGGAATAGGCGGCTTTCTGCGGCCCGGACGCTACCCTGCAGACTGCCCCTCCAATAGCCATAATCCACGACACGCACGTCATATACCCCAATAGGCATAACAACCGCTCCCGACGTTTCGTTCAGCTGTCCGTTATAATTCGCATTGTCTGTTCAAAACGGTCGTCTGTTGTTCTTCTTCTCGTGGAGATAATTCAGCTCACCGCTGTAAATGTCCATGACAAATCGCAGCATATTGTCGACCAAGGCCGTAAGCCTTGTACTCTCATTCCCTAACAGGTGGAGTATTTCCGATACTTTGTGCTTGGTTCGGGTACTGACATAGATCGCAGAGCGGTTGCGGCAATCCACCGGAGCGAAGAACGTGCGTTCAAAATCCGGTAGCGTGAGCTTTTTCCGACGGAAACCGGAATGTTCTTTTACGGTACTCGCAGTGGAGTCTATGCCTGTTTTCTCAGCAGTCGGCGCCGATGCTACGGATGCAGTTGCCGATGTCTTTTCCTCGGGATCGTCCGTATTTTCCTCTTCCGGCTCGGGAATCCTGCGGACGACTTCCGAGTCCAAAGGGGCTTGTCCGGCGATCATCTGACGCATCAGTTCCTCGTCGACTTCGATACGGGGACGCTTAGCAGGATTGGGTGCGGGGTTGTCTTTTTCCTTTAATGAATCCATGGTGCAACGTTTTTGAGATTGATTGTCAGCCATACGAGCATAGAGTATGTATGTCTGGTTTATTGGGTTAAACCATTCAAAATACCGTTTTCTATTTCATGCAGTTTATATCGGGATAATGAACGCAATAAGAAAATCGACCTTTCATGCTGCAAGATACAACTGGGTGAAATACCTCGGTTCCGATGTCCGCTCCAGACCGCTCCAGTCCGTACCGAGGGTTTGTTTTGGCGCCCGCATGGTTGTAATATTGCAGAGGGAAACGACCCACCCTCGGAAGCCGTAGCGGAGGTTTGGCATAGATTTTTCGAAAATTTTTCCGCCGCGGATTTTTCGCCTCACTTGAGGCGAGCGAGCTGTACCTTTGTATGCCGAAAAACTTTTCGGCATACAAAAGGTGCTCGCTCTGCGAGGTTGGGTGTTCTCCCCAGTCGAACGCCTTTCTAACCCAAAACTATGGATACTAACCAAAAAAGAACACAGCAGCCCAAAACTCCGAGTTACAAGTATTCTTTTTCGCCTCAATGAAGAGCAGAATATCCGCTTCAACGATTTGCTCTGCAAAGCTGGTTTGGAACATAACCGCAGCCGGTTTATCGTCAAAAGAATCTTCGGGGAGGAGTTCGTTGTCGTCAGACGCGACCCTTCCAAAGTGCAATTCGTCGCCCGGCTGAACGACTTTTATTTCCAGTTTCAGAAACTCGCCAACAACTGTGCGCCCGTCAAGGCGATATAATAAATATAGCGATGGCAAGCTATTAGGTAAGTGTTCTTTGAAAATAACCCATCATCAACCGACTTATCTGAAAGGGAAACCGAACAGGGAGTGTAGCATGTCGGGGTAAACCATAAGTCAGTCAGTTACCCGACTGCGACTGAATGGGGTGATGAAAGACAGATATGAGGATAAAATCCGGATTGATTGAATGACAGCCTGAGCGGTACCTAGCGAAACTGTGACGTTAAGGTAACTATACTCGTCATATCGTGATACTCTCATTGTAGTAGTTGTACAGAGAGAGCAAGAACTTATCACGACGCAACTGCAATAAGCAGTAAAAGGCGGACGTCATATCCGACAATCTGTCGCGCCATAGTTATTATATCGCAAACGGGGATTACCTAAACCGGAATGCCGTAAGGCTATTGGACGAAGGTCTATGAATATCCGGCATGGTAACGGAGCCGCCGTAGTAGTCCGAGCGAGGGAAAGCCTCGCACACGGCGAAGGGCGGCAGCTAATATTCATTAATACGATTAACGGAAAATGCGAGAGGCATTATGAGAAGTCCCGCAAGAGTATTAAACAGTCTGACAAAGCATAGTCAAACCACGGAATACAGGTTTGAGAGGCTTTATCGTATTCTTTTCAATGAGGAAATGTATTATCTGGCTTATCAGCGAATATATGCCAAGCCGGGTAATATGACACAAGGTGCAGACGGGAAAACCATCGACCGTATGAGCCTTTCCCGCATTGAGAAACTGATCCTTTCGTTGAAAGACGAAAGCTACTCACCCCAGCCATCGAGAAGAATGCACATCCCGAAGAAAAACGGGAAGACACGACCTCTCGGCGTACCCTCTTTCGACGACAAACTGGTGCAGGAGGTAGTACCATTCGTACAATCCATTTGCCCCGTTCTTTCCGATGCATAAAACATGCTCGCCGGAACTCCCATATCCGGCTTTCAGCCGGATAATCCATCCCGGGAAACAACCCGGCGCAGGCCGCACTTGCTCGCCGGAAAACACACATAAACCCTCTTAGCCGGGAATTCCATGCAATGAAAATAGTGTGTAATTTTCAGATATGCCCTTATTTGGGGGACTAACAGTGTAAAAGTTTTTGCTTTTGTGGGTGTTGGTGTTGATTTTTCTTATTTTTACAGGCGTTTGGAGTTAAAATTATTGAACTGAAACTGCCTGAATGAATAATCGTGCCTATGCCGTGGACATCCTGCGGGGACTTGCCATCGTGGGGATGGTCCTCTCGGGTTACATCGCCTGGAATCCCGACCTGCCGGCGTGGCTGTTCCACGCGCAGCTGCCGCCGCCGTCGTTCGTCTTCGATGCGTCGGTGGCGGGAATTACGTGGGTGGACCTCGTCTTCCCCTTTTTCCTCTTTTCGATGGGCGCGGCCTTTCCGCTCTCGCTGGGCCGCAGGCTGAACCGCGGCGACCCGCCCCGGCGGATCGTCGTCTCGATCCTCAAACGGGGCCTGCTGCTCGCCTTTTTCGCCGTTGCGCTCGGCAACACGGGGCTGTGGACGCTCGACGCCGTGTTGCAGCGTCCCGTCGTGAGCGCCCTTGTGACGATGACGGTCTGGGGCGCCTTTTTCGCGATGTTCGTGCGGATTCCCGGCTTCATCCCGCGGCAGAACGGGTGGCTCAACGCCGGCGGCATTGCGGTCCTCGCGGTCCTTATGGGCGTGTACCGGTGGCTGGGCGTCGGGGTGAGCGTCGTGCGGTCGGACATCATCATCCTGATTCTCGCCGACGTGGTCGTCGCGGGTTCGCTGATCTGGTGGCTGACGCGCCGCAACCTCTGGCTGCGGATGGGCATCGTCGCCCTGATTGCCGCCCTGAAGCTGGGCGCGGCGGTTCCGGGGTCGTGGAACGAGGCGGTGTGGAACTTCTCGCCTGTGCCGTGGCTCTTCCGCACGGAGTTTCTGCAATACCTCTGCATCGTGTTGCCGGGAAGCGTGGCCGGCGATCTGTTCGCCCGCTGGCTGGCGCGCGGGCAGCAGGAGGAGCGTCCGGCGCTTTCCGGACAGATCGCCGCCGCAGGGCTCACAGCGCTGCTCCTTGCGGTCAATATGTGGGGGCTTTTCACCCGTACGCTGACGCTCAATCTGGTGCTGACGCTCGCGCTGGGCGCGGCGGCGTGGATGTTGCTGCGCAAGCCCCGCACCGGGACCGAATCCCTGCTTTATCGACTGTTCACGACCGGATTTTTCTGGCTCCTGCTGGGTCTTGCGTTCGAATCGCTCGAAGAGGGCGTGAAGAAAGACCCCGCCACGGTGAGCTACTTTTTCATCACGGCCGGAATGGCTTCGCACGTGCTGCTGGTCACGTCGGTCCTGCTCCGAAAGGGCCGTTCGCGGGGCGGTCTGCTCGTCCTTTGCGGGCAGAACCCCATGATCGCTTACACGGCGGCGGGTTACGTCGTCGTGCCGCTGCTCGTCTTCGCGGACCGGGCCGTGGCGCTTCCGTGGCTGTGGGGGCAGTGCGGCTGCGTGATGGGAGTCGGGCGCGGGGTGATCGTCACCCTGTTGATGATGCTCTTCACGGCGGCCTTCACGCGGAGCAAAATCTTCTGGCGCACCTGACCAAAAAAACGGGGCCGAAGCCCCGTTCTGTCACTTGTCGGAGAGCGCCCGTTCGACGACGGGCGGTAGAATCCGCTCCATCACCAGATACCCCGCTTCGGTGGGATGCACGCCGTCGTAGGTGTATTCGGCGATCATCGAACCGTCCGCGGCCGCCATCGGCGTATGGTAATCCACATAGGGGATGCCCTCCCGTTCGGCGTAGGCGCGGATCATCGCATTGAGCCGGACGATCTTCTGCGCCGGTTCCAAACCCGGACGCCAGGGGAAGTCACCGGCCGGGAGCACCGAGCAGAGGACGGGCCGGATGCCGTTGGCGCGCGCCAGCTCGGCCATCGACTGAATGTTGTCCAGAATGTGCTCGAGCGAGATGTAGCCCGTGTTCTGCGCCAAATCGTTTGTGCCGCCGCAGATCACTGCGACCTGCGGATGCAGTTCCACGACATCGGCGCGGAAGCGCACGAGCATCTGCGAGGTGGTCTGTCCGCTGATGGCGCGGCTTGCGTAGCCGTTTTCGGTGAAGAAGTCGGGGCGCTTGGCGATCCACCCTTCGGTGATCGAGTTGCCCATCAGAACGACTTTCGGATGGTCCGCCAGTGCGGCGTTCTCCTTTTCGAAACGTCCGAAGTTGGCCCAGTCGGCCGGGGCCTGTGCGGCGGCCGTCGCGGCTGTGAGGGCGGCGGCGAGGGTGATGATAAGATTTTTCAGCATGTCTAACGGTGTTTATCGGTGATTTATTCGTCGGTCAGTTCCTTTTCCACGGCCTGGGCCGCTCCCTCCTCCGTGTCCGGATGGGCGAAGGGGATGCGCCATGCGATGAGGAATATGGGGATGGTGGCCATGAGGGCCCAGAGGAAGAAGCGGTGGTAGCCGACCTGGTCGCAGAGCCAGCCGCTCGCCATGCCCGGCAGCATCACGCCCAAATTGGCCAGCGACGAACCGAAAGCGTAGTGGGCCATTTTGTGCGGTCCGGGCGCCACCTGCTGCATGATGAAGAGCGTAAGGCCCACGAACCCGAATCCGTAGCTGAAATATTCGAAGACGATGCCGCCGCAGATCAGCAGGGGCGACGCGGGCTGGAACCAGGCCAGCAGGGCGTAGACCACGAACGGGATGTTGAAGATCGTGATGAGCGGAAACAGCGCCCGCCGCAGTTTGAGCCACGCGATGAAGTAGCCGCCCAGGATCGAACCCACGACGAATGCGATCACGCCGAACGTGCCGTAGTAGAGGCCGATCTGCTGTTCGGTCAGGCCGAGACCCTGATTGTCGAGCGGGGCGTTGAGAAACAGCGGAACGATCTTGATGACCAGCCCCTCGGCGAAGCGGTAGAAGACGATGAAGGCGATGTAGATGCCGATGTACCTTTTCCGGAAGAATCCGCGGAAGATGGCGCCCGTCTCGCGCAGCGCCTCGCCGACGCTCCCCGCATGGGCCGTGGCTTCGCCGCCCGAAGGCAGCATCCGCAGGTGGTAGATTCCCAGCAGGAAGAGCAGCGCGCCGCAGAGCGCCATGACGATCATCCACGCCTCGACGATCCCGACCCGCTCCTTGAGCGCTCCGGCCAGATAGACCAGCCCGCCCATGGCGAAAACCTTGGCGATGTTGTAGAACGCCCCCTGCCAGCCGATGAAGCGGGCCTGCTGGTCCTTCGAGAGTTCGGTGATGTACACCCCGTCGGTGGCGATGTCGTGCGTGGCGCCGCTGAAGGCGATGACGCCCATCAGCGCCACGGCGTAGGGAAAGAAGTCGGGCAGGGGCAGCGTCAGCGCCGTCAGCGCCAGCCCCAGCCCGGAGATGAGCTGGGTCGACACGACCCAGAACTTCTTGGTGCGGAACATCTCCATCAGGGGGCTCCAGATCGGTTTGAGCGACCACGGCAGGATGATGAGCGAGGTCCACAGCGCGATGCGCGCATCGTCGATGCCCAGACCGCGGAACATCAGCGTGGAGACCATGTTCACGAGGATGAACGGCAGCCCCATGGCGAAGTAGACGGTCGGAATCCAGGTTAGCGGCGAGCGGCGCCGGACGGTTTCGGGTTTCATGCGTTTTTGCGTTTAGTAGTTAGGCACGGCCCTTACGGACGGTGGCGGGGGCGGTTGAAAACGACCCTGCGGCGGCCCTCCCCTCCGGTTTCGGCTTATTTGCCGCAAAGATAACAAAAAGGCGGAAGGGTGCAAAACCAGATTCCCGGCGGTTCGGCAAAACCTTCCGACCGATAAAAGAGCCGTTACGGCACCAAAGATAATTATTTGCGGCTAATTATTCGACATTCCGGTCGGGCATTTCCCACCCCGTGATCGTGGCGATGTAGGGAATGACGGCCATGGCCATCTTGCGGTGTCCCCGGTGGTTGGGGTGGTAGTTGGCGCCCATGTCGCGGTCCCAGTCGGTGATGCCGGGAAGCATGGCCGTGAGGTGGAGATGCGCGTCCTGCCGCTCGCGGAGGAAGTTCTCCAGGTAGCGCAGGATCACCAGATTGTCGCTCGGGGCCACGCACAGCACGGGAACCTGGCCGTAGGCCGCGCGCAGCTGATCCAGCGCCTGCGCGTAGGAGGCGTTGAAGGCCTGCTCCGAAGGGGTCACGTCGGTGCTGAAGTCGTTCGAGCCGAGCTTGATGACGACGATGTCGGGCGTGCAGCCGCGAAAATCCCAGCGCGGCGCGGGGTCCATGTCGAAGGTGCGGAGCATGCGTTCGCGCATGGTGCAGTCGGAGACCTCCTTTTCGTCGCCCCAGTTGCGGACGATGCCCTGTCCCGAGTGGGCGATGAGGGTGTATTCGGCGTCGAAATAGCGGGCGATGACGCATCCCCACGCCAGATCGCAGTTCTCGGTCTCGGGCGTAAAGGGCTCCTGGACCGATTTGCCCTCGGTGCCGTAGCCGCAGGTGTGCGAGTCGCCGATAAATTCGATGTGGCGCGTGCGGGGTGCGGGGAGCGGAAGCAGTGCCCCGTCGGTTTCGACGCCGCGGAGCGTCGTGCGGCCCTGTTCGCCCTCGGTGCGTTTCTGTACCAGTATGGTATGCGGCCCGCGTTCGAGCCCCTCGGCCAGCACGACGGTCGAATCGGCCCCGGAGGTGGCGGCGACGCCGGTGTGCCGGCCGTCGACGAATACGTTGTAGTAGTTGCGGCCCGTGTCCGCGGCCCGCATGGCGCAGCGCGTGCCCTCGAATCGGAACGTGAAGTGGCTGCCGCTCCAGTCGAACGACAACGCTCCCCCGGGGCCCTTTGCGGCGCGGCCCGTGAAGCGGATTTCGGGCGAGTCGGCGGGGGTGAACACCGGGCCGCTGCCGCGGCCCGAAGCGGCCCCGCAGGCGAAGAGCAGCAGGGCGAAAATCAGTTTTTTCATCGGTTTATTCTTTTTTCAGCGCGGTACGTGTTTCCGAAGCGGTCGCGGGCCGTGACCTCGACGCGACGCGTTCCGGCGGGCAGCGGCGCCGCGTAGTAGTGATCCGACTGTGTGACCGTGATCCATTTGTGGTCAAGTTTCGACGCATCGGCGTAGAGCCTCCGGGCCTGGGGATCGACCGCCGTGGTGCGTTCCATCCGCACGGGGCGGCCGCCGTCGGCGCGCATTTCGACCGTCCAGGCGGGGTCGCAGTTCCAGACGTTGGCCACGATGCGTCCGGCGAAGGCTTCGTCGTCCTTGGAATCGTAGATTTTCAGCTGGAAGGAGCGCGGATGCCCGACGGATTTGTAGTACCACGACACCTCGCCGCCGTCGACCTCGAAGACGGCGTAGCCGGCCGGCGTGCCGTCGGTGCAGATCGCGCCCTGCCACCACGCCCCGCTCAGGGCCGCGACGTTGTGTTCGTAGAGCCCCTCGCGGACGGGGCAGTTCGTCGTCGTGTGCATGTGACCCGAGACGATGTGCGCGTCATAGGGCTCCAGCAGCCGGTGCAGGGCCCGGTGGTTGCAGAGCGACCGCTCGGCCTGCGCATAGTCGAAGGGTTTTTCGTCCTTTCCGGCGAACGCGGTCGGGATATGGAGCGCCACGACCACCGTCGTTCCCGCGGGCACGAACGACAGGTCCCGTTCGAGCCACGCCAGCTGCCGCTCCTCGAGATAGCCGATGTAGTACCAGTCGCGGCCGATGTAGTAGTTGTCGTTCAGCACCGCGTAGTGTACCTCACCCACGTTGTAGGAGTAGTACGCGGGGCCGTACATTGCTTCGAACGCCGCGGCCGACGTTTCGTGCGAGCGGCCCCAGAGCTTCATGTCGTGGTTGCCCATCGCGTTGCGGAACTCGATTCCCGTCGCCGACATAACCTCGTTGTAGGAGGTGTAGAACGTGTGGTCGCCCGAGGTGATGTCGCCCGCGCAGATGCCGTGCATCGGGCGTCCGGAGCGCTCGGCGGCGGCAGCGGTTTGGCGGATGTCCTCCGCCGCACGCTCCAGCAGGCGGAACTCCTTGCGGGCGAAGAGCTGCGGATCGGCGACGACGACGAAGCCGTGGCGGGTTTCGCCGGATGGTTTGCGCCGGAGACGGAAGTCGTGGGAACTGCCGTCGGACTTCGCCGGAAGGTAATGGCGCACGCCCCCCTCCTCCGAGGGCGACGCATAGCCCGCGGGGGTCGAGACGAAGACGAAGCGCGCCCGGTCGTTCGCCGGAAGCACGAAGCGGCCCGCCGAGTCGGTGGCGGCGCAGTTGTCGCCGTCGCTCACCACAACCCCCGCCAGACCTCGGCCCGCGCAGGTCACCGTGCCGATACGCGCCCCGGCCGGCGTGACGTAAGGGCGCAGTGCCTCGACCCAGACGGCGTAGCCCGCCGGTGTGAGGTGGATGCCGTCCACGGTATACTCCGCGGGGAGTTTTCCGTCGCGGAGCATGCGGCTGCGGATGTCGATGAATTTCAGTCCGCGCCGGGCGGCCATCCGCCGCAGCAGGCGGTCGAAAGCCTCGATGCGGGCGTTCTTACCCGTGAAATATGGTTCGTTGCGCGCCTCGTCGAGGGGCAGCGGACTTTGGATAAAGACCTGCGTCGCAGGCGATTCGGCGGCGATGCGGTCCAGCAGACGTTCGTACTGCCGGAGCAGCGCCTCGGGCGCGATGGTCGAGAATATCAGGTCGTTGACGCCCGCCATGAGGAATATCGCCCGCGGCCGTCCCGCCACGATGCTGTCCAGCCGCGCGGCCATGCCGGCAACGCAGTCCCCGCCTATGCCGCGGTTAATCACGTGCGCTTCGGGGAAGTATTCGGCCCAGGCGCCCCGCTCGGTGAGGCTGTTGCCGAGCATCACCGTGTGGTGCGGCCGCACGGGGAGGGACTCCTGCTGACTGCGTTTCGAGAAGTAGTAGTCGCCGCGGTAGTCGAGCGAGTCGGGCTGTGCAGCGAGCGTGACCGCCGCGGCGGTCGACAGAAGGGTCAGAATCAGTCGTTTCATAAGCAGTTAGCGGTATTCTCCGTGAAGATCGACCGGGCGGGCGAAGGGATCGAGACACTCCTCGAGAAGCAACGCCAGTTTCCGGCGCGTGAGGGGCCTATCCGCATCCGCGGGGCGGATCCGCGGGGCTTTGCCGCCCGCCTCGGCGATGAGCTTCGCGGCGCGTGCGGCGGTGAGGGCGGTCGTGTCGGTCCGGACGGGGATTCGAGGGGCGAAGTCGTGCAGTCCGCGGGTGAATTCCCCGACCGGGATCGTCCGCTCGGGGTAGAACCACGAACGGTTCGCCCAGTGGAACGGCTCGCCCGTCATGCGCAGGATGCCCGTCGCGGCGATGCGCTGCAGGGTCGCGAAGTCGGGATCGTCGGGCTTTACGTCGTAGAGCGGCGCGATGTAGGCTTTCTGGGCCAGCAGGGCTTCCTGCACCTCGCGCACGGGAACCTCCCGCGGCGGGCAGCGGCGTTCGGCGGCCAGCGCCGCGAGGGTTCCCGCGGCCTGTCCGGTAAGCATCACGACCGGTTGCAGGCGCGTCGAGCCGTTGACGAGGTTCGAGACGGAAATGGCTTTGTCCGAGACGATGAAGTTCTCGGTCCGGTCGGGAATCAGCGCCCCCAGCGGCACGCTGAACGACGGCACGGGCGGGAAGAGGATCTTCGGCAGATCGGTCCGGCAGTTGCGGTGGTGGTCGACGGGGTAGTCGCCGACGGAGATGCCCGTGCGGTAGAGCGGCCTCGCGTAACGATCGGTCACGTCGTCGAGCGTCATGCGCACCACGCCGTCCATGCGCCGCCCCTCGCGGTGGTAGGGCAGGTAGGCCAGCCCGTCCGGCGTGTCGAATTCGTCGTCAGCGATGCCGAGGCGGCGGTATCCCAGCTCGTGCTGGATGTGGTAGACGAAGCGCAGGGTCTTCTGCCGCGCCGCTTCGAGGGCCGCTGTGCGCTCGGCATGGGGAAGTTCCACCACGTCGAGGTTGATGTCGTTGCCCTCCTTGGGCCAGTTGATCATGTATTTGCCTCCCGGCATACGGCCGTATTCGAGCATCCGGTCGGCGCTGCGCACCCCTTCCGACGAGAGGTCGTAACACCCGGCGAACTCCGCGGGGTCGTAGCCCGCAGGCCGCTCGATGGTTCGGTCCGCGCCGGGCCCGTAGTCCTTGAGGATGGCCACCACCGTGAGGTCCTGCACCGCGTCGTTGGCCTCGGCCAGAGCCAGCTCTTCGCCCGTGTCGGCGCGGGCGTCCATGCCAAGACGGTATGAGGTGCCGCTCAACGGCAGCGCGTCGCCCAGATCGGTGGCGTCGACGGTGATGCGGGCCCGCACCAGCATGCGGCCTCCGCGCGCGTCGGTGAACTCGGCGCCCGTGACCCGCTTTCCGCGGCGCAGGATGCCCGTCAGGCGGTAGCCGTGCACCACCTCGAGCGTCGGCTCGGCCGCGGCCATCGTGTGAAAGATGCTGTCGGCCACGTGCGGTTCGAACAGGGTGGTGCTCACCCAGCCCGTCCACAGCGCGCCGATACCGCCGTAACGCTTCCGCAGGTGGTCGCGGAACTCGTTCCACAGACCCGACGGCAGGTTGAAATTGCCGTCCGTGGCGCATACGCCCTGGGCCGTGAGCATGCCTCCCAGCATGGGAGTCTCCTCGACGACGAGCGTCTGCACGCCCTGCCGCGCCGCGGCGATGGCGGCCGTCGTGCCGGAGGTCGTGCCGCCGATGACGAGCACGTCGGCCCGGCGGCGGATGGTGTTTTCACAGGTGCAGCCCGCGGCGAACGTCAGACACAGCAGGGCCGGAATCAGGATTTTTTTCATCGGATCGGTGTTTTTTCAGGTGCGGCGAACCTAACGGCGCATCCGCCGCCCGAAGCCATGCTCACGGTCAGCGTATCGGCGGCCGTTACGGGACGCTCTTCGTAGTCAACGGCATAGGGATTGGTTTTCCAGTCGGCGCCCTCGCCGTCGGCGTAAATCTGCGCCGTGTAGGTCACCCCGGGCGCGAGGAACGTGAGGGGCACGCCGACCGTGCGGGGCTCCTCGTCGGTGACGGCGCCGAGGTACCAGTCCTCCGAGCTGCGGTCCTGCCGCACGAATACGGCATAGTCGCCGATCGCGGCCTGGGGCACGAGCGTCCGCTCCCAGTCGGTGGGCACGTCGCGGATGAAGTCGAAGGCCTTGTGTCCGCGGTAGTTTTCGGGCAGGTCCGAGGCCATCTGGAGCGGGCTGTAAATCACCACGTAGTGCGCCAGCTCGCGCGCGATGGTCGACTGCACCCGCGCGAAGGGCGAGACGGGGTTGTCGAAACGGAACGTCCCGAACGTGTAGTCCATCGGCCCGGCCAGTCCGCGCAGGAACGGCACCACGGTGGTGTGCTCGGGCGGATTTCCGCCGTCGGGCGACCAGGCGTTGTACTCCTGACCGCGGACGCCCTCCTGCGTCATCAGGTTGGGCCACGTGCGTTCTATCCCCGTGGGCATGACCGGCTCGTGGTTGTCGATCATCATGCCGCAGCGGGCTGCCGTCTCGATCACGCGGCGGTAGTGCCGCACGCCGTACTGGCTGTCGTGCAGCTCCTTTCCGTCCATCAGCACATTGACGTAGCCCGTTTTGACGTAATCGACGCCGTACTTTTTATAGAACGCGAAAGCCTCCTCCAGCTGGGCCTCGTAATTCTTTGTATCGGCCCCCGTTTCGTGGTGGCCGATCAGTTCCACGCCCTTTTGGGCGGCGTAGCCGGCAACGGCTTCGATGTCGAAGTCCGGATAGGGCTCCGTGAAGCGGATCCGGTCCGTGTTTTTGGTCCACTCGCCGTCCCAGCCGACGTTCCACCCCTCTACCAGCACGCCCTCGATGCCGTGTTCCGCGGCGAAGTCGATGTAACGTTTCGCGTTTTCGGTCGTGGCGCCGTGGCGGGGTCCCTGCGCCCAGGTCTCCTGAAAGAGATGCATCGACCACCAGATGCCGACATATTTGGCGGGGCGGATCCACGAGGTGTCCTCGATGCGGCACGGCTCGTTGAGGTTGAGCATGAGCCGCGAAGTTACCAGACCGCCCGGCGTGTCGGCGACGATCATCGTGCGCCACGGCGTGCGGAAAGGCGTCCGGGCGTAGACCTTCACCCCCGTGGACCACGGGGTGAGGTGGCAGCGCAGGGTGGTTCCGTCGGGGTAGAGGCTCATTTTGGCGTAGTCCGTCAGATCGGCCTCGTGCAGGGCGAGATACCCTCCGCCGGCGCATTCCAGCGTGAGCGGCGTGTTGACCGTGTCCATCCGCGAGATGGGGGTGTGGCGGGCGAGGCTCTCGTAGTAGGGTTCGCGCGCGGGCATCCACCAGACGTTGTGGTCGGACGGAAAGCGGTATTCGGTCAGCTCGTCCGTGATCGCGAACTCGCCCAGATGGGGCTGTTCGGGAAATTCGAAGCGGAAGCCATAGCCGTCGTCGAACAGGCGGAACACCACGTCGAAGCGGCGGCGGGGCGCGTCGCTTTCGCGCACGCTGACCCTCAGCTCGTTGTAATGGCTGCGCACGGTGCGCTGTTCACCCCAGACGGTCTCCCACGTCTCGTCACGGCTGTCGCGCGACGTGCCCGTGATTTCGAGCCCTTCGCGCAGCGCCGGGGCATCGAGCAGTTCGAATCCCAGCGTCGAGAAATCCAAAAGGGGCGCGCCGCGGCGCGTCACGGAGTAGCCGATGCGGCCGCCGCGTTCGGCCACCTCGAGACAAAGCGTGCCGTCGGGCGAGCAGACGCGGCCTGAGCTGCCGCAGGCGGTGCAGAGGAGTGCGGCGAGCGCCGCGAAGAGGATCGAAAGAGGTTTTTTCATCGTGCTGTCATGGTTTTTTCGGTGTCGAATAGCCCGTGCCGCTCTCCCAGACCGAGAGCCGGCCGAATCGGTCGCAGACTTCGACGCGGATATGCGCATCGGGCGACGCGGGCAGGGCGTGGAAGAGGTGTTCGGTGCGGTCCGCGCCGATGTTTTTGTGCTTGAAATGCTCGCTGTAACGCGCCACGTAGTCGTAGATCGACGCGTCGTACCCCGTGTAACGGGTCATCGGTCCGCGCGGCTCGCCGTTCTCGTACCAGACGACCTGCCAGGCGGGGTCCCAGTTCCAGACGTTGACCGTCACGGCGTCGGGGCGGCGGCGGTCTTCGCCGACGCCGTAGGCCGTGAACTGCCGGCTGCGGGGATGGTCCGCGGCCTTGTAGTACCACGTGAGGCCGTCGCCGTCGAACTCGTAGACCCCGTACCCGGCCGGAATGCCGTCCATGCTCCACGGGGTCTGCCAGAAAAGGGTGCTCAGCGGAGCGTGGACGTGCTCGAAGAGGTGCGGCTCGGGGGTGTAGTTTTCGTTGTAATGTTCGTGCGCGGAGAGGATATGGGCGTTGTAGGGTTCGAGCATCCGGTAGAGCGCCCGGCGGTTGTTGAGCACCTTGTGCGACTCCTCGCGGCTCCATTCACCGCTCCGCGCCGCGCGCGACCAGGTCGGGATGTGCAGGCAGACGACCACCGTGCGGCCCGCCGGGACGGTGGCGAGGTCCTGCTCCAGCCAGCGGAGCTGCCGCTCGTCGAGATACCCCACATAGAGGTAGCTGCGGCCGATGTAGAAGCAGTCGTCGAGCACCACGTAGTGCACGCGGCCGCGGTCGAAAGCGTAGTAGGTCGGGCCGAAGTGCTCCTTGAACGAGCGTTTCGCCCGGTCGCTCGTCCGCACGCCGAGGTCCATGTCGTGGTTGCCCGCGACGTAGAAGAACGCGACCCCGCTCGCGGCGAGGGCCTCGCTAACCGGTTCGAAAAGCGGGGGCCTGCGGTCGATGTCGCCGATGATGTCGCCGCAGACCACCCCCAGCGTCGGCACTCCGTCGGCGGCCGTCAGCCGCATGTCGTCCGCGGCCCGGCGCACGCTGTCCAGCTCGCACTCGAAGTAGACCTGCGGATCGGCGACCGCCAGCAGGCGGTGGCGCGTCATGTCCTGCGCCGCGGGCTCCAGCGCGAAATCGTAGCGCCGTCGGCCGGGTGCGATGCGCCGGTAGATGCAGGGCGTGCCGTCGCGCAGGGGGATTTCGTACCCGTCGGGCAGCGTCAGGTAGACGAACTCCGCCTCCGTGTCCGACGGCAGGCGGTAGCGCCCTTTGGCGTCGGTGCGCACGATCGTGCGGCCGTCCGTGACGCAAACTCCCGTCACGCCCCTGCCGGAAGCCGTCACGCGGCCGCACAGATCGATCGTGCGCGTGGCCGCCCGCCCCGTGACGGAAAGAGACGAGGCGGCGAGCAGCGCCGCAAAGAGGATGAACGCGCTGGTTTTCATTTCACGGGTTCGAGAACGGCGGCCCATCCGCCTCCGGGGGCCATCCTTAAGGCGACCGTATCGTCGCGCGTGACTTCGCGGGTTTCGGTGCGGTAATCCCGCGCGATGCGGTCGGCATTCACCCCGTCGGCGAAGACCGTCATGCGGTAGCGGCCACCGCCGAGGAACTTCAGCGGGGCCTCCAGCGTGCGGGCCGTCCAGTCGGTGATGGCTCCGATGTACCACTTCTCACCGCTGCGGCGCGCCACGGCGGCGTACTCGCCCACCGAGGCGGCGAGCCCCACCGTTTCGTCCCACACGGTCGGCACGGCGGCGATGAAGGCCGTGAACTCCGCTTCGCGCAGGTAGTGCGACGGCGAGTCGCAGAGCATCTGAAGCGGACTTTCGAAGACGACGTACAGCGCCGCCTGATGGGCGCGCGTGCCCTGGCTCATCGGGTTGTCCCAGCTGATGGCGAAATCGGCCCGGGTGGCGTTGCGCGTGGCGCCGGGCGTGTAGTCCATCGGTCCGGCGACCATGCGCGTGAAGGGCAGCGTGCAGTCGTGGACGGGCGAAATGTCGGTCGAGCATTTGTCGTGCTCCATGCCGTAAACTCCTTCGAACGAGAGGACGTTGGGGTATTTGCGCTGGAGCCCCGCGGGTTTGAACGACCCGTGGAAATCCACGATCAGACCGCGGTCGAACGCCGCGCGGGCGATCTCATCGTAAAATCGGACCATCTCCTGATCGGACCGCTGCATGAAGTCGATCTTGATGCCCTTCACGCCCCAGTCGCGGTAGGTGTCCAGGATGCCTTCCAGGTCCTTCTTCATGGGGTTCCAGAGCGTCCAGAGCACCACGCCGACGCCCTTTTCGCGGCCGTGGCGGATCAGCTCCCCGAGGTCGATCTCCCGGCGCGGCTCCTTGATATTGAGCGTGCTCACGGACCACCCTTCGTCCAGCAGGATGTAGTCGATGCCGTATTTGGCCGCGAAATCGATGTAATACTTGTAGGTCGCGGTGTTGACCCCCGAGCGGAAATCGACCCCGTAGATATTGAGCGAATGCCACCACTCCCACGAAATCTTGCCCGGCCGCACCCACGAGGCGTCGCCTTCGACGGGTTTCGACGCGAGCTGGTAGGCGAGGTTGTTCTCCAGCAGCGCGCGGTCGTCGGGGTCGATGGTCACCACGCGCCACGGAAACGTGCGCGTGCCTCGGGTCCGGGCGATGTAGGGCGCTTTTTTCACCAGCTCCTCGTTGCGGTCCGAACCCTCCCTGAGCCGGGCTTCGAGCACCACGGGCGGGAACTGCGCGCGGAGGCTGTGTCCCTCGCCGCCGAACAGGAACAGGCAGGGATAGTCCTCCAGATCGGTTTCCGTCACGACCATGCGCGTGCCGCGCGGCGAGGAGAACCACACGGGCAGGTAGGCGTACCGCTTCGCGTCGAGCTCCGAGAGGTGCTTGCGGTCGAAGAACGCTTCGCAGTGGGAGATGAAATCGGGGTTCTCCTCGCGGGGCCAGAGGGTCTCGAAATCGGCGGCGAAATTCAGCTCGGCGGTCTCCGACTCGATGTCGACGGTCCCCTTTCGCGCCGTTTCAAAACGGTAGACCGCGCCGTTGTCGTAGACCCGGAAGCGGACGGCCCAGCCGCCGCGGAACGTAAGCAGAAGCTCTTCGCAGCGATCGTGCAGCGTGCGGAACTTGGTCGGAACGGGCGCCGTGCTGCGCTCGTCGATGCGCCGCCGTTCGGCCCGCCGCACGACGGGCGCCGCGCCGAACGGCTCGGCCCCGGCGATCTTCATGCCGATGCGGCTTGCGTCGAGCAGCCGTTCGCCCTCGCGCGTGACGCTCCAGCGCAGTTCGGGCGCGGTCGATACCGTCACCGTGATTTTTCCGTCGGGAGATATCGCCGTGTACTCTTCGGCCCGGAGCCCCGAAGCCCCGGCCAGCACGGCTGCGGCGATAAGAAGGAGTTTTTTCATGGTGCAACTGTTTTACTTATTCGGTTGCCGTCTCCGCTTCGTAACGGTCGATGCCCCGCTTGATGGCGGCCCACATATCGTTGTTGATGACATGAACGATGTCGAAGACCATCAGCCCGGCCGTGCGTTTGAGGCAGTAATAGCAGGCTTCCTCGATGTCGAATGTCTTCTGCGAGCAATCCACCGTCGCGTAATAGGTACAGGCGTTGAGCAGGAAGCGCTCGGCACGGTTGATACCGTATTCGATCGACTCGCCGTCGTCGGGTCCGTACACGCGGGGCAGGTAGGTCCCCAGCAGGAACGTGTCGAGCTGATCGGCGAAACCGGTCTGGTGGTAATTGATCGAACACCAAGAGTTGAACGACCACGCATCCTGATCCGTTAGCGGACGGAACGCCTTGCTGGCCCAGTTCTGTCCGTTGGCATAGAGTGCGCCCCACCACGAAGCGGCCCAATATTCCAATTTTACGTCCGGTTTGATTGCCTTGATCTCCTTGCGAACGCGGGCTACGAAGTCGTGGATTATCATCGAGCGGAACTCCCACCACTCTTTGTAGTATTTGCCGGGGACTCTTTCGCCGGAAGCGTTGTAGGTGAAGACATCGCCCGGCCACGTCTCGACGAGTCCGCCAATGTACTTTTCGAACGCCTCTTTGGATGCTTCCGAGAAATCGCTCTGATAGTCCGGAAAACGGCAGTAGTCGAGCGCGTAGGCATCGAAATCGTAGTTGGTGACTATTTCACGAATGAAACGCAGGGCGAACTCCTGAACTTCGGGCAGGACGGGATTGAGGAACGCTGCGACCTTCGTGGGGTCATCCTTGATGTCGACCATGCCCTCGGGCTTGTATTGCATGCAGGTTTTCCCCTTCCATGTCGTGCCCCGGTAGGCGGGTCCCTGTCTGGTGCTGGGCATGCCCATGGGGAATACGGTGGTCGAGACGGTCACTTTCAGGTTCCGTTTATGTGCCTCGTCGAGGAAAAACTGGAGGTAGTCCCAACCTCTGTCGGCAACGTTAACTGAACCGATAGTCGTCGCTTGGGTCATGAACTCGCTTTTGTAGAGTACGTCCCCCTCGACGGGCTTCACATCCACGACGATCTTGTTGAATCCCGCTTCCTGTGTTTTGTCGAGCATGGCGATGATACCGGCCTGTGTCGAGAATCGCTGGAAGTTGGCCTCGGCATCGAACCAGAGCATTTTTTCCTTTCCCTCTGAGGGTTCCGGTTTCGGATCGGGGTTCGGCCCGGGTTGCGGCTTGTCGAGTTCCGGAGGGGTTTTATGCGATTCCGTGCAGGCGGACGGAATCGCCGCCATCAGCAGGACACAAAGTATCAGGATGGATTTTTTCATCTTGTCATTTTTGAGTTTTCTGTTCTTTTTCAGCCCGGTCGATACCACGTTTGATGTCATCCCATAGATCGTTTTCGATGACCTGAATGATGTCGAAGACCATCACACCGTCCGTGCGCGAAAGACACAGGTATACGGCGTCTTCGAACTGATCGACATGGTTCTGGGCGTAGAGCGAACCGTAGACCGCACAGTCGCCGTCGACATCCTTCAGCGAGCGGGCGAGACCGTACTCGATGGATTCGGGATCGTCCATGCCCCATACCTTTTCGAGGTAGGTTCCCGTGATGAAGACATCGAGCAGATCGGCGAATCCGGTGCGGTTGTAGGTCGGCGTGGCCCAATCGTCGAGATAGGCTTCGTGGAAGCGCGAACGCGGGCTGGCCCAGTTCTGGCCCTGTGTGTAGATGGCGTGCAGCCACGAGGCGGCCCAATACTCCAGTTTCACGCCGGGCTGGGTCCGTTCGATAAGCGTGCGCACTTCGGCGATGAAGTCGCGGATGACGCCCGAGCGGAACTCCCACCACTGTTTATAGTAGGGGCCAGCCACGCGGGCTCCGTTGGCGTCGTAGGTGAATATATCCTCCGGGAAACGGTCGATGCCGTGTCCGAGGTAGGTTTCGAACGCTTCGCGCGAAGCGGGCGAGAAATCGCTCTCAGCATCGGGGAAGCGGCAATAGTCGAGGGCATAGCCGTCGAACTTGTATTTTGTGAGCAGTTCGTGTGCGAAACGCAGCACGTACTCCTGATTTTCGGGCAGTACGGGATTGAGGAACGCCGCGACTTTCGTCGGGTCGTCCTTGATGTCTTTCCTCCCTTCGGGCGTGTATTCGACACAGGTTCGGCCCGCCAGTTCCGGGTCGGAGTAGGCCGCTCCCTGGCGGAACGTGGTGAATCCCGCAGGGAAAATCATCGTCGAGACGGTCACTTTTAGTTCCCTTTTACGCGCTTCGTCGAGGAAGCATTGCAGGTAGTCCCAATCGCGGCGGACGGTGTCCGGACCAACGACGGTGAGCGGTTCCAGCATATCGCTTTCGTAGAGCACGGTGCCCGAAATGGGGCGCACGTCCACGACGATGTGGTTGAATCCGCACTCGACGGTGCGGTCCAAATAGTAGCGGATCGAATCCTGCGAAGCGAAGCGCTTGAAATTGGCCTCTGCGTCGAACCAGAGCATTTTGGGTTTTCCACCGTCGGCGGCGCGAAGCGTCCGGGCGGAGTTTCCGCCACAGGATATCGATGTCGCTGCAACGAAGAGGATGACTGTAAAAAAGGTGCTTATTTTCATGGGTCGTGTTAAAAGAACCACATTCCTCCGGCCCGAGAACGGGCCCGGACCGGGAAGAATGCGGATTGATACGGTTTCGTCAAGACCTGTCGTGACAGGTGTAAGGTTTGTTAATCGTAAGTGATCTCCAGTTTCCAGCTCTTGACTGCGTGCCCGGGAACCAGTACGTATACGTAACCGCAGTTTTCCTTTTCGTTATACACGAATGTTCCGACGGGGCAGTAGGGGTTGGCGTCCGAGATCGCGTAATTGAGCGTCGCCTCGGCGGGGTTGAGCAGGAATTCGCCGTTCGAGTCCACGATCGAGACGTAGGTGCAGGGCCAGCCGGTGGTGAAGACGGCGGCATAAGCCTTTTCGTTGAACATGAAAGCGCGGATCGAACCTTTGGTGTAGTTACCCCAGTTGTTCGGACCGTTGGGCGCTGCTCCCGGAATCTGCTTCAGATTGAGCGAGGATGTGCCGTCCCAGCCTTCCCAGGTCAATACGTTGTGACCGCCGGCCACGGCATCCCACATGAACCAGGAGCCCGAAACCTCTCCCGAGCAGGCCGAAACCATCTGGCTCCACGAGCCGTCGTTCGAGGGCTGTCCGGTAAGCAGGTTGTAGTAGTCGCCACGCACGCCGTCGGCGAAACCCCAGCAGAAACTCGGGCCAGTGGCTACGCGTGCGCCCAATGCCGTAATGAGCGCTTTGCCTTCGACGAGGTTGCCGCCCACGGAGAGGAACGCTGCGATGGCGCTGTCCGACGGACCGAGGATCGTTTCGGCGGGCTGGTCGCATCCGTTCTTCCAGCAGGCGTACGTAACAGGAGCCGATCCACTCGTGCCGTCAGCGGTCAGTGAAGCGATCAGATGTCCTGCCTCGTCGTTAGCCAGCGAGGTGACCTGCAATCCGTCGTAACCGGTCATGTTCAGATTGCCTGCGGCAGCGAGCGTCTTGCCGTCGAATACCTTGGTGCCGATGACGATCTTGTCGCCGCTGACGCCGATTTGCAGGTATTTCGTGTGATCGGTGATGTCCATCTGAGTGGCCGTTTTCTCTGCCAGAGCACCGATCTTGGTATAGGAAACGACAACTTTTTCAACGGGCTTTGTTGTATAAATGCGGGTGGTCTTGCCGTCGGCTCCCGTCACCGTGAATGAAATCGGCTGCGTATAGTCGGCCGCCACGGAGGGATCGGGCGTGATGGTTGCGCCTTCGGAGAGTTTCACCGTGGCGGTGGCCGTCTTCATGGCTTCCAGCTGCGGCGTGGTATAGGCAAGGTCGATCGATTTGTCGTAGTCGTAGACATCGCCTGAAAGCGTTTCCCCTTCGGGGAGATTCAGAACGAAAGATTCGATACGGCATTTTTCGCCGCGGTCGATCTGCGGGCCGGGTTTGCTGATTTCCGGATCGTCGTCCGTACAGGCTGCAAACGACAGCGCGAGACCTGCCAGGGTGGCGTAAGCGAACAAATTGAACTTTTTCATATTGGTCGAGTTAATTTTAGATTTATTCATTCGTTGTAATTCGTTATCTGCGCGTGTAGAAAGCCCACAGCGTATAGGTTCGCGATCCATTGTCGCCTGCCCGAACCTTGATCTCCATCGGATCGGAGAGGTCTTTCAATCCCGACAGTGACGGATAGATATAGGTGTCATAAGCCACGTTTGCGCGTACCATCAGCTTTTTCACGTCGTATTTTTCACGAAGTTTTTTGGGAATGGGGAAGAAAATCTCGCCCGTCGTTTCGTCGATGATTCCTGCGATACCGGCTCCGCCTTCGGCGGGCTGGATTTCGATGGAATTAATCGTACTGTCCGTGTGGATGAATTCGTCTTCCGCTTCGGCGCATGATGTCGCAAGCGATGCGAATGCCGCTACGGCCAGTACTGCAAGATATTTACGGAGTTTCATAGTCGTTCTGTTTTTGCGGTTAATCATTAGATCCATCCGTCGTTGTTCGTACAGAGCGAATTGTTCGAACGCTCCGAAAGCGGAATGGCGAATCGGTAATAACGGTCGTAGAAGATGCGCTTGTGTCCGCCGTCGGCATCGACCTGCTCGTAGGTAAATGAACCGTCGGACTGTTTGGAGATCTTAACGCCGTGCACGTTCTGCCCGTCGATGACTTTTTCGGCCAGCCGCCAGCGGCGCAGGTCCCAGTAGCGGAAACCTTCGCCGGCCAACTCCACCTTGCGTTCGTGACGCACGTATTCCAGGAAGGTCTCCTTGTCGGCGGTGGCACGCGCGGGCAGTCCGACGCGGGCGCGGACATCGTTGAGCGCCTGCAGCGCTTCGGCGCTGTTCTTGTTCCAGTTCTCCATGGCAAGTGCCTCAGCCTTGTTCAGGAGGACCTCGGCATAGCGCAGTACGATCCAGTCCTGTCCCGAGCCGCTCGTGACCCACGTCTTGTCTCCGTCTATGAGGTATTTGCGCAGGTAATAACCCGTTACGGTCGTTCCGGCGGCTCCGGCGTTTTCATAGGCCTTGTATCCGTCCTTGCCGCCAACGAAGCTTTCGATCTTCCGCCCCATCCAATCGGCTCCGTTATAGAGAATCGTGGCGTAGAAGCGCGGTTCACGGTTCGCATAGGGATCCTTACCGTGTTTCTCCCAGGAGAAATTGCCGCCGTCGCCTGCCATTTCATAGCTGTCGACCAATTCGCTGGTGGGAACGAATCCCGAATAAACCTGCTTGCCTAACTCCTTTGTATCGCCCGAGGGCCGCACGTAGGCGTCGTAGGCATGGTCGATCACGCTGGATTTGAATTCTACGGCAAAGAGTACTTCGGGACTGTTGATGCCGAGTTCGAAGATTTTGGCATAGCCGTTCTTCGACAGGTCCAGATTACCCTCTGCCGTGGCGCAATCGCGTGCGGCCTGTGCGGCGACATCCCATTTTTCAGCGTAGAGCGCTACGCGGCTCAACAGACCGTATGCGGCTTTTTGAGTGGCGCGGCCCGAGTTGTCGCTGTCCCATTTCAAGGGCAGGTCGGGAGCCAGTTCCTTCAGTTCGTTAATGATGAAGCCCCAGCACTCTTCCTCCGTCGAACGGGCTTTGTCGTTCTGCTCAGGGCCGTCGACTTCGGTGCGAAGAATCACCCCGCCGTAAACCCGGCACAGCATGAAATAGGCGTAGGCACGGCAGAAACGCACTTCGGCGATACGAATCTTGAGCCAGTCCTCACCGAATTTGCGGCCGAATTCGGCCGCGTCGCGCAGGAATTCGTTTTCGCGGCGGATGCGGTCATAATGACTCGACCAGCACTCGAACGCACCGGCGGAGTTGCTGTTGAAAGCCGTTTCCTGGAGGAGCGTGGCGTTGAAGTTGTGGTTGTACTGATTCCAGGAGGTGCTTTTCAGGATGTCGGAATAGGCATCCGATAATCGGGGCGACGCATAGGCATCGCCGCCGCGCATCTCGGTGTTTGCCCCGAAGATGGAGTAGAGTCCGATGACGTATTTATCAGCCGTAGTGGTGGTGGACCAGACGGTCGCCGGCGAAAACCGGTCCGCCGGATTCAGGTCCAGCACGTCGGAACAGGAGGTGCCCAATACGACGGCCGCCAGACCGAGTATGAATATGATCTTTTTCATAGGTTCAGTTGCTTTAGCGGTTAGAAGGATAAATTGACTCCGATACTGTAGGTCCGCTGTTGCGGGTAGTAACCGTTGTTGACCGACGGCATTTCGGGGTCCACGTATTTGAATGCACTGAAAGTCAGCAGATTGGTTCCTGCCACGTAGATATTTACCCGGCCGATACCGGTATTTTTCAGAATGTGTTCGGGGAGCGAGTAGCCGATCTGGAGGTTCTTCAGACGAAGATATGCCCCGTTTTTCACCCACCAGGACGAAGGCCATGCGTTGTTGCCGTTGGCTACGGTGCTCAGACGCGGATAGTCGGCATTGCGGTTGTCTTCACGCCAGGCGCTCTCCACGAGATAATAGGGTGCGTTGCCGTTGCCGTAGAAAGGACGGGTGTACATCGTGTTGTCGAAAACGCCCGAATAGTATGCCGCGCTGAGCTGATAATCGCAGATGGCTACACCCTGCCAGAGGGCTGTAAGATAGAGGTTTTTCCATGCCACCTCCATATTGAGCGAGAAGTTCATCTCGGGGGTATAGCCGCGGCCGATTTTGATGAAGTCCTGCGACTGCTCGATCTTGCCGTCGCCGTTGACGTCGGCATACATCAGGTCACCCAGACGCTTCTCTCCCGAAGGAGCCGTCGGCGAATTGGCGATCTGCTCTTCGGTCTGATAGAGTCCGATCGCCTTGTACCCGTAGAGCGTACCCATCGGTTTGCCCAGGATGGCACGGTACATCGGATGGTTGTCGGAAATTTGTTTGGCGAGAACCCGGTTGCGGGCCCACGAGAGACTACCCGTCAGCGAATACCGCCAACCGCTGGCAAAGTGATTGTTGTGTTTTAGCACCAGCTCGAAGCCGCGGTTATCTACCTTGCCGGAGTTTTTGTATGACGGTACGTTGCCTCCCAGGGAGGGTGCGTAGGAACCGCCGACCTGTTCGAGGATATTGTCGGTAACCTTGTAGAACCAATCGAATTCGATGCCCAGTTTTCCGCCCCAAGCGCTCAGGTCCAGGCCCACGTTGAAACTGCGCGAACGCGACCAGGTAAGGTCCTTGTAGACATAGTTGCTGGTGTAATAGGTCGTCTGACCCTTGCCGCCTATGATATAGCTGTAGGAGGGTGCGGTCGATCTGTAGGATTGCACATAGAGATAAGGGCTCGTATCGTCCATACCCAGTTCGCCGTAAGAGGCGCGCAGCTTGAAGAAGTCGATTTTCGGGAGTGCCTGCTTGAAGAACTTCTCTTCGGACATGACCCAGCCGACGGCTGCGGACGGGAAGAATCCCCAGCGGTTTTCGGGGGCGAACTTGTAGGAACCGTCCGCGCGGAATGTAAATTCGACCAGATATTTCTTGTCAAATGCGTAGTTGAAACGGCCGGCGTAGCTGGCGATACTCGTTTCGCTGAACGAACCGGTTACGGGGGTTGTGATGCCTTCCCACGTGGTGCCGATCGAAAGATCGACCGGATAGGGGGCGAAATACCCCGCCTTATAGCCGGTCATTGTGTCCGAGTAGGTTTTTTTCTGCTCGTAGAAGAACAGGCCGCCTACGCTGTGACGCCCGAATTCGCGGTTGTAGGTCAGCGTCGGGCGAACGGTGAATCCGTCTCCGAACGACGACGATTTGTTGAAGCTGCTGTTGACATTGACTCCCGATGCATTCACGACTGTGGAATTCATCGTCGTGGGCGAGAATGACATCAGCTGGTACGATTGCAGCATATTGCGGTTGCCCGTATTCGAATAGTCGTATGCAACGTGTACGGCGGCCTTGAGTCCTTCAAGCGCCTTGATGCTGCCGAAATCGTATTCCAATTTGGCGTTTCCCTCGAACTGCCAGCGCTTCGTATCCTGAAAACCGCTCTTGTTGACCGCGGCAATGGGCTGCTGCGTGTATACGCCGCTCATATAACCTTGCGGCAGGTCATTATAGGTCGGAGCGATGATCGGCAACGAGAAGAGCGCCTGCGAGATGGGGTTGAACTCACCCTGCGTGCCAAGAGAGTATCCGGGTGCGTGGGTGTCTTCGCGGAATGCGGCGATATTGACGTTCAGATTGAAATTCTTGGCGATCTTCGTGTCGATGTTGGCGCGCACGTTGAAACGCTGGTAAGAGGTATTGGGCAGGATACCGTCCTGATTCATCATACCGATGCTCGTATAGTATTTTACGCGGTCGGTACCTCCCGTAGCGGAGATGTTGTGCTGGTGTGTGAAACCGTAGTTCTTGAAGAGCAGATCCATCCAGTCCGTTTCACCGTATATCCCTTTTTCCTTCATACCGGCGATCACCTCATCCGTCCACAGCGGATTCAATCCGTCCATCTCGCGAGCCTTGTTGTGCCAGCCGATGTAGTCCTGGGCGTTAAGCATCTCGGGCATGGCGACATTGGTGGTGAAAGTCGCCGAGCCGTCGTATGAAATGGTAGCAGCGCCCTTCGAGCCGGTTTTGGTGGTGATCAGAATAACGCCGTTGGCTCCGCGTACGCCGTAGATGGCCGAGGTGGCGGCATCCTTGAGGATGGAGATCGATTCGATGTCGTTGGGGTTGACCGTATTAATCATACGCTCCACCCCGTCGACGATGCAAAGCGGGCTGGAATTGTTGAACGAGGAGACACCACGGACGAAGATCGTGGTGCCGTCGCTGCCGGGCTGTCCCGAACGCTGAATACTCGTCACTCCCGGCAATTTGCCGGTCATCATGTTCGATACGTTGGTCATCGGGGCCTTCAGCAACTCCTTGCTGGAGACCTGGGACACGGAGCCTACGAGAAACTGTCGTTTCTGTGTGCCGTATCCCACTACGACCACTTCATCCACCAGCGTGGCGTCCTCTTCCAGTTGGACGTTCAGGGTTTTGCGGCCGCGGACGGCCACTTCTGCAGTTTTGTAACCGAGGAAACTGAAGACCAGCACATCGTCGGAGGACAAGACCTCGATAGCATACTGTCCCTGTGCATCGGTGGTAGTTCCCCGGGTGTTGTCACCTTTTACGATGACCGTAGCACCCGAAATTTCCCCCCCCCTTGCGTCGGTCACTCTTCCGGAGACTGAAAGTCCTTGCGCCTCAGCTACATTGGTGCCTGTGATCGCCATGGAGACCACGGCTAATACGCTGCTCAATAGGCAGCGAATGCCTGAAGGTTTCATTTTGTAAACGTTTCTCATAAAATTAGGGTTGCAATAGGTTTAGATTTTTGTGACGGGAGACGTGCTCCGCTCGAAATGGTTGATTAAGGCATTTTTCGCATAGTTTTATGTTTGGGTTATTGGCACTCGTCGAGTATTTTCCAGCACTGGTACAGACCGCGAGGTACATGGAAACAGCCTTTCCATTTGCCGCCCTTGAGCGGGAGCAGCACCTCGCCGCGGCGGTTCAGATAGCCGAACCATTCGGGGTATTCGGGGTCCTTGAAATGCGACCAGGTGTAGTCGTGCAGCCGGAGGAACCAGTCGAGACACGCCTGCGAACCGGTGAGGCGGTATCCCTTGATCATCGCGATCATCGCTTCGATATGCACCCACCACAGTTTCTGGTCCCATTCGAGCTGCTGCTGCGGGTGTCCGAGCCGGTCCATGAAATAGAACAGGCCGCCGTACTCCTTGTCCCAGCCATATTCAGCCGTGTCGAGCGCGATCTTTACGGCCTTGTCGATCAGCGCCCGGTCGTTGAGCCGCACGCCGAGGTTCATGATGAACCACATAGCTTCGAGCGTGTGGCCGGGATTGATCTGCCGGCCTTCGAACGAGTCGGAGAGCTCGCCGTCCGCTGCGACGTTCTCGACGATCAGCCCCAGCTCCCCGCGGTAGAAGACCTCCATGACCTGGTGGATGCAATCCCGGATCGTCGCGTCGAGCAGCGCGGGGTCGATCATCTGCTCCGCTTCGAGCGCCATGTTGCAGAGGATCATCGGCAGGGCGAAATCCTTCAGGTCGCGCGTGCCCGGGACGGTCTTGCACCACGGTCCCTTGGGGTTGTCGCGTTTTTCGAGAATCCGCGCGAAGGTGCGCTTGGCGATTTCGGCATATTGGTCGCTGCCCGTGGCGAGAGCCGCCTGCGCGAAGGCCATCGTGGCGAACGTGTAGGAAAAGATGTTGTAGGGAGCCACGAGCGGCCGGCCTTCGCGCGTGAGCGAGAAGTACCAGTTGTAATTGCCGTCGTGGCCGTGTTTACGGAGGAACTCCGCCCCCTGTACGGCGCATTCGAGCCATTCGGGACGCTTCTCGACCTGGTTGTAGAGCATCGAAAATAGCCACACCTGCCGTCCCTGCAGCCAGACGAATTTGTCGGTGTCGTAGACGTCGCCCCCGCGGTCGAGGCAGGTGAAGTAGCCGCCGTATCGTTCGTCCTGCGAGTGGGTGAGCCAGAACGGAACCACGTTTTCGAGCAGTTCGTCCCGGTTCAGACACGCCAGTTGTTTGAAATCGATCATGGGAGGTTCTTTATTTTTTGTGTTGGAGATAGTTCATGTATTCCATATAGCGGTTGTAGAGGTGTCCCGCTTGGGTGTAGGACGAATTGGGGCTCATGAAGTGCGAGAATTCGAACGTGATGACATTCTGCATCCCGGCGCGCCGTGCGGCGTCGAGCTTGAAGAGGAATTTCTCCCATTTGATCGGCAGGAAACGGATGGGCATGTCGCGGTCGAACGATTCGACGTTGGTCCAGCACTCCATGCCGTAGCGTTCGGCCAGCTCGCGGTTGACCACCAGGTAGTCGTAGAGTTCGTCGTAATCGACCTGTCCGTCCTGGAAAGCGAGGATGTCCACGGCTCCGGCGATGTCGCTCAGAATCGCGTCCCACTCGCGGCGGTGCTCCTCGACGGTGATCGCCTTGTCGCCGGCCATCACCTGATCGGTCTTGACGCCGTGGATGTAGGGCGAGATCATCGTCTTCAGCCCGCCCGATATCTCCTTGGCGTGCCGGCCCATCGCGGCGTATATCTTCGATACGTTGCGGGTGCGGCGGCTGATCTCCTGCGAGAGGTACCAGCCCCGGAACGATTTGTGGTGGCCGTATTTGGCCCACACCTCGTCGATGAGCTGCATGTTCAGTTCGATCTCCTTCTCATACTCTCCCACGTGCCAGTGGTAGCACGAGTCGTAGGTCCCGAACCAGAAATCCATTCCGTACTTGTCGGACAGCGCGAGGAACATCTCCACCAGATCCACGGGCGGATACTTGACCTTTCCGGTCCGGAGCAGGCAATCGAACGGCGCCGCGATCCAGCTGCCGAGCCCGGCGCGGATCAGCACGACGGTGTTGATTCCCATCTGCTTCATGGCCTTGAAGTCGGCGTCCCACTCCTTCACGCCCCAGTTCTGATGGGGAATGTCCCAGCTCACCTCGTCGAGGAACGTGGCGCGGATGGGGAGGGCTTCGAGGATCTTTTCGGTGCGGAAATCCGCATCCGTGAATTCGCACGTCTTCTTCGGACCTTTGCCGCGCGATGCGGCGGGCAGGCAGACAAGTATCGTCAGTGCGGCGCCGAGCAGGCCGCGGAACAGCGTTTTTTTCATTTCTTCGAAGTATTTAAGTATTCGAGGTATCGGTCGTAGAGGTGCCCCGCCTGCAGGTAGGCCGACTGCGGGGACATGAAATGCGAGAATTCGAAGGTGATGGCCTGATCGATACCCGCCTCCTCGGCCATCCGCAACTTCAGACGCAGCTTCTCCCACTTGATCGGCAGGAACTTGATCGGCATGTCGCGGTCGAAAGTCTCGGTGTTGGTCCAGCACTCCAGGCCGTAGCGGTCGGCCAGCCGCTTGTTGATGCGGAGGAATTCCGGAAGCTCGTCGTATTCGACGTGCCCGTCCTGAAAGGCCACGATGTCCACCGCGCCCTGAATCCCCCGGAAAATGGCGTCCCACTCCGCCTCGTGGCTCTCGGCCGTGACGCCGCCCGTGCGCGTGGTCCGGTCGGTGTACTGGCTGATGTTCTTGCTGCCGTCGATGTAGGGGGAAATCAGCGTCGGCAGTCCGCCCGAGACGGCTTTGCAGTGACGGCCCAGCCGGGCGTAGAGGTCGATGATTTTGCCCGTGTTGCGGCTGCACTCCTGCGAGATGTACCATCCGCCAAAAGCGGCGTGATGCCCGTAACGGGCCCACACCTCGTCGATCAGGCGGCAGTTGAGCTCCACCTCGTGCAGATAATCCCCGGATGCCCAGTATTTGCCCGAGTCGTAGAGCCCGAACCAGAATTTCATGCCCCACTTTTCGCTCAGGCGCAGGAACATCCCGACCAGGTCCGCGGGCGGTTCGTAACAGCGTTCCTCCGAGGTGAGCACCTGCGAGGAGAAGGTCTGCCAGCGGCGGTAGCCGCAGCGGATGAGTATCACGTGCTCGATACCGGCCCGGTGCATGTGTCCGAAATCGGCGTCCCACTCCTTTTCGCCCCAGTTCTGGTGGGGAATGTCGTGGCTGATTTCGTCCAGAAAGGTTCCTTTGATCTGCATGGCGGTTTGGTTATAATAAAGGTGGCGTTAAATCACGAGCAAATGTAATAATAAAAATTATTATCACAAGCGGTTTTGGTGATAAAATTCATTCAACAGCGGTTTTGTCACAAATATGTTTATTTTGCAGGTGGAGCTCGTTCGCAGGAAGGGCGGCGGCCGATCGGGGTACGATCGTAAAGTTTCTGCGAATGAACGGTCCGCATGGCGACATTCGTTATAAATTCGCGGCTCGGGGCGCATTTTCCGCAGAATGTTTGCCCGACTCGCTATTTATTTTTATCTTTACCCAATCGTAAAGACGTAAATCAAACACCCCGACGAAATGACCAATTCGTTCCTCAAACTGGCCACGGAAGGCAACAAGGCCGCTATTCTCAAACAGCAGATTATCTGTCAGTACATTCTCGGCGGCGATTCGAGCATCACCGATCTGAGCAAGGCCGTGAATCTGAGCGTGCCGACCGTGACCAAACTCATCGGGGAGCTGATCGACGAGGGCTTCGTGCACAATTTCGGCGAGCAGGGGACGGCCGGCGGACGACGGCCGAATATCTACGGCCTGAATCCCTATGCCGGGTATTTCGTCGGCGTCGATCTGCGCAAGGATTCGGTCATGATGGCCGCCATCAATTTCAAGGGACAGCTGATCGATGAAACGACGGTCGATTTTCTGATGGACAACGATCCCCGTTCGCTGGACCGTCTTTGCGACGTGATTCAGAATTTCATCCGTGCGCGCAAGATCGCCCGCGACAAGGTGCTGGCCGTCGGGGTGAATATTTCGGGCCGCGTCAATTCGCAGACCGGATACAGTTACAGCTATTTCTTCGTCGAGGAACAGCCGCTGACGATGCTGCTCGAAGAGCGTCTCGGCACGACGGTCTACATCGAGAACGACACCCGTGCCGCCACTTACGGCGAATATATGTACGGCGACGCCCACTCCGAGAAGACGATGCTCTACATTAACGCCAGCTGGGGACTGGGGTTGGGGATGATCATCGACGGCAAGATATTTTACGGCAAGTCGGGCTTTTCGGGCGAATTCGGCCATTTTCCGCTGCTCGACAACGAGATCATCTGCCGCTGCGGCAAACGCGGCTGTCTTGAGACGGGGGCTTCCGGTTCGGCCATGCACCGGATTTTTCTGGAGAAACTCAAGGAGGGACGCGTGTCGATGCTTTCCGAGAAATACAAAAAAGGCGAGGAGATCACGCTGAATGATATTCTGGCCGCGCTGCTGAAGGAGGATGTGCTGGCCATCGAGATTCTGGAGTCGGTGGGGCACACGCTCGGCAAGGCCATCGCGGGGCTTATCAACATGTTCAATCCGGAGGTGATCGTTATCGGCGGTACGCTTTCGGTGGCCAAGGAGTACCTGATGCTGCCCGTGCGCAACGCCATCAACAAATACTCGCTGATGCTGGTCAACAAGGATACGCAGATACGCCTCTCGACCCTGGGCGAACGCGCTGGAGTGATGGGCGCCTGCATACTGGCGCGCAGCAAGTCGCTGGGGCTGTTCTGAGAAGCGGCCCTCTGCGAACGGAAAACTCCCGGACTGAACGAAAAAGTCCGGGGTTTTATATAAATAGGTACGACGCCCTACCGCTCGGCGTCGAACAGCGGTTTGTATTTCGAGGCCAGTTCGCGCGCCGTCCGCACGGCGTCTCCCGCTTCGGGGAAAGTAAGCGGGTGGGAGGCGTCGGCCCATCGGCATTCGAAGTCGCGGATTTCGCGGTCGAAAGCCTCATGATCGAACATCCGGCCCGTGCGGGCCGCCTCCATCACGCGTTCGATGAAGAGCCGCCAGCGGGGAGCGTAGTAGGTCGAAATCATTCCGGACCATGTGCGGCTGGCGTAATCGGTAAGGTGGTAACTGTCGCCCCAAACCGAGATGAGCATGCGGGCGTTGGTTTCGTAGTAATCTTTCGAAGCGTTGTCGCTGCCGAAGCCGCGCGCCGCGGCGATCCACCGCTCGAGCGAAAACTCGGGGTGGCAGGCCGTGAGCAGGTTGATGTCCGCAAGCAATCCGGTCATGCGTCGGGCGGCGGCGTCCATCGCCTTCCGATCGTGCTGCGCATAGGCCGCGGCGAAACGGTCGCGTTCTATCAGGAAGTAGTCGCCCAGCACCTGCCGGCCGATGTTCACTACGTCGAAACGGTAGGTGTCGCGTTCGCTGTCCACAGCGAGCAGCTCTTCCCAAACCCGCCACAAGGTCGGGAAACGGTAGCCCGTCGTGGGCTTGGTGGTCCAGTGCCAGTTACCCTCCAGCGCGGGATGCGCATTGGTCAGCGGAGACTGTCCGGTCTGCGCGGGCAGCGTGTAGACGCTGTCGCAGAGCGTCCGCCAGCCGGTGCGGGCCGCGGGGTCGCGGAATCCCGTGCGGCGGTCGGCCAGGCGTGCGATCCACTCGTCGTCCGCAATGCCCGTGTTCCACGCTTTGTCCAGCACGAATTCGTACATGAACTGGTTAACGCCGAAGCCTTCGAGCGTCGAGCCCACGCCGCGCAGGTTGTCGCCGCCATGGGCGAAAGCGTCCTCCATGCGGGCACTCACGGTATGGAAATTGCCCGATAGCATCGTGTTGCCCCCGAAATTGCCGAGGTAGCACCACAAGTAAGGCTGGCCGTGGAATTTTTCGGTCTGCTTCCAGATCTCTGTGAATTCGCAGAAGTAATCCAGCATCAGCAGCCGGTCCTGCGGCACGGCGCCGAGGAAGGCGCGGATGTTCTCCGCGGTCCAGTGCGTCGGATCGGCATAGAAGAGCCAACCCATCTGGAGCCACACCGCCTCGGGATCGACCTCCGCCATCGACTCGTAGATGTGGCGCGACATTCCGGCGAGCGTTTCAGGATCCCACGTCGGGGCGTCGATCTCGTTGAACGGATCGGCGCCGTAGATATGGCCCGTGCCGAACAGACGGGTCTGTTCGGTGAGGAACTCCCGCTGGATGACCGCGAAAAGCGGGTCCATCGGGTCGAGGAAACTGCACCGGTATCGATCGTCGAAGCCGCCCCAGTAGCTCACGCGTGTGATCCGGGCATCGGGATGGAGTCTTTTGAGCTCCTGCGGAACGTGTCCCGCGAAGGCCGGCAGCACGGGTTTCATCCCCAGTTCGCGTTCGCGCGCCAGAATACGCTGCTGCAACGCCAGCTGGCCGTCGATCCACTCCTCGGGCAGCGGACCCTGCCAGCGGTCGATGTTCGACATGCGGTGCCAAGGCAGGTGGGCCGGACCGGTGAAGTAGGCGCGGACCTCTTCGTCCGAAAGTCCGAGCCGGGTCCATACCCGCTGCCAGACAGCTTCCTGCCCCGTGATGGCCAGCGGCATGGTTACGCCCTGAAGCGCCATCCAGTCGATGAAGCGTTCCCATTCGGTCCATCCCCACCACGGCATGGTGTACCCGAACGTGCAGTAATTGAGGAAGAAACGCTCTCGTGCGCGGGATTCGACGCGGACTTTTTCGTCGATCCGCGGTAGCACGGCAGGCATCTCCACGGGATTGCAGGCATGCCACGAGACGGTCGTCAGGCAGTAATTCTTCAGGTAATGGTTCAGTCCCACGGCAATCGAGGCGGAGCTGTTGCCGCGCACGATGATCTTTGAGCCGCGGGATTCCAGTTCGAAACACTCGGTCGTATCGGTAAGACGCTCGAAGCGGAACTGTTTTTCGTGCTCGGGAATGATCCGCCGGGCCAGTGCGCGGACGGCGGCATCGTCCTCAGAGCGGCAGCCAGCGGCCATGCAGAGCAGCGCCGTAAGGCAGGCAATAAATCTCGGTATTTTCATATCGGGCAGGGTTTGGGTGAGCGATCGATTGCTTTGATGGCAAAATTAATAAAATTATTCAAAACATCATACAAAGTAAAAATATTTACGCTGAAAAGTTTTATATTACCGTAAATTAATTATCTTTGCTTCCATGAAATGAATAAACATTTGTATGATGCACATGAAAAATCTCGGTTATATGCTGTTGGTAGCCCTTCTGTTGTGCTGCACCTGCGTACAATGCAGCGAGAAGGAGCACCAGACTCCTCCGGCTCTCTCTGAAGGGGACGATCCGGGCGGCGACGGCGGCGAAGAAAATCCGGAAGGTCTGCCCGGTTATCCGAAGGGTCTTACGGTCGATGAGTTTACGCAGGAACTTGCGAACGGCTCGAAGTGCCTGGGCTTCTACGCCATCGTCGATTTCAAGGCGAATCCGGACCTGCGGTTCCGTCCGCAGTTCTCCGCAGCGAAGAAGCCGACGGCCTATTTCTCGGCATTCGCCGAATCGGGAGACGGTACGCCGTATTTGGCCGTCAACGGGGGTTTCTTCGGCGGTACGACTTCGGTTAGCCTGCTCATCGACCGGGGTGTGGTCCGATCGCTCGCCGTGCAGGAGGATTGGATATGGTCCACAAATCCTTACACGCATTTCTTCCCCGTGCGGGCCGCTTTGGGGCAGCTGCGCGACGGAAGTTTCGAGGCGGCCTGGGTCTATTGCGTGGCCGACGACGACAACTGTCCCTATGCTTTCCCGTCCGCGCTCGGCAACAACGAGAAGACCATGACGTTCATGCCGGCGCCACCGACCTCGCACACGGCGGGCGGACGCCGCTGGCAGCCCTACAACGCCATCGGCGGCGGCCCGATGCTGGTCCACGGGGGCCGGAACGTGGCCGAGGAGAACTACTGGAAAGAGATTTTCGACTGCGGAGGTCTGCAGGGGCTTGCGCGGCATCCCCGGACGGCCATCGGCGCCACGGAGGACGGGAAACTGGTCATCGTGGTCTGCGACGGACGCAACAAGCGGGGCAGCGCCGGTATGACACTGCCCGAACTGGCCGACAAAATGATCTCGCTGGGATGTGTCGAAGCGATCAATCTCGACGGCGGCGGCTCCTCGACCTTCGTGGGCCGGGAGGGACGGGTGCTCAACATGCCCAGCGACACGCCCGGTACGACTGCGCAGGACGTCGCGCTACGGGAGCGAAGCGTTCCCACGGCGGTAATAATCGCCGAGCAGTGACGCGAAACCCAATACTTTACGGGCGGCAGGCATTCTGCCGCCCGTTTTTGTGGTGCGCATTCATTCACTTTTGCCCGAAATTTGTCAAAAAAAGGATTAATTAACATCTTTTGACACGGCTTTCAGATAATCTTTTATACTCGTTGGTTGAATTAAATTTCCCAATATTTATAAATGAAAAAGTTGCACAAATTGCAGATTATTAGCAAATTAGTGGTAATCACACCGTTAACTACTATTGCTCTGCTTATGCGCAACTTCATAGCAAATTTCGTTAGAATTCTCGGAATCTGCAAGGATTTCGCTGGGAATCGTGTAAATGAACTTGGAAACGTACCCCGTTGTGGCGTTGTTCCGAAGTTTTCCGACCTCGAAGTCGTCGCTCTCGGCATAACCGCCGAGGCTTTCGGATTCGATAGCGAAAATCTTCTTTTTCATCGTCTGCGACATGAGTGCAAGGACGATTTGCCAAACCAGATCAGCCGCCGGCAGTTCAATGTCCGTCGTAAGCTGACGGCCAGACTTGCCGAGGAAATCCGCAAGGAGGTTGCTGTCGCCATTGACGGATCTGAGGACGTGTTCTGCATTGATTCCAAGCCGGTAAAGGTCTGCCAGAACGCAAGGGCGAAACGTTGTGTCATGGGCCGAGACAACGCGGAGGCCGCTCCGGATTGGGGATACTGCGCCTCGCAAGGTCTGCACTATTACGGTTATAAACTCCATGCTGTGTGCGGGATACGAGGTGTGATACATTCCTATGACATGACTGCGGCAAGCGTACATGACATCCATTACCTCAATGATGTGCGTTGGGAATATCATGACTGTATGATGCTTGGAGACAAAGGTTATCTCAGTGCCGAGGTTCAGAAAAACCTCTTTGAGACAGCTAATATAACTCTTGAAGTCCCGTATCGGCTGAATCAGAAAAACTGGCGTCCGCCATCCCGGACATACAAGAGATTCCGCAAGCGTATAGAAACAATATTCTCCCAACTCAACGACAATCTCATGATGATACGAAACTATGCAAAGCAATCCTGCGGTCTCTTTACCCGTATGGCAGGCAAAATCGCAGCTATGACGTTTATGCAATAGGGCAATTTCGTTAATCTTCGTCCGATTGGGCTGATAAAATATTCACTAATCTAATTCAACCAACAGGTTTATAATTATAGAATAATCAAAGACCACTCATCCTAAGCAAGTATATATACCGGATGCTGGATCTTAGAAGGAGTTGCGTTTCCAGATTCTAAACAGCAGAAACAGCTTCACGCAAAAATTGATGAGCTGAGAAAACTTATTATAGATACTGACAATGAATCTGTTCATCGATTTTTTTTATAAAAAGACCGTCATTAAATACACGGCCAATATCTATCAGGAAGATTCCCAGACATATCCTTCAAGAAAACAAGATACGTCTGAACTCTTTTTTCTTGGAACAGGAATCTGTACAGGAGAAAGGAACTCAGTTTATATTCAAATATGCATTCTAAAGTGGTAATAGTAATCATAAAACATATAACAAAAATCACAAATACGGAGGTTCGATTTTGGACAATACACTTCAGAAATTGTAAAAGAAACAGGTTGCATCTAACAACTCTTGACTATTTGCCAATTCCAAAAATTTTTCGTATCTTGCAATAGGTTATTTGAAATGCGGTATTTGAGCGCAACAAGTTGAAAATAAACCGTTACTTTTTCGTTACCTATTATCCTATACAAAAATGTAACGACCTGATTTATTAGGTCGTTACATCATTTTAATCCCGCTCCACAGAGGTCCGGTAGTCGTTCAGCACGATTTCCTGTCCGTATTCATCCGTTTCTCCGGTGAAATTGTAAGTCATGGCATAGAATACTGCCGGATTGCGGAGCGACTTTGCGATCGTTCCGTGGTATTCGGCGCGGGTGCGCATTTTGGGAAGTTCTTCGTTGAGGATGTTGTAAATGGGGCGTTCGCCGTCCACCTGATAGCTGTAATCCTCGTTGATTATGGTGAACGTTCCGGCCGAGGTGAAGGGGTCTTTGCGTCCCCACTGGTAGATCATGCCGTGGCAGTCGAAGCTGTCGGGGGCGTTGGTCGTGGCGCCGACGTTGCGGTCCATGAAGGTCCATGTCGTGCCCGAAGCGTTGGCCGGGGTGGTGTAGAGCGATGCGGCGGGATCGTAGTCGGCGATCCACAGGTGCCAGCTCCAGAGTATCTCTCCGTCGGCGCCGCAGGCCGCGACGACGGCGTTGCCGCTTGTGCCCGGAGCGGTCACGGCGACGATTTTTTTCTCCTTGGAGACGTAATAGATGTCCTGAATCAGATTTTTGGCGTCTTGCCAGACGAGTTCGGCAGTGACGGGATCGCCGATGCTTTCGGTCGTGGAGTTGCCTTTGTACTGCGCGTCGAACACGACCGTGCCGCCCGGTTTTACGATGTAGCAGTTTGCGGTTCCGGCGGCGGAGAGATCGACCGCATTTTCGGGGACCTTTACCTCAGATTTCCCCCCCCCTCCTTTTCCGGGGTCGTCGTCGCTGCAGGAGACAGCGATACACATGCTCAGGAGAGCTGCGAATTTGAAATAGGATTTTCTTATCATACCGATATTGGTTAAATAAATGATGATCCCCTACCCTTCGGGATCGAATCGGGTGTTCCGGGGACGCGGGTATGCCGGGCGACATCTGTAATTCCCCTGCGGTAGCAAGATGAATTGTACGGAATAACCCGGCCGTCCTCCATGCCTGTTTGCGCAGGATGTGGCCCAAATATAATAAATTTTTGCCGGAATATGCTTTTCGGACGTTAAAAGCGGCAAAGTATCCGATAATTATAATATATTTGTATATCCCATCAATCCCTCTTGAAAATGATAAAGTTCTTTTTTGCGTTCTTGTTTTTGTCTGCGGGCTGTGCGTGTATGGCTCAGGACCGGATTCACACCAAAGACGGCCGTGTGATCGAATGTAAGGTTTCCGATTCGAGCAACCGGGCCGGCAACGTTTTCTTTTTTCCTGCGGACGACCCCGAAACGTCGCATTTTATTCCCGTGACCCAAGTCGATTATCTTGAAATCGGCGACGAGCGGGTGGTGCGTACGCCGAACGACAAACTGAAACCGGCCGAGACCCGTTTCGGACTGAAAGCGCCCGCCTTGCCGCACATGCTGGGTGCGACGTACGATTTCCTTTCGAATACATATGTGCATACGCACGGGGCGACTGTTTCGTATGCCTATTTTTTCGACGGCAGGAACGGCATTCATGCCGAGTTGGCCTATCGCAGTCTGGAGAGTGCTTCCGCTTCCGAAAGAAGAGCAGATCCGGGCACCTCAGTCGATATTTTCGCGGTGATTCCGCATTACGAGCGCCGTTTTTACATTCAGCGTATGGGATCGTTCTATTTCGTGCGCGGAGGTTTGGGCGTGAATGTCTATACGGCTTCGATTCAGACGGATGCCGGGGAGAGCCGCGAAGGCTTGGCGGCTCCGGTCGTCAGTCTCGCCTTGGGACTCGATTTCCGGGTATCCCGCAACCTTTATCTGGAGGTTGCCGCGCGGTATATCGGTGATTTCGCCTCTTGGAATTTCGGATATGATTCCGAACCCTTGCTCGCTAACGAGGGCTTTTTCGGCGGGTTCTCTGTCGGATTGCGTTTCGGATGGGGCCGTTAGGCGGCGGACTTGTCAAGTAGTAACAAAATATGCGGCGTCATCACGCCGCATATTTTATTCCCGTTTCTGCTATCTCCGCGGCCATTCGCCGACCTCCATGTCGCGCATGTCGGCGCCGTCGATGACCAGCCGCACGGCGGTGCGGACTTTGTGGAACCCGTACTCTCCGGCGGCGCCGGGATTGACGTGCAGCAGGTCGTAAACCGGGTCGTAGGCGACTTTGAGGATGTGCGAGTGTCCGGCGATGAAGAGTTTCGGGCGCAGGGACTGGATCTTCGCCACGGCGCGCGGGTCGTAGCGGCGCGGGTAGCCGCCGATGTGGGTCATCAGGACCCGGACCCCTTCGCATTCGAACGAGAGGAAATCGGGGTATACGCGGCGCGTAAGGCCGCCGTCGATGTTGCCCGATACGGCCCGCAGGGGCTTGAACGCGGCGATGGCGTCGGCCAGTTCGAGCGACCCGATGTCGCCCGCGTGCCAGATTTCATCGACGTCCTTGAGGAATTCCCGCAGCGTGCCGTCGAAGGTGCCGTGCGTGTCGGATATGATGCCGATCTTTTTCATTTACTTGTATTTGTCGCGCCAGAGTTCGCGCATGCGTTCGGCGATTTTCGCTTCGGTCGCGTTGCCGGTGTTGGGCTCGTAGAATTTGGTGCCCGCCAGCGTGTCGGGCAGGAACTCCTGCTCGGCGAAGTTGCCTGCGAAATCGTGGGCGTATTTGTAGCCTTTGCCGTAGCCCGCCTTGTCCATCAACTTGGTCGGGGCGTTGCGCAGGTGCAGCGGCACGGGGCGGTTGGTGGTGTCGTGTTCGACCAGCGACATGGCCTTGTTGATCGCCATGTAGGCTGAGTTGCTCTTGGGGCTGGTGGCGAGGTAGATCGTCGTCTCGGCCAGCGTGATGCGCGCTTCGGGCATGCCGATCTTGTGTACCGTGTCGAAGCAGGCGTTGGCCAGCAGCAGGGCGTTGGGGTTCGCAAGCCCGATGTCCTCCGAAGCGAGGATCACCAGCCGCCGGGCCAGAAAACGCGGCTCTTCGCCTCCGGCCAGCATGCGCGCGAGGTAGTAGATCGCGGCGTTGGGGTCGCTGCCCCGCACCGACTTGATGAAGGCCGAGATGACGTCGTAATGCTGTTCGCCGTTTTTGTCGTACAGCGCGATATTCTGCTGGAGACAGTCGGTGACGTACTGGTCGGTGATGGTCAGCTTGCCGTCGGTCGCCCCGGCGAGGATGTCGAGGATATTGAGCAGTTTGCGGGCGTCGCCGCCTGAGAATTTGAAGAGCGCGCCGGTCTGCCGGACTTCGACTTCGCGGGCCTTGAGTTCCGCGTCGGTCGTGAGCGCACGGTCCAGCAGCGTCTGCAGGTCCTTGTCCTCCATCGGGCGGAGAATGTAGACCTGACAGCGGCTCAGCAGCGGCGAGATCACTTCGAACGAGGGGTTTTCGGTCGTGGCGCCGATCAGCGTCACGGTGCCCTGCTCGACGGCGCCCAGCAGCGAATCCTGCTGCGATTTGTTGAAGCGGTGGATTTCGTCGATGAACAGCAGCGGCGGCTTGGCGTCGAAGAAACGCTGTTTCTTGGCCGACTCGATCACCTCGCGCACGTCCTTCACGCCCGACGTGACGGCCGAAAGGGTGAAGAAGGGGCGTTCGAGCTGCGTGGCGACGATCTTCGCCAGCGTGGTCTTGCCCACGCCCGGAGGTCCCCACAGGATGAACGACGGCACGTTGCCCGTCTCGAAGAATTTGCGGAACACCCCGTTTTTACCCACGAGATGTTCCTGACCGATGTAATCGTCGATGGTTTTCGGGCGCAGGCGTTCGGCTAAGGGTGCTGACATGGTTCGAAATGTGTTTTGCGATTCAAAAATAGGTATTTTTCCCCGGATAGGCAAATGCGGTGCCGCGAAAAGCGGGGACGAAAAACGGAGCGCCGCGATCGAGCGGCGCCCCGTGGGTATCGTCGGTTCCGGATTCCGGTTATTTCGCGGCGGGTTTCACCAGCGAGAGGCACAACTCGTCCAGCTGGGCTTGGTCGATGCAGCCCGGTGCGTCGAGCATCACGTCGCGGCCGGCGTTGTTCTTCGGGAAGGCGATGTAGTCGCGGATCGAATCCGAGCCGCCGAACAGCGAACACAACCGGTCGAAGCCGAAGGCGAGACCGCCGTGAGGGGGCGCGCCGAACTTGAAGGCGTCCATCAGGAAGCCGAAGCGCACCTGAGCCTCTTCGGCCGTGAAGCCCAGCACCTCGAACATTTTGGCCTGCAGTTTCGAGTCGTGGATACGGATCGAACCGCCGCCGATCTCGGTGCCGTTGCAGACGAAGTCGTAGGCGTTGGCGCGTACGCGGCCGGGGTCGCTGTCTATATACTGTACGTCCTCCAGCTTGGGCGAGGTGAAGGGATGGTGCATGGCGTAATAGCGCTGCGTCTCGTCGTCCCACTCGAAGAGCGGGAAGTCCACGATCCAGAGCGGCGCGAACTTTTTCGGGTCGCGCAGTCCCAGCTGCTGGGCCACTTCCAGACGCAGGGCGCAGAGCTGCGTCAGCGTCTTGAACTTCTTGCCGCAGAGGATGAAGACCATGTCTCCGGCCTTGGCGCCGCAGCGGTCGGCCATCGCGCGGACCTCGTCGGGCGTGTAGAACTTGTCGATCGAAGACTTCACGCCGGACTCCTCGACGCGGATCCAGATCAGCCCCTTGGCGCCGATCTGCTGGCGCTTGACGAACTCCGTCAGGGCGTCGATCTGCTTGCGCGTGTAGACGGCGCAGCCCGCGGCGGCGAATCCGGTGACGTATTCGGCATCGTCGAAAACCGAAAAACCGTGGCCTTTCGCCAGATCGGTGATATCGGCGAACTCCATGCCGAAGCGCAGGTCGGGTTTGTCCGAACCGTATTTCTCCATCGCCTCGATCCACGGCATGCGGCGCAGCGGCTCGGTCAGTTCGATGTCCATCACCTCCTTGAACATGTGCTTGGCCCAGCGTTCGAAGATCTCCAGCACGTCCTCCTGCTCGACGAACGACATTTCGCAGTCGATCTGCGTGAATTCGGGCTGACGGTCGGCGCGCAGGTCCTCGTCGCGGAAGCAGCGCACGATCTGGAAATATTTGTCGTATCCGGCCACCATCAGCAGCTGCTTGAGGGTCTGCGGCGACTGGGGCAGGGCATAGAACTGGTTGGGACTCATGCGGCTGGGAACCACGAAGTCGCGGGCGCCTTCGGGCGTCGAGTTGACCAGATAGGGGGTTTCGATTTCGAGGAAGCCCTCCGAATCGAGGAAGCGGCGGATCTCCTGCGCCATCTTGTGCCGCAGGATCATGTTGCGCTGCAGGGGCGGACGCCGCAGGTCGAGATAGCGGTATTTCATGCGCAGGTCGTCGCCGCCGTCCGACGTCTCCTCGATGGTGAAGGGAGGAACTTCAGCCTCATGGAGCACGACCACCTTCTCGGCTGCCACCTCGATGTCGCCCGTGGCCATTTTGGGGTTCTTCGACGAACGCTCGATCACCCTGCCGGTCACCTGGACGACCCATTCGCGGCCCAGCCTGCAGGCCGTCTCGCGGGCTTCGGCGGGCGAGTGCTCCTCGACCACGATCTGCGTGATTCCGTAACGGTCCCTGAGGTCGATGAAGGTCATGGCGCCGAGGTTGCGGACTTTCTGCACCCACCCGGCTAAGGTGACGGTTCGGTTTACGTCGTCGGCTCTCAGACAGCCGCACGTATGGGTTCTGTACATAGGAAATATGGTTTTTTGTTCAATTTGTCCTTGCAACCCGCAAAGTTAAACAAAAGATGCGAAATAAGGAATCCCGGAAGATATTATTTGTGCTGCGGAGCAGTCGCAAAGAGTTTTTTGCTTACTTTTGCAAAAAATCCCGCCCGTGGAAGATCAGAAAAAAAACGATGAAAAATTCATGCGTCTCGCACTAAACGAGGCGCGCAAAGCGTTACAGTTGCAGGAAGTGCCCATCGGCGCGGTGGTCGTGGCCGACGGCGCGGTCGTGGGACGCGGCCATAATCTGGTCGAGACGCTCTCCGATCCTACGGCCCATGCCGAGATGCAGGCGCTGACCGCCGCCGCATCCACCCTCGGCGGCAAATACCTGCAGGGCTGCACGCTGTACGTCACCGTCGAACCGTGCATCATGTGCGCCGGAGCCGCAGGCTGGGCGCAGGTGGGCCGCGTGGTGTGGGGCGCCGACGACCCGAAGAAGGGTTACAGACGCTATTCGGAGACGGTGTTCCATCCTAAAACGACGGTGGTGCGGGGCGTGCTCGGCGAAGAATGCGAGGAGTTGATGACCTCTTTTTTCGCAGGTTTGCGCAATTAGATTTTGAAAAAAAAGAAAAAAAATATACTTTTGCGATCAACGTATCCGAAAACGGGTGCACGAACTGAAAAACTTTAAAAAACGGAATAGGAAATGAAAAAATTATTGGTATCGGTAATCGCGCTGCTGGCAACGGTGTCGCTTTCGGCGCAGGATCTTACGGCGGTGTATAACGAAGCTGCAGCAGCTTTCGGAAACAAGGACTTCGCGGGAGCCGCCGCAAAATTCGAAGAGGTAATCGACAAGGGCATGGACGACGAGACCGCCGCTTCGCTGGTGGCCACCGCCAAGACCACGCTTCCCAAATGCTACTTCATGCTGGGCGGCAGTGCACTGAAAACCAAGAATTACGAGGAGGCGCTGAAGAATTTCACCAAGTCGGCCGAGCTGTCGGAGCTTTACGGCGATATGAACCAGATGGCCAAATCGAACGGCTGGGTTGCCAAGATTTACCAGATACAGGGCGGCGACGCTTTCAACAATAAGGATTACGCGACCGCTTCGGAGATTTTCGCCAAGGGTTACGCCGCCGACCCCGACAATACGGGCATGGCGCTCAATCTGGCGATGAGCTACTGCGAAATGGCGATGAGCAGCGGCGACATGGCACAGTATGAGAAGGGTATGGAGGTTTACGAGGCCATCGCCGCCAAGACCCATCCCAAATACGCCGAGGATGTAGCCAAGGCCAAGGAGGGCATGGCGCTCTATACCAATAATATGGTTGCCAAGATGCAGGCTGCCAACGATTTCGACGGCATTATCAAGATGGCCGACGACCTGCTGGCCAAGAATCCCGAAAGCGCACTCGCCCAGAACGTTCGTCTGCAGGCTTATGCCAACAAGAAGGACTATGCGAAGGTGATCGAGCTGGGACAGGCCGCTGCTGACGCGCAGACCGACGCTGCCGACAAGAGCCTGATGTACTACCTGCTGGGCGCCGCCTACAACGCCAAGGAGATGAAGCCGCAGGCTATCGCCGCATTCAAGCAGGTGACCGACGGTCCCGCCGCCGAGAATGCCAAGGCAGCCCTCGCGGAGCTTTCGAAATAGGAATATTCATCCATGCGATACGAAGCGGGTCCCTTTGCGGGGATCCGCTTTTTTCGTCTCGCCGAGGGGGGCTTTTTGTGCAGTCAGGGCGATTTCTCGTACCGCCGGGAGCTTCTTGCGCAGTCGGGGGAGGGGTTCGGACTGCCGGGGCGAATCATCGCGCTGGCGGAGTGACTTTTCGTACTGCCGGGAGCTTCTTGCGCAGTCGGGGGAGGGGTTCGGACTGCCGGGGCGAATCATCGCGCTGGCGGAGTAAATTCTTGCACCGCCGGAGGGCTCTTATGCAGTCGGGGCGAAAGCGCTTATTCTGTTTTGATATTGCCGCGGATGCGCGCCAGACCGCTGCGGGTCAGGGGCGTTGCGCCCATGCGGGCTTCGAACTCAGTTTCGTCCAACGCCATCCACGCTGCGGCATCCATCGTCAGCGGGTCGAAGACGGGATCGAACGCCCGATTGGCGTGCATCGGCGCCTTCTGGTTGTGGGGACAGCAGCTCTGGCAGCGGTCGCAGCCGAAAATCCAGCCGTCGAGGTCGATTCCTCCGGACGGCTCCCGTTCGATGGTGTGGCACGAGATGCAGCGACCCGTGTCGATCACCTTCGGGGCGACGATGGCGCCCGTGGGACAGCTCTCGATGCAGTTGCGGCAGCGGCCGCAGCGGGACCCTTCGAACGGGGCGTCGTAGGCGTCGGCTTCGTCGGTCAGGAGCAGCTCGCCCAGCAGGACATAGGTGCCGTGGCGGGGCGTGACGAGCAGCGACTGGCGGCCTATCCAGCCCAGTCCGGCCTCTACGGCGAGCTGTTTTTCGAGCAGCGGGGCCGTATCGACGAACGCCCGGCCGCCGAGTCCGGGATCGGCGGCTTTGAGATGTTCCAGCATGCCGTTCAGCATTCCCTTTATCGTCGTGTGGTAGTCCGCCGTGCAGGCATAGGAGGCGATTTTGGTGCGGTGTCCGGGGGGATACCCTTCGCCGATGCGGTTTTTGTAACTTACGGCGCAGACCACCGCCGTACGCGCCCCTTCGACGAGTTTGCGCGGATCGGCGCGTTTCTCGACATTGCGTTCCATGTAGGTCAGCGACGACTGATACCCCTTGCCCAGCCACGCCCGGAGCCACGCCTCGTTCTGAGCCATGTGGCCGCAGGGCGCAAGGCCGCAGAGATCGAATCCTGCGTCGGCGGCAAGTTTTTTGATGTGCTGATAGTCGAGCATAGTGATAAATTTGTCCCAAAAATAGTGTTTTTTAACCGGAAATTAGTAATTTCGCCCCAAACTTTCACGTTATTCGGACGTAGTTGAAAACGAAAAATTATGACCATCAATACACTTTACGAACTGGCTCGCAACAGCGTGGAAAAGTTCGCGTCGAAAGTCGCATTTTCGATGTTCGAAGGCGACGACGTGACTTACGCCGAGGTGGACCGTCGTATTGCCAAGGTGCAGGAAATCCTTACGGGAGCCGGCCTGCAGGCCGGCGACAAGGTGGCCCTGCTGAGCAGCAACATGCCCAACTGGGGCGTCTGCTACTTTGCCGTCACTTCGGCCGGCATGATCGCCGTGCCGATTCTTCCGGACTTTTCGGGCGAAGAGCTGGACATGATCATCGAGCATTCGGAGGCCCGTGCGCTGCTCGTCTCCGACAAACTTTTCACCAAACTTTCGAAAGAGACCATCGGACGGCTCAACGTCGTGGTCCGCACCAAGAACCTCGGAGTCATCGTCCAGCAGGTCCATGCCCAAGGTTCGACGGCGGTGCCCAAACCCGATGATCTGGCGGTCATCATCTATACTTCGGGAACTACCTCCAAGCCCAAGGGCGTGATGCTGACCCATTCGGCGCTTTGCGCGCAGGTGGGCATTTCGTCGAGCATCTTCCCCGTGCAGCCCGACGACGTATTCCTTTCGGTGCTGCCGCTCTCCCATACGTACGAATGTTCGATCGGCATGATCTATCCCTTCTCGATGGGCGCGCAGGTCGTATATCTGGACCGTCCGCCCACGGCCTCGGCCCTGATGCCGGCGTTGCGCGCGGTGCGTCCCTCGGTGATGCTGATCGTGCCGCTGATCATCGAAAAAATCTACCGCTTGCAGGTGCTCGCCAAATTCAAGTCCACCGGATTCTGGCGCACGCTCTATAAGATCGGCTTCATGCGCCGTTACCTGCACCGCGTCGCGGGCAAGAAACTGCTCAAGCTTTTCGGCGGCCGCCTGCGTTTCCTCGGAATCGGCGGCGCGAAGCTCGACGGAGACGCCGAAAAATTCCTGCTGGAGGCCAAGGTGCCTTACGCCATCGGTTACGGACTTACCGAGACTGCGCCGCTGCTGGCCGGTGCCGCGCCCTCGCAGGTGCGGCTCGGTTCGACCGGTCCGCAGGCTCCGGGCGTCGAACTGCGGCTGGAGAATATCAATCCCGATACCCGTCAGGGCGAGATCGTGGCGCACTCGCCCAGCGTCATGCTCGGCTATTTCAAGAATCCCGAAGCCACGAAGGAGGTATTTACGGCCGACGGCTGGTTCCGGACGGGCGACCTCGGCGAATTCGACAAGGACGGATGGCTCTATATCAAGGGGCGTCTGAAAAACATGATCGTGGGGCCGGGCGGCGAAAATATCTATCCGGAGGACATCGAAACCGTCCTCAATTCGCATGTCTACATCGCCGATTCGATCGTCACCGAACAGCAGGGCCGTCTGGTGGCCCTCGTGCACTTCAACCGCGACGAGATCGAAAGCATGATCGACGATTGGCGCGAGGAGTGGACCTCCAAGAAAGAGGCGTTGGAGGCCAAGACCGAACAGCTCAAAAAAGAGATTCTGGATTTCGTGAATGCCAAGGTCAACCGTTTCTCGCGTATCTCGGAGGTCGTCGAGGAGAAGGACGACTTCGTCAAAACCCCGACGCACAAAATCAAGCGTTTCCTCTACAGCAAGAAGAAGGAGTCCGGAACTCCGGGGGAGCACCCTGCCGGACGGCCCGAAACCAAATAGGGGCTTCGGATATTGTGGAATAAGAAATACCGCACTTTTCGGAGTGCGGTATTTTTTTTCTGTTTCTCTGCAACCCTTTTTGTCGGGCTGCGGTTTGCGCTTCTGTCGGTTGGCGTTTGCGCTTATTCCGGGCTGCGGTTTGCACTTCGCTTTGCGGTTTCCAGTCTGCGGTCCTCGCCTGCCTGCCGCGGTCTCGCTATCGGCCGGTCGCTGCTGCGGTATCGACGGTCAGGAACGGAACGCTCTCCGCATCGGGAAGCACGGCGCGTTCGGTCCGGGTCTGCACGATCTCCTTATAATGGGCCGAAAGATCCAGTTCGGCGCCTTCGCGGATCGTGAACGGGGCGATCGGTATGATTTTGCGTTCTTCCGCGGGGACTCCGTAATGTTCCGACACGATGCGCGAGAGGATCGTTTGCCGCTCGCCGAAGGTTTTGGTGATCTGCAGTTTTATCTTCCGGCGGGCGGGATCGACCGTCAGTCTGGCCCAGAATCCGGGGTAGTAGAGCGGCATGACGGCCTTCTCGCGGCCTTTTACGACCGGCGCCAGCCGGAGCTCCTGCGCAGGGACGTTCAGGCCCGCGCCTGCGAGCACGTCGGTCGAGAACCATACCACCGGAGCCGTCATGTAGGTCAGTTCGGCGGGATTCCACAGATTCTGGCACCAGCTCCAGCCCCGGCGCAGATTGACGAGCTGTATGTGGCGCATGATCTCCAGCGCGTCGTCGTAATACCCGGCCTGCATGGCGGCATAGGCCGTGTAGCTCTCCAGATAGAAGGGCCAGCACTGCGACCCCCGGTTGTCGATGCCGTGTCCCCGGCCGATGTCCCATACTTTGTTGGCGTAGTAATCAGGGGTCTTGGAGAGCGATATCTTGAACTGCGAGACGACCGACGCGCGGGTCATCGGCATCGGCACGACGTCGCCCCAGCCGCAGTAACGGCTTACGAACTGTCCGCCGAGCTGTCCGGTGAAAAGCAGGTCGTCGCGGCGGCCGGAGCCGTCCTTCTCGCAGCCGTAGGCGAAGAAGCGGCCGTTCCACAACATCCGGATCAGCTCTTTCTGCGTCCGTGCGTACTGCTCCTCGTAAGTCTTGACGCGCACTTCGTCGCCCATGGCCGCGGCGACCACGCGGGCGGCCTTGAGCGTGGCGAGGTAGATCGTCGCGCCGTAACTGTAGACGGGCGGATGGTGGAAGTCGTCGTAGGTGGTGCCGCCGATGGGAATCTCCAGCCCTTCGGGCATCAGCGAACGCAGGAACTCCATGCCGTTGTACACCCGTCCGGCGTAACGCCGCAGGTACTCCATGTCGCCCGTCTGCTCGTAATCCTTTGCGAGCTGGATGATCCAGCCTCCCGTGTTGTCGATCATCCAGCCCTCTTCGGTCGGGATGCGTCCGCCGACGGTTCCCATGCCGAAGTAATAGTGGCCGATGAAGTGGGTGATGTTGCCGCGGGTCTGCTGGGCGTCGGCGAATATCATCATCTCCGAACGGTCCAGCCGGGTGAAGAATTTCTGGTAGAAGGGGTGCGACGAGATGCGCTGGTCCATGGTTCCAGCCAATCCGCCCATGCCGCCTTCGTTGACGGTTACGTCTCCTTTCTTGTTGAGGATCATGTTGGTGTAGATGACGTACCCGCTGTTGATGAGTTTGAACTTATACCAGTCGGGCAGCGTGCTTTCCAACACGGGCCGCTGCCATTCGACGGTTTGCGCGCAGAGTCTCTCGCGTTCGCAGGCCCCGTAACGCACCAAAGATGACAGTCCCGAAAAGAAATTGTGGAAATAGCGGCCGTAATCGCTGCCTCCGGCCCAGTAGAATTCGGGCGGATCGCTGCGGCGGTCCACTTTGAGTTCGGGGTAGTACCACGCCAGCATGAAGCGGAACGTTTTCTTCTCGCCCGGCCGCAGTGTGGTTTTCAGGGCTACGGCGCTTCCGCACCGCTTCTCGCCCGGCGTCGAGAGCAGTGCGACGCCGTCGTCCGTTGCGTCGAATTCGCCGTTGCGGCGGAACGCCTCCCACGCCTCGTCGCCCGCGGCGAGGTCGTAGGCCGTGAGTGTCGAGAGCCGGGTCGCGGAGTCGGTCTGCGCCAGAACGGCCACTTCGTCGACGTAATTCTGGAAATTGGCCCGTTTGGGTTGCAGCGGGCCTGCCGCGAACTGCCGCACTCCGGCCATCGCGCCGCACTCCCATGTGCGGGCGAAGGTCTGCTCCAAAGGACGTTCGGGCCACTCTTCGCCGTTGCACAGCTCGTTGCGGCCCTGTCCGAAAAGCTGGCCGTCCATGCCTTCGATGCTTTCGGGTTCGCGGATGCCCCGTCCGATGAAATCCTCCCACGAGAAGGCCACGGCCGTCTCGCCTCCTTCGGCGGATTCCAGCTCGACGTCGAAGAACGCCAGCGGAAGGCTCGAATCCTTGACGTTGTGCGCAATGAGCGGAGAGCAGGCGCGGATTCGGACTTTTACGCCCGGAAACACCTCTCCGGGATCGAGTTCGGCGCGGGGGAACAATCCGGTGTAATAGGTCGTGGAAACGCCCTCCATGCCGTATTGCACCAGCGTGTCGCGCACGAGCCTGCGTGCGTCCGCCGTGCCGCCGCTGCGATGCCAGAGCGTGAAGAACGATCCGGTGCTTTTGCGGATGGGCAGGTGTATGTTGTTCATTCCGATCCGGACGAAGCGTCCGTCGGGTGCGAATTGCACGTTGCCCGCCCCGATGCCACCCAGCGGCACGCCGCTGGCGGCGGGGTGGTTTTTCAGCCGGAGGCAGTCGAAATCGGTGCGTCCGCCCAGAAGTCCCTGCGAGGGGATGAAACGTACGTTGGCTGCGCCGGCGCCGTAGTCGGTTTCCTGCGCGTGCAGACCGGCGGCCGTGAAGAGCAGGCAGAGCGCCGTGTTCAGGAGTTTGATTCGCATGGCTTCCGGGGTTTTACTGCATGATGACCGATTCGAGCTGCCGCATGTAGGCGGGATCGGTGGCGGTGAAGCGGAAGCGGCCGTTCCAGCCTCCCCATAACTGGCCTACCTTGAGCAGAACATGGTTCCAGCCCTTTTCGAGCGGAATGCCTTCGATGCGCTGCGGCAGAGCGGGGTTGTCCTGCCGTTTGATCGCGTTGTCGAGAAGGTTGCTGTTGACGTATACGGCCAGTTTGTCGTCCACCGCGAATTCCAGATCGAGACGGGGCATGTTGGGCTCCAGCAGCAGGTTGACCAGCGACCGGGGGCTGAACAGCCAGAAACTCAGGTAAACGGCGCAGTCTTTCTGCTCGCCCTTGAGGTTCATCGTTTCGAAGTTCCAGAATCCCTCTTCGTTGCTGTCCACGGCGCCCCAATATCTTCCGGAGGTTACCGCTCCCGGCCGCAGGTCGGCCGCCGGAGTGCCTTCGAGGTAGTCGCGGGCCATGACCTCGTCCATGCTTCCGCCGGCATAGGTGCCGCTCAGCAGGGCGTGTACGACCGTGCCGTTCCGGTCGAGCGCCGCCGGGATATGGCGCGGGCGGCCGTTGAACCGTGCGCCCAGATTGTGCAGCATTTCATGGATCAGCGCACTGCCCTTGTTGCCCAGCACGAAGGGGTCGATCGCCGAGAGCAGCAGCTCGCCCCGGCCGGCCTCGCCGCGGAGCAGTACGCTGCCGAGCGGCTTGCTCTCCCGCTCGCTGCGGAGCACCTGCCCGGTTTTGATGTTCTCTTCCTGATAGTTCCATTTGCTCCAATCCGTGTTGCAGGGGTCGAGCAGGGTGGCGTAGGCGTCGCCGGAGGGCATTACGAAGCTGGAAACCGGCTCTTTGGTCCGTTCGTTGAAATAGAGCGTCGAAAGGTCCTGACCGTTGAGCAGCGAGTGTTTGCCGCGTATGATGTAGCTGGCGGCATTGCGCGGAGTGAGCGTCACGGCGTGGCCGCCGAGCTTTTCGACCAGCGGAAGCGCCGCGGGCGAGATGTTCCATACCAGCAGGGTGCTTCCGGCGCCGAGTGCGGCGCGGAGCCGTTCGACGAGGGCCGGATCTTCCGCCGGGCGGATGCCGTCGAGCAGGATGAGCTGATTGCGGCGTGTGTCAAGCGGCCGGAATGCTACGGACAGCTCTTCGAACTGCCTTTCGGCCTTCGACTCCGGATCGGCGGAGATCCAGACGACGTCGCGGGCGGCCGGAACCGGTTCGCTGATCTCGGTGTGTTTGCGTACGGCCCATTTGTTGGGCTGGGCGGCATAGGTGTCGCTGAATGCGGCTTTCACGCCCTCGAACAACGCCCACGGGCGGTACAGCGGAAGCCGGGGATCGTAACCGGGGTTGAATGTGGTGGTGTAGGGGCCGAGCCGTTCGGGCTGGACGCCCGGAACTCCTTCCCGGTAGGGGCCGAACCAGATGCCGTCCTCCGCTTCTACGGGACGGGTGATGTCGTTGAGTCCGATTTCGAGCGGCTGCACGCCGTACCACGCGAGGTTGAAAATCGAGGCGTAGCAGGCATCCAGACCGCGCTGCATGGAGATCGTTTCGAACGCTTCGCCCGCGAGTCCCTCCATGCGGCCTTCCTGCGATTCGAAGGCGCGGTCGCCGTTGACCACCGAGACGTGGGCCGGGGTTCCGGCGTAGCACATACCCATCTCGCCGACGCCCCACGGTTTGCCCTTGCTCTTCCATTCGAGCATCAGCGGCGTGTTGCAGTAGTGGCCGATGACGGTCGGCAGGTCGGTGTCGGTCTGGGTCTCGCCGTCGCCCGAAATCCAGTTGCGCGTATGGTCGCATTCACGGGTGATGCGCACCCATTCGTTGATCTCGGCGATGTTGCGTTCGACGATCGGTTCGGGGGCGTGGACTACGTGCTTGGTGACGGCCAGCATCTCGTTGCAGACGCTCCAGCCGAATACCGAGGGGTGGTTGCGGTCGCGCAGGACCATGCCTCTGACATGGTCGCGGCATGCCTGCCAGAAGGCTTCGGCATCGACCTTGGGACCGCCGTCGCTCGACCACATGGCGGTTTCGTCCAGCACGCAGATGCCCATTTCGTCGGCCATATCCAGATAGAAACGCGGGAAAACCTGCGCATGCAGGCGTACGGCGTTGGCATTGGCGTCCCTGAGCATGCGGTACCACGAGTAGGCGTACCGCCGCGTCATCTGCGGAATGCCCATGAAGTGCCACGAATCGCCCTTCAGCTCGATCACTTCGTCGTTGAGGTAGAACCGTGTGCCTTTGAGTCGGAACTGCCGCCAGCCGAAGCGCGTGTAATCCCTGTCGGCGATTCCCTTTTTGCCCTGCATGGAGACGGTCATGCCGTACAGCGCGGGATTGGCGGGCGACCATTTCTCCAGCCGTCCGTCCGGAACGCCTTGCAGCGTCACCTTGTTTTCGCCCGGTGCGAGCGTTACGTGCCGCGCGGGATAATCCAAGGCCGGAGCGTCGTCGAGGTGCCATGCCGGGACGGGAAATGACAGCGCCGAAGTGTCGGCGTCGTTGTGCCAGCGGCGTACGTCGGCGCTGAGCGCGACGCGCTGCGGCTTGCCGGTCGTGTTGAGGATTGTCAGCTCGGCGGAGAGCCTGTCGCCGGCCACGTCCGGGTCGATGTAGGTGTCGGCGATGTAGACCTCCGGATAACTCAGCAGGAAGACGTCCTGCCAGATGCCCGCAATGTGGTTGCCCCAGAACGAACCGCCGATGTAGGGCCTTTTCCCGTATTTTCCGGGTTCGTCGAACAGCGATGCGCGGGCGACCCACACCGTGACTTCGATCTCCTGTCCGGGACGTGCGTAGTCCGTGATGTCGGCGGAGAAGGGCAGGAAGAGGTCGAAATTCTCGCATACGAGGTTGCCGTTGGTGAATACGCGCGCATATCCGGCGACCGCCTCGAAGTGCAGGATTATGCGGTGGCGGTCCCAGCCGGCGGGTATCTGCACCTTCTTTTGCAGCCATGCGGCCTGCACGTGCTCCCAAGCCTCCGGGTAACTGGGATAGGCGACGAAGTCGCCGCCTCCGCCGCGGGAGAAGCCGTTGACGTTCCACGGCGAGGGAACCTTGCACTCCACGGCGTCCCATACGGGGGTCGTCGGGTAGGTTTGCGTCTTGAGTTGTTCGGGCGTCATGCCTTCGGTCTTGACGGGCATGAACTTCCAGCGGCCGTTCAGGCAGATTTCGTCCCGGCAGGGACGTTCGGGAGTCGCAACGAAACCCTCTTGGGGCGCAAACGGCCGGTCGAACCGGGTCTGCGACTGCGCGGAATTTTCCGTGCCGTACAGACCGCCCAGCAGCAACAGTAGCGGTAGCAGTTTTTTAGTTATGGCGGATAATTGTTGATCGGTTGGTTATTTTAATGCGTGTTTTCTTGCAGGTAGTTTTTCAGCAGCAGGTAATTGTTCCATAGCCGCTGGTTGATCGAGGTCAGGATGCCCATTTCGCCGCGTGACCCGGTGCGCGAAACATAGGTGCGGATCAGCTCTTCGACGGGGGCGGATTCCAACTCGCGGAGCGCCGCGGCGCAGGCTTCGCGCGATGCGGGACGGTTCTCCGCAAGGGTTTTGTCGCGCAGCTCCCAGCCCGGAGCCATCGCCCGTACGACCTTGTCCAGCAGCAACTCGAACGAGAGCATGGCCCGGAAACTTTTCAGGTTGCGGCGCTGCTGCGGCGTCTGCTCTTTGTCCTGCACGGCGTCGATGGCGTCGATGATCCCCTGCCGCGAAGCGGCGTTCGCTTCGTCGAGCACTCCCCAGTCGGGGCGGAATGCGAAGTACTCCGGGGACTGCGGTCCCTCCCATGCGTTGGCCGTATCGACGGCGGCCATCAGGGGCGCGAGTGCGGCGGCGGCCTGCGCGCCGAAATCCTCTTCGAAATACTCCTTGTAGAGCGTTTCGACGGTCGTGTCGTCCGACGTGCGGGCGTAGCGGGCGAACGTGCGGAAGTTATAGCGGGTCTCCGCCGTGCGCCAATGAATGGCCGCCACGCCCTGAAGCCCCTGTTCGCGGGCCAGCTGTACGTGGTCTCGCATCTTGCCCACGCGCGGCTGCTGGTGCCACATCTGGTTGTCGCCTTCGAGCCACGGCACGGCCCAGACTTTGCGGTGGCGGGCGATGTCGGCGAGGAATCCGGGCTGTCGGGTGCGTCCCAGATCGGGGTTCAGACAGCTGAAGACAACCTCTTCGGGCAGCGCCCGGTCCAGTCCGCGCAGGATGCCCGGCAGTTGGCCCCCGCCGCCCCAGCCGCCGATGATCAGCTTGGCGCGGGAGCCTTTCTGCCGGAGATGATCGAGCGTGCGGCGGATGTATTCGAGCGACCACACGCCCACGAAACGTTCGCTGTCGCTCTGCGCCTCTTCAAAATGGCCCGATTCCCGGCGGAACACCTCCGCGAAGGCGGGGTCGCCCAGCGCCTGTTCGACGACCACGCCCAGAAACGAATGTTCGTTGAGTCAGAGCCACACATAGTCGATGTCGGGATAGTTTTCCAGCAGGTCGTCGAGCGCCGCCCGGTGCAGTTCGACCGAGGTCGGATGGCACGGATTGGGGACCATGTTGCCTGCGCCGAGCCAGAAGAAACAGCTGCCTGCGGCGTAGAGCGAGAAATATTCGGGCGGCACGACGCCGAATTCGAAGCCCATGGCCATTTCGATATCCCGGTCGTGGGCCATGCGCAGTACGTCGCGCATCAGCCGCTGCGTGTTGCGGTAGTGTTCGTCGGGTGTTTTCGAAATCAGGGAGCAGTCGCTGCCGAAGGCTTCGGCGCCGCGCGGTACGTCGAGCGCCCGCTGCGAGCCGAACGCAAACTCCTTGAGCCGGAGCGGCAGTGCGCCCCAGCGGCAGCTGAGCGAGTTGTCGAGCATGGCCTGCGGCACGATGCCCCGGTAGGAGATGCGCACCATCGGTTCGACGTAGGTGGCGTAGCGTTCGCCGCCGCCCGTGTAGTTGTGAAAACCGATGAAGTTGATGCCTTCGGCTTCGCAGTTGTCGAGGTAAACCTCGTAATCGGCTTTGTTCCAAGCCGTCGGGCCGCAGAGGAAGTTGTGCCACGGCAGCACGCCGCGGATTTCGAACGGCTCGGCCGCGAATCCGGCGGACGCCAGACAGCAGCATGCCGCGATGAAAAGGTGTTTCATGGCCTGTTGCGGTTAGAGTTCGACGGTGATCGTGCGTTTGTCGCCTTTGATGCCGCGGACCCAGATCCACGAGGCGTTTCCGATCAGTTCGGTTTCGTAACCCTTCGGGTTGTTCTGCAGACGGGGGAACGGGCCGAAACGGATGTCCGTGCCTTCGAACCTGCCGATGCCTTCCAGCTCGACCGTGCAGCGGCGCAGCCAGCGTTCGTGGCGGACGGTGAAGCGGATGCGGTGCGTCCGCCCGTCGGCGTCGGTGACAGGCCAGTCCACGCACTCCATCGTGTCCCACAACCACGGCAGGCGGGGCATGAGCGTCAGCCTGCGGCCTTCGCAGCGGACGCCCGCGACGATCGAGAATGCTTTGAGAATCTCGGCTTCCTGCACGAGATTGCCCTCGTCGCCGGGGTTTTCCATGATCTCGCGCCGGCCTTCGGAGTGGACTCCGACGGTGATCCGCCGCGATCCGAAGGATTTCGTCCTCACGGCAGGCGGCGATGCGGAGTATCTTGCTGCCGTGCGCGGGCTTTACGGCAAAGGGAAGCAGGCCGGGACGCTCGAATTCAAAAAACATTTCTACCTCGAACGGGGACCTTACGAGATCGTGGCCGTCGTCGATGAAAATGCGGATACGGAGCCTTTCGTGCTGGAAGGGAAATTCATCGACCTGTTCGATCCGGCGCTTCCGGTGCTGACGCGCCGTGCGGTGCTGCCCGGTACGCAGGCGCTGCTTTACAATCTGGACAAGGTCGCCGATCCCGGCCGGCCGCAGGTATTGGCGTGCGCCGCCTGCGTCGAGACCGAGCGGGTGGGGCGGAACGGCTACTCGTTCATGGTCAAGGGGCCGGCTCAGACGACCAACGTCATGCGGGTACTGCTGCCCCGGAAGCCGGTTGCGACGGACGTGACCCGAAGCGACGGAACGCCCGTGGCCGATCCCGGTTTCGAGTGGGACGAGGAGTCGCACACCTGCCTGCTGCGGTTCGAGAATGCGCCTGAGGGGGTGAACGTCGCACTCGGATTCTGAGGCGGAAGCTTCGGCGCGCTGTCTGTCCGCTTTCGGACGGCCTGCGGAAAAAACGCACACGCCCGGCAACTGCATTGCCGGGCGTGTGCGTTTTTTCCGCTATTGCGGGTCTTTATTCGTTCATGCCTTTGGGAATCAGCGTCGTGTCGGCCTGACGGGGCTTGTCGCCGACGTCCACGAGGTTGTCTTCCGAGACTCCGAACGAACGGTAGTAGGTGTTCAGCTCCGCGACGACTTCCTTGCGTCCGGCGTAGGTCGCCAGATAGTAGATGTCGCCCAGCTGGTCGAGTTTCTCGTCGAGGATCGGCGATACCATGTCGCCCTGCGTTCCCTCGAAGCGTAGGTAGTACTCGATGTATTCGATCAGCGTTTGGGCATACTCGCGCAGCAGGGCGTCGCCCTTGGCGGCGGCCTCTTCGACGCCCATCGCCGATGCGGCGTAATAGGCTTCGAGGAAGGGGTAGGTATTGGTGTCGGTGAAACGGATCTGCCACGTAGGCATCCTTTCGAGTCCGAGGTCGAGCAGCTCGACCGCCTCCTGCGCCCGATCCTGCCGCAGCAGCTCCTTGGCGACCCGTGCGAAGGAGTCGCGTGCATGCGATGCGCTCAGGTTATACTGAATGAAGTAGTCGGCGTATACCCTCGGATCGGAGAGGTTGCCGTATCTGAAGGTGTCGCGCAGCAGCGGCGCCGCATAATCGGCGTCCACGCGCCCGATCTCCCACGGATTCTGCACCGGGGTGAGGATCGGCACGAAACGGTAGGCGTAGCCGTCGAACTGGAGGTAATCCATCAGTCCGAAATCCTGCAGGATGTAGACCTGCGTCATGTAGATAGGCCGTTTCCAGTCGAAGTTGGCCAGCATGTCGAGAATCATCAGCTGGTTCTTGTCGATCGAATTCTTGCGCAGGTTGATGTAAACCGTGTCCACCATCTTGTCGCGGTCCTTTTCGGCGACGATGCCCGATGCGATGGCGTTCTCCTTGTTCACCGGCAGCGCGATGCGCTTGGTCGGGATGTAGTCCACCATCGAACCGTCGGCCATCTTGATCTTGGAGTCCGGATGGTCGGTGCGGATAAAGTCCATCACCTCCTTGATATCGACGCTGCGGTTGACGCGGTCGTAAACCGGCACCCAGTCGTTTACGAAGGTGTATTTGCTCTTCGGCAGCGAGAAGGGCACGCCCGGCGCCTTGTTGGCCTTGGTCTTCATCTCGTCGATGTACCATTCGCCGCCCAGATAGGAGGTGTTCATGATGCGCACGTCGGGACGTACGCCGTAAACCTCCTGATTGTTCCACAGCGGGAAGGTGTCGTTGTCGCCGTAATTGAGGATGATCGAGTTGGGCAGCGTGGACATCAGGTAGTTCCAGCCGATGTCGCGCGCCATGTAGCGGTGCGAACGGTCGTGGTCGTCCCAGTTCTGCGCCGCGAGGATCGTCGGGACGACCATGCAGACCGCCGTCGCGGCAACTGCCGCGGTGACGTTTTTACGCTTGGTGAGCCATGCGACGAGGTCGCGGACCGCCAGCACGCCGAAGCCGATCCAGATCGAGAACGCATAGAACGAACCCGCGTAGACGTAGTCGCGTTCGCGCGGTTCGCCCGGCGAGGTGTTGAAATAGAACACCAGCGCGATGCCCGTCATGATGAAGAGCCAAAGGACGATCGAGAAGTTGCGTTCGTCGCGGTTCAGCTGGTAGATCAGTCCGATCAGTCCCAGCAGGAAGGGCAGGAAGTAATAGGTGTTGCGGCCCTTGTTTTCGGCGATTTCGCGGGGCAGGTCGTCCTGCGGGCCGAGGAATTTCTCGTCGATCCATTTGATGCCCGACAGCCAGTTGCCGTCGGTGATCTGCGTGCGTGTGGGCTGTATGTCGCTCTGGCGTCCCACGAAATTCCACAGGAAGTAACGCCAATACATGTACGACAGCTGGTAGTTGAAGAAGAAGTTGAGGTTCTCGGCGAACGTCGGCTCGACGATCGTGCGGTCCTCGTAACCGTCGTTGTAGAGTTTCTTACGGCCGAAATCGACTACCTCGCCCCGTATGGGACGGCCCTGTTCGTCGCGGAGGATTTCACCCTTGTCGTCGCGCATGACGTCGGTCCGGGTGCGGTAGGCGCCCCACTGCTTGTACTCCTTCTCGCCTTTGCGGGCGTCCCACATGCGGGGGAAGAAGTGTACGAATTCGGGGGAGTGGGTGTAACCCGTGATGACCGAAGCGGGTTTGTATTTGCCGTCCTCGTCGAGGTAGTAGAACGATTTTTCCTTGTAGCCTTCGGGCGGCGCGGAGTAATAGGCGCCCAGCAGCAGCGGACGGTCGCCGTACTGGTCGCGGTTGAGCATCGACAGCAGTGCGTGCGGGTTGTTGGGGTTGTTGCTGTTCATCGGCGGATTGGCCGCGGCGCGGATCGTCACCGACGCGTACGACGAGAAGCCGACGAGCACCATCGTCGTCGAGAGCAGGATGATGTTCCAGACGACCTTGCCTTTGCGGTGGGTGTACCATGCGGCCCAGCCGCAGCCCAGAATCAGCGCCAGCGCGAAGAGCACGATGCCCGAATTGACGGGCAGGCCGAGCGTATTGACGAAAAAGAGATCGACCATCGCCCCGACATAGACCGTGTAGGGGATGATGATGTTGTTGATGAAGAGCAGGATGGCGCCCGCGATCAGCGTGGCGTAGACCATGCCTTTGAAGGTCACCTTCTCCGTCTTACGGAAATAGTAGATGAATACCAGCGCCGGAATGGTCAGCAGGTTGAGGATGTGCACGCCGATCGAAAGGCCCATCATGTAGGCGATCAGCACGATCCAGCGTGACGAATGGGGTTCGTCGGCCTCCTCTTCCCATTTGAGCATCAGCCACACCACGAGCGCCGTGAACATCGACGAGAGGGCGTATACCTCGCCCTCGATGGCCGAGAACCAGAACGTGTCGGTGAAGGTGTAGGCCAGCGCGCCGACGATGCCTGCGCCGAGGACGGCCAGCGTGTTGGCCTGCGTCAGCTCACCGCCGCCGCGAGTCACCAGGCGCCGTGCCAGATGGGTGATGGTCCAGAACAGGAACAGGATGCAGAATGCGCTGGCGATGGAGTTCATGGCGTTTACGGCCACTCCCACGTAGTCGGGATTGCCAAAGGCGAACAGGGTCGCCAGCCGGGCCAGCATCATGAACAGCGGTGCACCGGGAGGGTGCCCGACTTCGAGTTTGTAGGAAGTTGCAATGAATTCCGAGCAGTCCCAGAGGCTCGAAACGGGTTCCATCGTCATCAGGTAGACCGCGGCGGCGATGGCGAAGACCGCCCAGCCGACGATGTTGTTCCAGCGTTTGAAGAATGTCATATTGTTTTCGGTATGTTCGCTTTGTTTCGTGCAAAAGTAATCATTTAACGGCGAAATCCAATCAATATTACCCGCCGAGGCGGAAAGTTTTTATTTTTAGGGCTTTTCGGCGGCCGGGCCGCGGGGGCTTCTGTTTCAGGCTCTCTGCCGGAGGCGGCAGGCGCTGCGCGGGCGGACGCCGGTCGTCATTCCCCGGTCGCGGCAGGGCCGCCGTGCGGCGAATGCGGTCGGTTGTTTTTGCCGCCTGATTTTTCGTTATGTTTCCGATTTTGTTTAATTTTAACGAATAATTGTCCGTCCATGAAAAGAACGCTCTCCGTTTTTCTGCTCTTCGCGGCCGCATGCGGCCGCGTCGAAGCTCCCGCGCCGCTTTTTCCGGTGCCGAATGCCCGTCAGCTCGCTTGGCAGCAGCTGGAAACCTACGCCTTCGTCCATTACGGGCTCAATACGTTCAACGACATGGAATGGGGGTACGGCGATACTCCGGCTTCGACGTTCGACCCTGCGGATCTGGATTGCGACCAGTGGGTGCGGACGTTCCGGGCCGCCGGAATGAAAGGCGTGATGCTCACGGCCAAGCACCACGACGGGTTCTGTCTCTGGCCTTCGGCCTATACCGAGTACAGCGTGAAGAACTCCCCGTGGCGCGGCGGCAAGGGGGATTTGGTGCGGGAGCTGTCCGATGCCTGCCGCAGGCACGGACTCAAGTTCGGCATCTATCTTTCGCCTTGGGACCGCAACCATCCGGAATACGGGCGGGAGGAGTATGTCGCTTATTTCCACAACCAGATGCGCGAACTGCTCACCGGTTACGGGCCGCTTTTCGAATACTGGTTCGACGGCGCGAACGGCGGCGACGGCTGGTACGGCGGTGCGGACGAGAAGCGCAGCATCGACGCCAAGACCTATTACGGCTACGAGCGGGCGCGCCGGACGATCAACGAACTGCAGCCCGGAGCGGTGATTTTCGGCGGCACGTGCGCCGACATCCGCTGGATAGGCAACGAAGAGGGCCGGGCCGGACAGACGAATTGGAGCATGGTAAAGGGCCGCGGCGATGAACGGCTCAATGATTTCACCTGCGGCGAGTCCGACGGCGATACATGGCTGCCGGGCGAGTGCGACGTCTCGATACGTCCGGGCTGGTTCTATCATCCGCGGGAAGACCACCAGCTCAAAAGTCTCTCGCGGCTGATCGACATCTATTATGAAAGCGTGGGGCGCAACGCCAATCTGCTGCTCAATTTTCCGGTCGATCGCTCCGGCCGCATCGCCCCTGCGGATTCCGCGCGTATCATGGAGTGGCGCCGTGCGCTCGATGCGGAGTTCGCGCACGACCTTTTCGGCGAAGCCCAAGCGACGGCCGACAACGTGCGGGGCGGGGCGCGCCGGTTCTCCGCGGCGAAAGCCGTCGACGGCAGGGCCGATACTTACTGGGCTACCGACGACGGCGTGACGGCGGCGACGCTCTCGCTGCAGTTTGAGCGGCCGCGCCGTGTGAACCGCATTTTGCTTCAGGAATATATTCCGCTCGGACAGCGCGTCGGACGCTTTGCCGTCGAATGGCTCGACGGCGATACGTGGCGGCCCGTCGAAACCGCGGAGGAAATGACGACGATCGGATACAAGCGGATCATTCGTTTCGCAGGGGTCACGACTCCGGCGCTCCGCGTCCGTTTCGGGCAGGCCCGCGGTCCGCTCTGCATCTCCAATGTGGGAGCCTACGATGCGCCCGTGCTGCTCGAAGAGCCGCGCATCGTGCGCAACGGTGCGGGCGAGGTGACGCTCGCTGCGGGCGATACGCAGGCGGAGATCCGCTATACGCTGGACGGGACGGAGCCGGGGCCTTCTTCGGAGCTGTACGCGAAACCTTTTCCGATGACGGGCCGGGGCGTTGTCAAGGCGCTTGTCCGGGACCCGGAGGACGGTCGTATGAGCGCCGTGGCTTCGCGCGGGTTCGATATTCCCTGTGGGGCGTTTCGCGTGAAGGAGCTTCCGGACGAAGAGGCCGTCGGGCTTTTCGACGGCGATGTCTCGACTGTCGTCTATCTGCCCGCGGGCGTTGCGGGGTTCTCCGCCGATACGGGGGAGGAGCGGACTTTCAGGGGATTTGCCTACACGCCCGACCAAAGTCGCTGGGCGAGCGGCGTGGTGACCCGCTATCGCGTGTCGGTCGACGGCCGTACGGCGGCGGAGGGCGAATTCTCGAATATCGTCAACAATCCGGTGGAGCAGGTCGTGGAATTCGAGCCGCTGCGCGGGCGTACCGTCCGGTTCGAGGCGCTGTCGCTCGCTGCGGGCGACCGTCCCGGCATCGCGGAATTTTCGGTTCTGACGGAATAGTCGATATGCGTGTGTCGGATGGACGGCGCTATCTTCGGGGCTGCCGTTCATTTGTTTGGGAACGGCGTGCGCACGCCGTTTGCGGCGGTTCCCGGAGCCGGGCTTTGATCCGGACGGTCCGGCCTGCCGTGCGCCCGGCGGTGTCTTTTGATTTGCAGATAATTGATTATCTTTGAGCTGGAAAATGGAGATGTTGTTATGAGAAGAGTTTGGATGGTGTTTGCAGCGGTTATGATTTGCTGGGGCGTGCAGGCCCAAGAGGGCTTCGACGCCAAGATGCGCCGGGCGGGGCTGGTGGATGTGCTGGCCGTGGATTCGACGCTGCGGGTGAAGCTGATGTACTCGGCCCCGGATAATTTCATGCGCCGCGACGTCTACGGCGATCTGGAAACCGCCTACCTGCTTCCGCATTTCGCGCGCAAGGTGGCTGCGGCGCAGCGGCTGCTGCGGGAGCGTCGTCCCGGATGGCGGCTCTTGGTGTGCGACGCCGCGCGTCCGGTCAGCGTGCAGCGGCAGATGTACGAGTTGGTCAAAGGTACGCCGAATCAGGTGTACGTCGCCGACGGAACGCGCGGCGGACGCCATAACTACGGCGTTGCGGTCGATGTGACGCTGCTCGACGAGACCGGCGCTCCGGTCGATATGGGAACTCCGGTCGATTTCTTCGGCGACGAGGCCCACACGGGCAACGAACCCGCGCTGGCGGCCGAGGGACGCATTTCGGCCGAAGCCTGTCGCAACCGCCAGCTGCTCGGAAGCGTGATGCGCGAAGCGGGGCTGGTGCCTTACCGCCGCGAGTGGTGGCATTACGAGGAGCCGATGGCGATGTCCGAAGTCCGGACCCGGTATAAGTTATTGGATTTCTAATCCGCGGAGGGCTGCTTTCGGCGCACTCCTCCGGATGACAAAAGGGCCGGTTGTCCGGCCCGGTTTCTGTTTTCGGCGCTTCCTTTTCAGGGACGCTTCCCCGCTCCGGGATGCTTCTCCTTTTCAGGGACGCTTTCCTTTTGCTGGGACACTTTGCTTTTCAGGAGCGCTGCCCTTCGGATTTCCGGTCGCTGCGTCTGCGGCGGTGCGGCCTGCGGCGGCCCGGTTCGCGGTTTTCGGACGCTTGTCCTCCGCCGTTTTGCGGTTGCGGCGCGTGTGCGCTCTGGGCCTGTCCTTCCCGTTTCGGGGCGTTTCGCCTGCGTCGGCGCGGCCCTTTTGCATCTCCGCTTTGTCCGGCCGGTGTCCGGCCGGCGGCGCCCTGCGCGGCCTGCTTCGGTGCGGCCTGCTTGGAGGATTCCTGTTTCCGCGGGGATTTCGTGTCGGTCTGCATGCCCGGCGTGAGGCGTCCGGAATCGGGATCGAGGACAAGTCCGGTCAGTTTCTGGATGTCTTTCAGCAGCGGGCGTTCGTCTTCCGAGCAGAATGCGATCGCCGTGCCGTCGTGCCCGGCGCGTCCCGTGCGTCCGATGCGGTGTACATAGGTTTCGGCCACTTCCGGCAGGTCGTAATTGATGACCAGCGGCAGTTCGCTGATGTCGATCCCCCGCGCGGCGATGTCGGTGGCGATCAGTACGCGGCAGCGGCCCGCCCGGAAATCGTTCATGGCCCGTTCGCGGGCCCCCTGCGACTTGTCGCCGTGGATGGCGCGCCCCTCGATGCCCGCTTTGGTGAGGATGCGGGCGATGCGGTCCGCGCCGTGCTTGGTGCGCGAGAAAACCAGCACCGAGCCTTCGGAGCGTTCGCGCAGCAGGCTGATGAGCAGGTCTTTTTTCTCGGCCTTTTCGGCGAACATGACGCTTTGGCTGATCGTCTCGACGACCGACGCCGGAGGAGTGACGGTGACGTGCACCGGGTCGTGGAGCATCGAATTGGCCAGCGTGACGATGTCCGAGGGCATCGTCGCCGAAAAGAAGAGCGTCTGCCGCTCTTTGGGCAGCAGCGGAAGTATCCGTTTGATGTCGTGGATGAAACCCATGTCGAGCATCCGGTCGGCTTCGTCGAGCACGAAGAAGCGGATGTCGGAGAGCGAGACGTATCCCTGTCCGATCAGGTCGAGCAGGCGGCCCGGCGTGGCGACCAGCAGGTCGACGCCGCGCTGCAGGGCGTCCACCTGCGGACGCTGGTTGACACCGCCGAAGATCACGCAGTGGCGCAGGTCGGTGTAGCGGGCGTAGTCGCGGCAGCACTCGTCGATCTGGATAGCCAGTTCGCGCGTGGGCGTGAGCACCAGCGCCTTGATGGGGCGGCGTCCTTTGGTGCGGGGCCGGGCCGAGAGCAGCTGCAGGATCGGCAGCGTGAAGGCCGCCGTCTTGCCCGTTCCTGTCTGGGCGCAGCCCATCAGGTCGCGTCCTTCGAGTGCGGGCGGAATGGCCTGCTCCTGAATGGGCGTGGGGGTGACGTAGCCCTTCTCGGCTACGGCGTGCATGATGGGTTCTATGAGGTTCAGTTCCTTGAATGTCATTGCATATCGGTTTTATTCCGGTTCTGGGAGCCGGATAATTCGTATTGTCGCATAATATACGGTAGGGAAAAACGGGTGGCGTCAGACCGGCGCGTGCTATTATTGTCGCCGCAAAGGTACGATTAATTCCGCGATTCTGGCGCATGTCGATTAAATTTCTTATTTTTGCGGTAAATTTTTTCGGATAATTATGGAATCGAAACTCGTACTTTACAATACGCTCACCCGCCGCAAGGAGGAGTTCGAGCCTTTGACTCCCGGCCGCGTGGGCATGTATGTCTGCGGCCCCACGGTCTACGGCGACCCGCATCTGGGCCACGCCCGTCCGGCCGTGACGTTCGACCTGCTGTTCCGCTACCTTAAGGCCTGCGGCTACAAGGTGCGTTACGTGCGCAACATCACGGACGTGGGACATCTGGAGCACGACGCCGACGAGGGAGAGGACAAAATCGCCAAGAAGGCCCGGCTCGAACAGCTGGAGCCGATGGAGGTGGCCCACTACTACACGGAGCGTTACCACCGTGCGATGGAGGCCCTGAACGTCGAGACGCCCTCGATCGAACCCTATGCGTCGGGACATATCATCGAGCAGATCGAGTTCGTGAAGAAGATTCTGGCTGACGGGTTCGCCTACGAGTCGAACGGCTCGGTCTACTTCGACGTGGAGAAGTACAACCGGAAATACAATTACGGCCGGCTTTCGGGCCGCAATCTCGACGATATCGTCGCCAACACCCGCGAGCTGGACGGTCAGAGCGACAAGCGCCATTCGTACGACTTCGCGTTGTGGAAGAAGGCGTCGCCCGAACATATCATGCGCTGGCCTTCGCCGTGGAGCGAGGGATTCCCCGGCTGGCATATGGAGTGCTCGGCCATGAGCACCCGCTATCTGGGCGAGCGTTTCGACATCCACGGCGGCGGCATGGACCTGATGTTCCCGCACCACGAATGCGAGATCGCGCAGTCCACGGCGGCGCTGGGCCACGATTCGGCCCGCTATTGGGTGCACAACAACATGATTACGATCAACGGCCAGAAGATGGGCAAGTCGCTGGGCAACTTCATCACCCTCGAAGAGCTTTTCACCGGCAGCCACAAACTGCTGGCGCAGGCCTATTCGCCGATGACGATCCGTTTCTTCGTGCTGCAGGCGCAGTACCGCTCGACGCTCGACTTCTCGAACGGGGCGCTGCAGGCCGCCGAGAAGGGACTCGACCGCCTGATGAAGGGCGTCGAGGCGCTCGGCAGGATCAAGCCCGCCGACGTCTCGACGGTCGATCCGGCCGAACTGGAGGGACGCTGCCGTGCGGCGATGGACGACGACCTGAATTCGCCGATGGTCATTTCGGCGCTGTTCGACTGGGTGCGCGTCATCAACCAGCTTGCGGAGGGCCGGCAGACCATCACGGCCGCCGACCTCGAAACGCTGAAGACGACCGTTCGCCGCTATGCGTTCGACATTCTCGGCCTGCGCGACGAGAAGGCAGCCGGCTCGGCTTCGGGCCGCGACTACGTGACGCCGCTGGTCGAGATGCTGCTCGATGAACGTCTGAAGGCCCGCGCCGCGAAGGATTGGGCCGCTTCCGACCGTATCCGCGACGGGCTGGCCGCCGCCGGAATCCGCGTCAAGGACCGCAAGGACGGCAGCGACTGGGAGCTGGAATAGCTGTCTCCCGATTTTCGGGCGCCGCCCGCCGGAACGGACGCCGGAGTGCGGTGCACGGTTTTTGCCGCCTGCCGGCAGTGTCCGGGGCGTTGTTCGGGCGGTATGCAGGATGTCCGCCGTGCCGGGCGGCGTCGGGCCGCATGTCAGGGAGGTGATTCCGGGAAATCGGCACTCTACAGAAATATGAACAGGAAATTATGTCTGCAACAATAAAGGGAGCGGCTGCGGAACTCGGAACGGAGCGTATCCGCAAACTGCTCGTACAATATGCCGTGCCGGCGGTCATCGCCATGACGGCCGCTTCGCTCTACAACATGGTCGACAGCATCTTCATCGGCCACGGCGTGGGGCCGCTGGCCATTTCGGGGCTGGCGCTGACCTTCCCGCTGATGAACCTCGCCGCGGCGTTCGGTTCGCTGGTGGGCGTGGGCGCCGCGACGCTGGTGTCGATGCGTCTGGGCCAGCGCGACTATGAAACGGCCCAGAACATTCTGGGCAACGTGGTGGTGCTGAACCTGATTATCGGTCTTTCGTTCGGACTGGTGACGCTGTTGTTTCTCGACCCGATCCTCTATTTCTTCGGAGCCAGCGACGCGACGATAGGCTATGCGCGCGACTACATGACGATTATCCTCTTGGGCAACGTCATCACGCATATGTATCTGGGACTGAACTCCGTGCTGAGGGCTTCGGGCCACCCGCGCAAGTCGATGTACGCTACGATCTATACGGTGGTGATCAACGCTGCGCTCGACCCGCTGTTCATTTACGGTTTCGGGTGGGGCATCCGCGGCGCGGCCGTCGCCACGATACTGGCACAGGTCATCGCGCTCGTCTGGCAGTTCCATATCCTTTCGGATAAGAGCGAACTGCTCCATTTCAGGCCCGGCATCTACCGCCTGCGCCGCAAGATCGTGCGCGACATTCTGGCCATCGGCATGTCGCCCTTCCTGATGAACCTCGCGGCCTGCTTCATCGTGATCCTGATCAACAAGGGGCTGAAACAATACGGCGGCGACCTGATGATCGGCGCCTACGGCATCGTGAACCGGCTGGCGTTCTTCTTCGTGATGATCGTCATGGGCATCAATCAGGGCATGCAGCCCATCGCGGGGTATAATTTCGGCGCCCGGCAGTACGAGCGCGTGCTGCGTGTGCTGAAACTGACGATCATCGGCGCCACGTGCGTCACGATGGCCGGATTCCTGATGGGCGAGCTGGTCCCGCGGCTGGCGGTGTCGGCCTTCACGAATGATCCCGAACTGATCCGGCTGTCGGTCGAGGGCATGCGCATCGTTTTCATCTGCTTCCCGATCATCGGGTTCCAGATGGTAGCCACCAACTTCTTCATGAGCATCGGCATGGCCGGCAAGGCGATTTTCCTGTCGCTTTCGCGCCAGCTGCTTTTCCTGATGCCGGGGCTGATCTTCCTGCCGCACATCTTCGACGTCTATACCCGTTGGGACGGCAGCTGGGGCGTGTGGTGCTCGATGCCGCTCTCGGACCTGCTGGCGTCGGTCGTGGCCTTCTGCATGCTGGCCTACCAGCTGTGTAAATTCCGGGCCAAGATGGATGCGGCCCCGGCAACTAACAATCCCGAATAATCCGCGACTATGAAAGATAAATTCGTCATCAATATCGGGCGGCAGCTCGGAAGCGGCGGCAAGGCCGTCGGCGAGGCCGTGGCGGCGAGACTCGGAATCGGCGTTTACGACAAGCAGCTGATCAATCTGGCCGCCGAGCAGAGCGGCATCTGCCCCGAAATTTTCGAGAAAGCCGACGAAAAAGAGTCGCGCAACCTGTTCGCGACCTTCATCGGCTATCTGCGTTCGCCGTTCGTCGGAAGCGAATATTCGGGGAGCAACGTGCTGAGCAGCGACGCGCTGTTCAAAATCCAGAGCGACGTGATCCGCGACCTCGCTTCGCGCGAATCGTGCGTTTTCGTGGGCCGCTGCGCCGACTATATCCTGCGCGATCATCCGCGCACCGTGAATATTTTCATCGCGGCCGGCCGTGCCGAACGTATCGAGCGGCTCTGCCGCCTGCACGGCATCGCGCCCGGAGAGGCGGAGAGCCTGATGGACCGCACCGACGCCCGGCGCGCCGCCTACTACAATTATTACAGCAGCGGCACGTGGGGAATGGCCGAGACCTATGATCTCTGCATCGATTCGTCGGTGCTGGGAATCGACGGTACGACCGGTTTCGTGCTGGAATTCGTGGAACGCAAACTGGGCGTGAAGCCCTGAGCGGACGCTTTTTTTTGTTAATTGATTGCCTATGATACTTGCAGATCAGATAAAGGATTTGGAACAGCGCAGCGGTGCGCTGGAGCGCTGTCTGAACATCGAACAGAAGCGCATCGACCTGCTCAACGAAGAGGAGAAGACCCAAGTGCCGGATTTCTGGGACAACCCGGATCAGGCGCGCGAACAGCTGCGCCGCGTGGCGGCCATCAAGGCGTGGGTGGACGATTACGACGCCGTTGCGAAGGACGTCGAGGATCTTGCGCTGATGCCCGAATTCGTGAAGGAGGGCGTGGTGAGCGAGCAGGAGATGGACGCCCATTATGCGCAGACGCTGGAGCGCATCGAGAAACTCGAAATGCGCAACATGCTGCGCCGCGACGAGGACAAGCTGGGGGCGATTCTCGACATCAACGCCGGGGCCGGCGGCACCGAAGCGCTCGACTGGGCGTCGATGCTGCTGCGCATGTATACCCGCTGGGGCGAGGCGCACGGCTACAAGGTCAAGGTGCTCGACTATCAGGCCGGCGACGAGGTGGGGGTGAAGTCCTGCACGCTGGAGTTCGAAGGCGAGTATGCGTACGGCTACCTCAAGAGCGAGAACGGCGTGCACCGCATGGTGCGCCTTTCGCCCTTCAACGCCAACAACAAGCGGCAGACGACTTTCGCGTCGGTTTTCGTGTCGCCCGCCGTGGACGATACGATCGAGGTGACGGTGAATCCCTCGGACATAGAGTGGGATACGTTCCGAGCCAGCGGTGCGGGCGGTCAGAACGTCAATAAGGTCGAAACCGCCGTGCGCCTGCGTTATCACGGCAAGGATGCCGATACGGGCGAAGCGGTGGAGTTCCTGATCGAGAACATGGAGACCCGCTCGCAGCTGATGAACCGCGAGAACGCCATGCGCATCCTCAAATCGAAGCTCTACCAGCGCGAGCTGGACAAACGCATGGCCACGCAGCAGGCTTTGGAGGCGTCGAAAAAGAAGATCGAATGGGGTTCGCAGATCCGTTCCTACGTCTTCGACGACCGCCGCGTCAAGGATCACCGGACGGGCGTGCAGACCTCGGCCGTCGAAGCCGTCATGGACGGGGGGCTGGACGAATTCATCAAGGCTTACCTGATGGAGTACGGCGCCGAAGCCTGATCCGGGGTTTCGCCGTACGAAAAGATCGCTATCTTTGTAAGATGAAGAGACTACTCGTTTTCCTGACGCTTGCGGCTTTTGCCGTCATGCCGCGCGCTGCGGCTCAGGGGGCGCAGCCCGGATCGGCCTGCGGCGCACCGCTTCCGCATGCTCCGGTGCTGGTCGGCATGACCGACACTGCGGCCTACTTCCCGAAACTGAAGGGCCTGCGCGTGGCCGTGCTGGCGAACCATACCGCCGTCGCGCGTTTCTGCGAACCGGCGCAGGGGAAATATGCGGCAGAGGCGGAACGACTGCCGGAAGTATCCGCAGGCGACGCGGCGGCTTTGCCGGACAGGGCCGGGAATCGGCCGGCTCGTTTGCCGGGGGCTTCCGCCGACGGGACGATCCATCTGGTCGATCTGCTGCACGGCCGCGGATTCAATGTGACGGGGATCTTTTCGCCCGAACACGGATTCCGGGGAACGGCCGATGCGGGCGAGCATGTCGGAAACTCGGTGGACGGGCGGACGGGAATCCCGATCCGGTCGCTCTACGACGGCAATACCAAACGCCCCTCGGACGAGGCGATGCAGTCGTTCGACGTGCTGGTGGTCGATATGCAGGACGTCGGACTGCGGTTCTACACCTATTATATAACGATGCTCCGCATGATGGACGCCTGCGCCGAATTCGGCCGTACGGTCGTCGTGCTCGACCGGCCCAATCCCAACGGGCATCTGGTCGACGGGCCGGTGCTCGACATGAAGTACAAGTCGGGCGTCGGAGCCTTGCCGATTCCCGTGCTGCACGGGCTTACGATGGGCGAGATCGCCCGGATGGCCGTCGGCGAGGGGTGGAGCCGGAAATGCAGGCTGGATGTGGTCTGCTGCCGCAATTACACCCATGCGACACCTTACGGGCTTCCGGTCGCGCCGTCGCCCAATCTGCCGACGCAGCGGGCCGTCTACCTCTATCCGTCGCTCTGTCTTTTCGAAGGGACGGTCGTCAGTCTTGGGCGCGGAACAGACAAGCCATTCGAAATCTACGGCCATCCCGATATGAAGGGGTATGGATTCTCGTTTACGCCACGGCCGACGGCAGGGGCCAAGCATCCGCCGCTGGAGGGACGGCTCTGCCACGGCGCCGACCTGAGCCGAATGCCGCTCGACGAGGCGCGGCAGGTGGGGCTGACGCTGCGCTATGTGATCGAGGCTTATCGCAATCTGGGCTTGGGCGAGCGGTTCTTCACTCCGATGTTCGAAAAACTCATCGGCGTGGGCTATGTCCGCGAGATGATTCTCGCCGGGGCTTCGGAAGCGGAAATCCGCGCGTGCTGGCAGGAGGATCTCAGCCGTTTCCGCCGCCAGCGCCGGCCGTATCTGCTCTATGCGGAGTGAAACTCCCTGTTTTTGAGTGGATTTTAATTTTTATTCGGAATTTTTTTCACCTGCATATTTGCTACATATCTTCGCAATCGGTTCCGGTTCGTAACCGATAACGGGATAACTCTGCCGAGTTGTAACCAAAACGTCCGCCGGATGGATTCGGCGGACGTTTCGTGCCGGAGCCTGCCGGTACAACCGCAGGGATAAATGCCTATCTTTACCTGCGTAGCGATTCTGTAAAACCCTTGCCGGAAGAATGGTTATGTCGATTCTGTCTGTTTACTAATTAAAATTTAAGCCTATGACACTTAGATCCTACATGCGTGTGTTATCGGCTGCCATTGCTCTTCTGTTCGTGGCGGTCGGTTGCAAAGATTCGGACGAAGAAATTCCCCCCCCCTCGGAAAAGTACACCTTTGATATAGCCGTTTCGGATATCAGGGTTGCCGACGCCGTGGTTACCGTAACTCCCAGCGATGCGCTGGCTACCTATTATTGCTCTGTCGTCAAAAAGGCCGATTTCGATAAATTGGGATCCGACGAGGCTTATCTGGACGACGATATCGATTATCTGAAGGCTCAGGCCGAAAAAAAGCAGCTGACCTTTAAAGCCTATCTGGAAACCGTAATCGCCACGGGAAGCGAACCGATCAAATTCGTCACGCTGGAGCCTTCGACCGACTACTATGCCTATGTATACGGCATTACGCCGGAGGGCCGGGTTACGTCCGATTTGAAGAAGACGCCGTTCACGACGGCGACCCCCGAACCGACGGAGCTGACCTTCGAATTCAAGGTGGAGAATATCACCATGACGGCCGCCGATATCGCCGTCATTCCCTCCGACGACGAAGCTCCCTATTATTTCGACGTGATTGCGGCGGCGGCCTACGAGGGAATGTCCGAGGACGAGATTCTCGCCGACGTTTTGGACGCGATCATTCCCGCCTATCTGACGCAGGGACCGGACGGTTACCCTGCGGAGATGTTCGAAGGAATGCTCGCTCTGAAGCCCGGAACCGAATACTATGTCTACGCCATCGGCTACGATGCCGAGAAGGAGGAACCTACTTCGGAGCTGCAGATGTACAAATTCTCGACGACGGCGCCTACGGGCGAAGCGCCTGATCTGACTTTCTCGGCCCGTGCCGGCGATGCCGACGGAAACAACACTTCGACGATGATCTACTGCACTGCCGTGTCGGAGGCCGCCGTATCCGCCAAGATGGCGTGTCTTCCGAAGCAAATCGTGGATGATTTTATCGGGCAGGGCGCTTCGCTCGAAAATATCGCCGATGCCAACGGTCAGGATGTCAAGAGCGAGGATATTGCCGCCCTGAATGCGAAGGGAGGTCTCGGCCTGACGCTGGCGGGCGACGTGATCGTGCCTTCGACGGATTATACGGTGATTTTCAAAGTCGTCTCGGCCGGCGGACGCTCCACGGTGAAGAGCGAAAACGTCTCTACGACCTCCGGTGACGTGCCGCCGTCGGACCTCACTTTCTCCATTGCGGTGACGGAGCTGAAAGCCACCTCGGCCATGGTGACCGTGACGCCCTCGAACGATACCGAGACCTATTTCTTCGATATCCAGCCCAAAAAACTGATCGACGAGAATTTTGCCGATGACGCTTCGCTGATCGCGGCGCTCGATGAAACCTATGCGAAATACGGCGGCATCGCCGGAATGCTGAGCCAAGGCGAAGACGGTTACAAACCGACCTCCCTGACGGCCGGGACCTCCTATTACGTGCTTGCCTTCGGGTACAATACGGCGGCGACGACGGCCGTTACGCGCCATGAGTTTACAACGGAGACAGCGGCGACCTCCGATCTGACGCTGTCGATCGCTATCGACACCTCGGCGGAGCCGATTCCCGGCGGTGTGACGGCTGCGATTACGGCCTCCAACGACGAAGATCCCTATATGCTCGATTTCATGCTGGCCGATGAAATCAAGGGCATGTCCGATGCCGAGATCATCGCTTCCGTCGAGCAGAAGTACGGCCAGATTATCTCGTGGCTTCTGGTGACCGGCGATTATGCGACCGTACCTACGGATTTCGGTGGGGAACTCGCCATGATGCCCGGCGCCGAATATTATCTCGTTGCGTTCGGATACGACGGCGCTTCGGCGACGACGGGCGTCACGAAAGCCAAGTTCACGGCGGGCGCCGGGCCTGACGCCGCGGGTACCGGATTCACCTTCAAAGTCGAAGACATCACCTCCGGCGGTGCGACGGTAACCGTGGAGACGACCAAAGAGCCCGTTACCTATATTTGGGACGTGATTTCCGATGCCAGCTATACCCAGCTGGGCGGAAACGCCGAAGCGCTTGTGTCGCACGTAACGGACATGTTTGCGCTCTACGGTACGGCGCAATACGGAAATCTGACTCCCGTGCAGGTTATCGCCGGGCTGGGCGCTTGGTATTCGGGCGCTTCCTATGCGTACGGCAAACTCTCTTCCAAAACGGCCTACAGGCCTTATGCCGCATGTGTGGACCTGAGTGGCAACGTTGTCGGCACGCCTGCCGTCGGCGAAATATTCACGACGCTCGAAGCCGTAGCCGGTTCCGCGACGGTGGAGGCGGCCTACGACAAGTACTTCGACGGCGACGAGATCGTTGCAGCCGGAGTATCATCCAATGCGTCGGGAAAAGCGTATATTCCCGTAACGGTTACCTCTTCGGCGGATGCCGCGCATTGGTACGTAGCCCTTTATACCGGCGATTATACGGATCCCGGAGCGGTTTCCGAAGCTACGATCATCAACGCGCTGAAGTCTCAGGGCGTGAAGGATGCCGCGAAGATTAATTTCACCTGCTCGTGGGATACCCAGTGTACCTTCCTCGCTGTTGCCGAAGACGCAACGGGCAATGTCGGTGAGATTTTCCGGCTGGGAGTGCGCTTCACCAAGTCCGGTGCGTCGCCCATATCCGAGCTGACGGGAGCGTCGAAAGCCGCGGCCGCAGGCGTTAAACTGCCCGTGTTGTGCAGTTCGCTGCTGCCCGGACTCGATGTTCCGAAGGTTCTCCGGCCGCTCGAAGAGCCGAACATGCCGCAGGCCGCCGCTTCGCAGTTGATAAATCTGCGCCGGGAGCGGACTACGGACCTGTCTGAAAAGATGGTCCGGGGGGCGGAAATGTCCGGCGATGCCGATGCGATATCCGGTGGCAAACCCGCTCAGATCAAATGCTTTGTCGGCAAGAATGCAGGCATGAAGCAGGCCGAAGAGGTCTCTTTGAAGAAAGCTATTGCGGCGCGGGCTTTGAACAACAGAGTCCGGACTCCCAGAAGATAGCTTCCTCCATATTCCTATAATCGAGCTGCGGCGCATATGCGCCGCAGCTTTTTTGTCTGTGGAAATCGGCTTTCGGGAAGCCGATCCCGGAATGTCCGGCCCGCGCCGAGGTCCGGCATGCGTCGAAAATAAATTTTTTGAAAAAATCTGAAAAATATTTTTTCCTTCGGAAATATTACTGAATATTGCCGTCGATGATTGGATTTTGTAATCAAATGCCCCCGGATTTCTCAATATTGTAATCAAACGGCCTGCGAAACCTGATCCGGCATGCCGTTTTTCTTGTATCTGAATGATACAATTACGAATATAAATACTTATATTTGCTAACGTAATATAATTTTTAGCGTTCCTTGCCGGACGAATTGTTATATCTTGTCAATTTTATTAATTTAATTTTAAGCCTATGACGCTCAAATCTTACTTGCGCATGTTATTGGCAGCCGTGACTCTTCTGTTTGTCACCTCAGGCTGTAATGACGACGACGACAAAGTCGGACCCCCCCCCTCTTATTCGTTTAGTGTCGCTGTTTCGGATGTAGCCCAGACCGAAGCTACCGTAACGGTAACTCCCAGCAACGACCAAGCTACCTACTATTATGCGGCTGTAAAGAAGGCCGAGTTCGACACGTTCGAGTCCGACGCGGCCTATGCCCAGCATATTCTCGACAATCTGAAAGCTATTGCGGATAAGAAGGTGCTGCCGCTCAGCGAGTATCTCGCAACGGCCCTCGTCAAGGGAAGCGCACCGCAGAAAATCACCGATCTGACGGCCGGCACCGACTACTACGCCGTTGCGCTCGGCATGCTGACCGACGGCCGCTTCACCTCCGATCTGGTGAAAGAGGCGTTCAAGACGGACGATGCTCCGGAGCCTGCTCCTGAATTGACCCTTTCCATGAGAGCGGGCGACGCCAGCGGTGCGAACACTTCTTCGTATGTCACCTGCCATATCAAGTCCTCGGATATAGTTTCGGCAAAAGCGGCATTCCTTATGAAATCTGCTGTCGATAAGGCGCTTGCCGAGGGAAAAACGCTTGCTGAGATTTTGGCCGGAGTTACGACTGATCCGACACTTAAGACTGAGCAGGTTGAGAAGATAAACAGCGCTGAAGGTTATGATCTGCCTTGCCGCGGTGTGCCTGCTGCTACGGCGGTTACGGCGATTGTTTCCGTTACGAGTGCCAATGGAAAAACAACGGTCGATTCGGCTTCGGCAACTACTGATGCTGCTCAGGGCGGCGATTTGACTTTTACTATCGCTGTAACGAATATCGGAGCGAAAGGCGCTGATATTAACATTACTCCGTCTAATAATTCCGATACCTATTATTTTGATATTTATCCGGCTTCCGTTGTCGATCAGATACCTGATGACAATCAGTTGATTGCAGCTATTATTGGCGCGAATGACGGTGATGTTACCAAATATTTGTCTACGGGTCCTGATGGCTATTCTAAGGAGCTGATAGAGCAACATATTCCTTTTGATCCTGAAACGGAATATTGTGTCGTCGCTTTCGGATGTAACGGAACTGCTGGAACAACGGCAGTGACCAAAGAGAGGTTTACCACACTTGCAGATGACGGTGAAACGGGCGATGGTCCGGAACTGACTTTGACACTTCGTGCTGGAGATGCTAATGGTGCAAATACAGACACTAAGGTTTATATGGGAGCCTATGCTCCGACTGCAACAGGTGCGTATTATGGAGTATTTTTAACTTCGGATGTTGAAAAAGTACTTGCTCAGGGAGCTTCTTATGATGCTATAGTTACTCAGAACGGAACAGATATGTCTACTAAAGACGGATGGTTGGACGGGCTTGTTAAGAATCCCGGAATTGGAGTAACCTTTAGTGGATTAGATCCCGCTACTTCCTATACTTGTATTTTAAAAGTTACGGATTCGGCTGGTAAATCGACTACAAAGCATGTCGCAGCCACTACTGAAGGTGGTGGGGAGGCTTCGGATGCTTACAAGGCATGGCTCGGTACGTGGACTTTAACCAGCACTTCGTCTGAGGTGAATGCTGCGCCGCTTTCTTTCGACGTTACGTTCATTCAGGGGGTTGCTAATTCATCCTATAAATTACAAGGATGGGGCATTACTACGATTCGTGACCAGTCGCAGATTCTTCCGTCGGCTAAATTCGATAGTGCTACCGGAAATTTTGAGATATTGGAAGGCCAGAGTTTATATACCGATCCGGAGGATGGAAGTGTCCTGACTCTTACAGGACGGGCACTTTTGCAGGGAAAATATTATATTATTAACGGTGGTTATCCCGGATTTACCGGAAAGCTTAATGCAGATAAAAACTCGGCAACGATTACTCTATATCAAGGAAGTGTCGAGGGAATGGGTAATTTTACTACCAGTTCGATGGACTTCTTCTGGGTTCTTGGACAAGATATTTATTGGCAAAAGGCAGCTGAAGGATATACCGATAAGGATTATCCGATAGGTCCTTATACAATGACAAGGAAGAGTTCAGGTGCTTCTGTAGCTGCTTCGAAGTCTGCTGCTACAATTCTGCATGCAAGTAAACTGTCGAGTGTACTTTCTGGATGTACAGTTCTGTCAACTTCAGTTAAGCAGAATGGCGTGGTATTCGAAAGCCAAGTAGCAATGCCGAGCTCGCTTGTATTCGATCGTCCTGCTGCGTCGGGGACTGTCATTGGCAACAGTGGGAAATTTGAAAATGCTGGATTGAAAAAGCAGATTTCAAATAACTTGGATAATAACACGGATTTCCAACTCTTGAATAGGTTGTAAGAGTTTGAATAATCATATCGAACTGCGGTCCCGCAAGGTTCGGTATTTGTAGGTAACGGAATATGCAGAAAAGAGTAAATGTCTTGTTTATAAGTATTTAATTCTCTTTTCCGCATGTGCCCGAAGCAATAAAATAGCAGAATCGGGCAGGTTTAACGGTGAGTTTCGTTACTTATCCGTTACCTGCCCGAAATGCTTTTATTTGCATTTAAGACAGTTGTTTTCAGTGTGTTGCATCGAATTACCGCATAACAAATAACTTGACTAAACGTTTAACAAATCCTCAAAGTTCAAGTTATTATGCAACGCAGCACTTTCAAAGTCCTTTTCTATGTGAAAAGGCTGTCGGAAAAACACGGTCAGGTTCCCATTATGGGCCGTATTACGATCAACGGTACGATGTCGCAGTTCAGCTGCAAACTCTCCGTCCGTTCTTCACTCTGGGATGCCAAAGCCAACAAAGCCTCCGGCAAAAGCCTCGAATCGCAGCGCATCAACGAGAAGCTGGAGAATATCAAGACCAATATCGGCAAGCAGTACCAGCGTCTCTGCGACCGGGATTCGTATGTTACGGCCGAAAA
>NZ_CAXUDY010000012.1:0-74225 GCF_964250025.1 Alistipes sp. DJF_B185
CGTATATTCGTCGGAGTGCCCTTTTTCGTTCACAATAGATTCTGCATCGCCGCGTCGATTTGGCTGTTCTCGAAACTGTCCAAATAGATTTGGGTAGTCGATAAATCGGAGTGTCCCAACGATTCGGAAATTATCGCAATATTCACTCCCGATCGCTTCAGCACGGTTGCGAACGTGTGCCTTGCGACATAGGTAGTCAGTTCGATTTTCAGCCCCAATAATCGGCTCCACTCATGCAGGGCCTTGTTCACATGTTTCAGCACCTTGCGTACTCGGTCGTAAATCTGTTGCTCGGTCTTGTGTATGCGGCGGTCGAGTATCGGGAAAATATAATCCTCGTCCGCATGGTCGGATTTGGCGTATTTGCCGATAATCGCTTTCGACTGCTCCGAGAGGTGGCAGGTCATCTCCTTGCTGGTTTTGTGGCGGGCATAGTAGATTCTTTCCTCGTCCATATCGCAGTAACGCAGGGTGGCGATGTCCTTAAAATTGATGCCTGCCGAGAGGTAGGAAAACAGGAAAATGTCCCGTGCGAAATCCAAATAGGCTGAACCGTCGGCGGGTATCTCCGCCTGCATCAGCCGTTGCACATCCTCCTTGCGGATAGCACGTTTGCGGGTGGCTGTCCACAACCGTCCGATTTTGAATTGCAGAAACGGACTGTGCGGCGTGGTGAAAATCCCCTCGGCAAGAGCCTTATTATAGACGGCTTTCAGAACGCTGAATTTCGTGGCTATCGAATTGCTTTTGTTCCCCTTTTTCATTAGGAACAGTTCGAAATCACGCAGGTAGCCGACCGTAATTTCGTCGAAACGGATGTTGGTCGAGCGGAATTGTTGCAGGAGTGAAAACGTGACCTTGTGTTTTGATGTCGAGCCGATTTTACCGACTGATTCCAACTGTGCAATCGTGCGACGGAAATATTCGGCTATCGTGCAATAGACCCTCCGTCCGTCGGTTTCCAGCACGTTGTCCAGCGTTACGGGGACCTCCAACGCTTCAAGCCGTTTGATGCGCTTGTCGTATTTCTCGATTTGCTCGTAAATCCGTAGCTGAACGGCAGGATTCTGCGTTTTAAGCGTTTGGGTGTCGAAATCCCAATCGTCGGCAGGGATATTGATTCCCGTGCTTACATAGCGGCTGCGGCGATTGACGGTAAAACGCAGGTAGATGTTCGTGGTGCGGTTTTGATTGATGCGGTCTTTTCTGCAAATGGCATTAATGCTGACACTCATAATGTTGCGGCATTATGCAGACAAGCGCGAACGGTGTTTTACCGCCGTAAAACATGGTTAAACAAATGGTAAAACATTCTTCGGAAAACGGCGCGAAAAAGGCATTACGGGGAGTTTCATTTCGCACCCGTAAAAAGAAAAACGAGCGATAATTTATTGATTATCACTCGTTTATCGAGAGCGGAAAACGGGACTCGGACCCGCGACCTCAACCTTGGCAAGGTTGCGCTCTACCAACTGAGCTATTTCCGCATGGCGTGTTTCGTAATTGCGAGTGCAAAGGTAAACAAAAAATCCGAAACTCCAAATTTTTTCTGCGGGTTCTGCGGATTTTTTATTGCGAAACCGGCCTGAATGCCCTTATCTGAACACCCGGATGCGTTCGTCCAGCGGTTTGAACGTTTTTTCGCCCGGCTCGCCCGCCGGAGTGCCGAACGGCATCTGCGCTATCAGCCTCCACTCTTCGGGCAGACTCCAGCGTTTGCGTACCTCGTTGTCGATCAGTGGGTTGTAATGTTGCAACGACGCGCCGAACCCAGCGTCTTCGAGCATCGTCCATATCGCCAGCTGGTGCATGGCCGAGGTCTGTTCGGACCAGACGGGGAAGTTGCCGGCGTAACCCGGAAATTTCTGCTGCAGGTCGCGGACGACGTTCGTATCTTCGAAGAAGAGCACCGTGCCGTATCCCGCCGCGAAACTGCGCTCGATCTTCTCCTCGGTGCGTGCGAACGCATCTTCGGGAACGATCGCCCGCAGCGTGCGCTTCACGATTTTCCACAACTCCTCGTGGTGTTCGTGCAGCAGCAGCACGGCGCGCGTGGACTGCGAATTGAAGGCCGACGGTACGTGCTTGATTGCGAAGCGTACGATTTCCTCTATTTGTGCGTCTTCGACGGGCGATTCGGGGGCCAGCGCGTAATAACTGCGGCGGTGGCGGAGTGCCTCTTTGAATGTTCTTTCCATAGTCGTGAGTTTTACTTTCCGTATAATACAAATATAGCACAACTTTGGATATTTTATGCGGTTTTCACGATCTTTACGGAAAATAGGATGCGCCTCAGGCAAAAAAATGCAAACGAGTTTTTCTTTTTGCCGTTCGGCTTTCACTATCTTTGTCCCCATGAAAAGCGCAATCGAACTCTTTTCGGCCTTGGGCCGCAGGCTGGCCGACTTCGGCGGCGACGTCCCTACGCAGGAGGTCGCGGAGCGTGCCTGCCGGGCCAACGGCTGGTTCACGCCTGCGGATGTCCGCCGCGCCGTGGCCGCAATCGCCGACGGCATGCTTCGCCGCGACCGGCTCGAAACATGGCTCGCCCCCTACCCCGTTCCGGTCGCCGTGCCGCGCCGCGTGCTGGTCGTCATGGCCGGGAATATTCCGCTGGTCGGCTTCTTCGACTTGTTGTGCGTCTTGGCCGCCGGCCATCGCTGTCTGGTCAAGCCTTCGGCCAAGGACCGGGTGCTGACGGAATATGTCGTCGGGATGCTGCGGGAGCTTGATCCCGAAGTTCCGGTCGGGTTTTACGACGGCTCGTCGCCGGTCGATGCGGTGATCGCCACGGGCAGCGACAACGCTAACCGCTATTTCCGGACACAGTACGCCGGAATCCCCGCCCTGCTGCGCGGCAGTCGCCAGTCGGTCGCCGTGCTGTCGGGCCGCGAGACCGAAGCGCAGTTGGAGGGCCTTGCCGACGATATCTGGGCCTATTCGGGGCTTGGGTGCCGCAGCGTGTCGCTGCTTTTCGTTCCGGAGGGGTACGACCTGCGGCTGCGGATGCCTGCGGTGAACGAAAAATACCGGAACAATTACCGCCAGCAAAAAGCCCTGCTGACGATGACGGGCCGTCCTTTCCGGGATCTAGGGAGCGCCGTCGCCGTCGAAGAGCGGGCTTTTCCCGCCGCGCTGAGCCGCATCGCCTGCTCGCGCTACAAAACGCTCGGCGAAGTCGAAGCGTGGCTCGCGCAGCACGACGCCGAACTGCAATGCGTCGTTTCGGAGTGCGTTTCCCACGGCCGCCGCACGGGATTCGGCCGCGCCCAGTCCCCGGCGCTGACCGATTATCCCGACGACCGGGATGTAATTGCGTTTCTCGCGGCGCTGAATTGACAAAAAGTATTATATTTGTATAGAGATATATTCTAAACACCTACAGCTATGTCGATGGTTTTCCGATTCCGGATGTTGAGCGATGAAAACGACAACTTCGTGCGCGATTACGAAGTGTTGTACGACACGACGTTGCTCGAATTTCATGATTTCATTCTGCGTTCGCTCGAATACGAGGAGTGTATGGCGTCCTTCTTCACGGCCGACGACCGCTGGGAGAAACTGCGCGAATTCACGCGGATGGATATGGACGACGGTGCGGAAGACGCCCCGCTGGCGATGGAAAAGGTGACGCTGGGGCAGATCATCCACAACAACCGCGACCGGCTCATCTATCTGTTCGACATCTTCGGCGACCGGGCCTATTTCCTCGAACTGACGGGCAGCTTCGAATCGAAGCCCGGCATCTCTTACCCGCGCGAGATCTATGCGCAGGCCGAAGCCCCCGACCAGTACGATCCGTCCAAGAATGTCGTTTCGGGTGAAGGCTCGATCTTCGACGACGTGATGAGCGAATTCAGCGATTTCGAAGGGGACGACAATTACGACGATGAGTGACAAACGGCTTATCGTCGTCGTGGGACCGACGGGATCGGGCAAGACGGACCTGAGCATCCGTCTTGCGCTCAACTACGACGCCCCGATTCTCTCGACCGATTCGCGGCAGGTCTACCGTGGGCTGCCTATCGGCACGGCCCAGCCTGCGCCCGAACAGTTGCAGACAGTTGAGCATCATTTTATTGCATCCCATGACATAAACGACAACTTGAACTGCGGCGAATATGAGACGCAGGCGTTGGCGCGTCTCGGCGAACTGTTCGCCGCACACGATTACGTCGTGGCCGTCGGCGGCTCCGGACTCTATGTCCGCGCCTTGTGCGAAGGCATGGACGACCTTCCGCAGGCCGACGAAACCCTGCGGCGGAATCTCGCCGCGCGGCTGGCGTCCGAAGGCGTGGAGAGGCTCGCCGAAGAGCTTCGGACGCTCGATCCGGCCTATTACGTCGAAGTGGACCGCAGCAATCCCGCGCGTGTCGTCCGGGCTTTGGAGGTTTGCCTGCTGACCGGACTGCCCTATTCGCAGCTGCGGACCGGCATGCGCCGCGCGCGCTGGTTCGACATCGTGAAGGTCGGCGTCGATATGCCCCGCGGGGAGCTGTACGACCGGATCAACCGCCGTGTTGACCGGATGCTTGCCGACGGACTCGAAGCCGAAGCGCGCGCCGTGTACCCCTACCGCAGTCTCAATGCCCTGCAAACCGTCGGTTACCGCGAGTTTTTCGACTATTTCGACGGGCGTATTTCGTACGACGAAGCCGTCGAACTCATCAAGCGCAATTCGCGCCGCTATGCCAAGCGCCAGCTGACGTGGTTTCGCCGCGACGGGGAGATCCGCTGGTTCCGGCCCGACGAAACCGACGCGATTATAAGTTACATAGATTTTGGTAAATCGTAAAAAAATCGTACTTTTGCCGACGTCTTTCGCCGAAAGACAGTGGCTCGGATGGTGGAATAGGTAGACACGCCGGACTTAAAATCCTGTGACCAGCAATGGTCGTGCGGGTTCGATTCCCGCTCCGAGTACGCAAAACTCCGGTCAATCGACTGATTGACCGGAGTTTTTTTCTGCCGCGAAGGTGGCTGCACTTCCGGGGCGGACCCGCAAGGTTCATATCTCCTTTCGGTCCTGTATGCCGGTCCCTGCATACGAAAATCCCCGCATATGCTGCGGGGATTTTTCCGTAATTTCATCGTTTGATCCGGCCGGATTATCGATAAATCTCGTTCAGCAGACGTGCCAGCCGGTAGCCGCCGCGCAGGAACTGCAGTTCGATTACGGGCGTGTACTTGTATACGTAGTCGTAGGAGATCTTCGTGCCTTCGGGCGAATCCTCGTAGATGCCGACGCATATCGCGTGCGTCTCCTTGAGCCAGTCGTAAGGTTCGCCGGCCTGAATCAGCATCGCTTCGTCGTCCGTCAGCCGGTCGATCTGCTCCTGCCATTCGGTATAGCTCCATTTGCGGGCGGCTTCGGGAATGGCCGTATCCCATGCCGAATGGAGGTTTGTTTTCTTGCCGAACATCAATACCGGACGCAGGTTGCCGCCGATATCCGAAAGCCGTCCCGCGTGCATCGGACAGTGCATGTCCCCTACGAGGTGAATCAGCATCTTGAGCTTGAGCGTCTCCTCTTCGGGCGGCAGTCCGCCGGCCTTCAGCTCTGCGACGAGCGTCGTAACGGCTTTCAGCACGTCGCCGTCCGGGTTCTCCGGCATCGTGTCGATCGTTTTGCCTTCGTCCACGTTCCGGTAGTGCCATGTTTTCGTGTATGCGTATTCCGGCGTGTGGCTGGCGATGTCGAGCCAGTTGGCATAGTATACCGGTGAATGTCCGTTCAGCGCCTTGTCGATTTTTTCCGCCGCTTCGGGCGTCAGATGACATTCGGCGATGTAGGCCGTGACGTCGTGTCCCTTCTGTCCCCATGCGAATGCGCCGTGGGCGAAAAGGACGCAGGAAAAGAGAATAAGCAGCTTTTTCATTTATGTTCGGGATTTGTGTTGCGGGCGGATCGGTTGTCAGTGGTTCATCGTGGCTAGGAACTCCTCGTTGGTGTCCGTGAGACTCATCTGTTTCTGGAGGAATTCCATCGCTTCGACGGGATTCATGTCCGAGAGGTATTTGCGCAGCACCCACGTACGGTTCATCACGTCGCGCGGCAGCAGCAGGTCTTCGCGGCGCGTGCCCGATGCGATGACGTCCACGGCCGGATATACGCGCTTGTTGGCGAGCTTGCGGTCGAGCTGAAGCTCCATGTTGCCCGTACCCTTGAACTCCTCGAAGATCACTTCGTCCATCTTCGACCCGGTGTCGATCAGGGCCGTGGCGATGATCGTCAGCGAACCTTTCTCCTCCGTGTTACGGGCTGCGCCGAAGAAACGCTTGGGTTTGTGGAGCGCGTTGGCGTCCACGCCGCCCGAAAGCACCTTGCCCGACGCCGGCTGCACCGAGTTGTAGGCGCGCGCCAGACGGGTTATCGAGTCGAGGAAGATCACCACGTCGTGACCGCACTCTACCATGCGTTTAGCCTTGTCCAGTACCATTTCGGCCACCTTCACATGGCGCGAAGCCTGTTCGTCGAAGGTCGATGCCACGACTTCGGCCTTGACGTTGCGCGCCATTTCCGTAACCTCTTCGGGGCGTTCGTCGATCAGCAGTACGATCATGTATACTTCGGGATGGTTGTCGGCGATGGCGTTGGCGATAGCCTGCAGCAACACGGTCTTACCGGTCTTGGGCTGCGCCACGATCAGGGCGCGCTGGCCTTTGCCGATGGGCGAAAAGAGGTCCACGACGCGGGTGGAGAGGTTGTTGTGGCCGTTTCCCGTCAGACAGAACTTCTCGCTTGGGAAGAGCGGCGTCATGAATTCGAACTGTACGCGGTCGCGGATGTATTCGGGCGCCAGCCCGTTGATTTCGTTCACGCGGACCAGCGGGAAATACTTCTCGCCCTCCTTCGGCGGACGGATCGCTCCGTTCACGGTGTCGCCGGGCTTGAGTCCGAAAAGCTTGATCTGCGACGGCGAAACGTAGATGTCGTCGGGCGAGTTCAGGTAGTTGTAGTCCGCCGAACGCAGGAATCCGTAACCGTCGGGCATGATCTCCAGCACGCCCTCGCCTTCGATCTCTCCGGCGAAGTCGTCCTTGGTAATCACCTCCTCCTCTAACGGCCGGGGTGCGGGAGTCTCTTCCGCCTGAGTCTGCCCCTGAGCCGCCTGTGCGGATTCTTGCTCTTGTCCCTGCTCCTGCTTGGGCTTGCGGCCGCGCCGCTTGGGCTCCGGCTGAGCGGCTGTTTCCTGCACGGGCTTCGCCGCAGGTTCGTTCTGCGCGCCATTCGTCGGGAACTCCAGTTCGGCGGGCATTTCCGGTGTCAGCGCCGTTTGCGGCTGTACCGGTGCGGTGTTCTCCGCCTTGGTCATGCGCGGCCTGCGTCCCCGCGGTTTCGCGGGCGCAGCCGGAGCTTCCGCTGCCATCGGTTCCGGTTCCGCCGCTGGCGTCTCGGCCGTTTTCGCAGCCGCTTCTGCCACGGCTGTTTCAGGCGTGGTCACGGCCGGAGTTTCCGCCGCGGGCGTTTCTTTCTTTCGTCCTCGCTTGCCTTTATTCTCTGCGGGGATCTCCTGTGCGGAACCTCCGGTGATCTTTTCAATCAGTTCGCGCTTCTTTACCATGACGTCTTCGATGCCGAGAGCTTTGGCGATTTCGCGCAGTTCGGCGAGACTTTTCCCTTCGAGCGCTTTCAAATCCTGCATATATTTCTATTTCAAAGTGATTTTTTCGAAAATCCCGGCGGTCGCCGGGCGTGTTGGAATTCGCCTGCAAAGATAGTGCATTATTTCGAAATTCAAAATAAAAAGTTGCTGTTCACCTCTTTCCGTCCGACCTTTTCACCATAATTCGGGAGCCGCCGCTCCGAAAATCCCCATTATTGGCGATTGCGCCGTTCGGAAAATACCCGCATCTTTGTACCGAACAAATAATTCAGCCATTCGCGTTGTTTGTATTGTTAATGTTTGTGTGTGCGAAACCTCCCGGCTTTTCCAAGGCCGGGAGGTTTTTTTGGGGGGGGGTAAGGGTGTTTCGGACGGGGAGCGGAAAATGCGCGGTCCGGAGGGCCTGAGGGCGGTTGTTATTCGCTGCGCCGCAGGTCCCATTTGTTGTTGACGCCGATGACGGCCTTCACCAGATCGTCGCCGTATACCCGCATGTTCGAGTAGGTCTGTCCGTAGGTCATCGTGGCGTTTTCGGCTCCGGCGAAGTCCATCAGGACGATACCGGCGTTTCCGCGGAAGTCCTTCCGGTTCAGTTTGTCCGCCGTGTATCTGTTATACAGGTTGGCGCAGTAGTCGTAATCCCCCACGGCTCCGAATATACTGATGCCCGATACGCTGCAGTGCGCCGTGTCGTAACAGCTCACGTAGTTCATGCACCAGCGCGTGACGTCCGTCGCGCCGTACGTGTAGGCGATGCACTCGTCGATCGCGGCGTACTTGCTCACGCCGTCCGACGAGCCGTTCTTGATGTTGTACAGATCATTGACCTTGATCGGCGCCGTTTCGCCCGTATTGCCGTGGAGCGTGGTCTCGAACACGACCTTGTCGTGCGTCCAGTTCAGGTAGGCGCCCAGATACCGGCCGCCGTTGGCGGACTTGTAGTCTTCGCGGATCATGAACAGGATCTTGCCGCGGGCGTCGGCCAGCGTCATCCGGGGATGGAAATCGGCGATATGTCCGCTGCAGTGCGACTTTATCAGGTCTACGACGCTCTTGTCCCAGCCCGTTTTTCCGGTGCCGCTGGTGTTCTCGTATTTCATATGTATCAGCACCGTCTCGTCGGGATGCTCGTTCAGGAAGTTCACGAAGCGGTCGAGCAGGTGCGAGAGCATGAAGGGCGACAGCTCCTGCCGCCCGGAACCGCCCGGCGTGTAGCCGCCGCGGGTCGGGTCGCCCAGCGCGGCGATGCCGTGATGAATCGGAAGGTCCTGCAGCGAACTGCCCGACGCCGACGGACGCAGGTCGAACATGCGGACACCGGCCGCCAGCTGTTTCTCGATCGAAAGTTCCTGCGCCTTGATGATCTTGGTTACGTTCATGTAGCCGAATACGACGTTTTGCAGCCATTTGAAATGATACCTTTCGCCGGGCATGCCGCTCTTGTATTCATAATGCGAGCCGTACATCGTGCATGCGTCGTGTGAGCCGGGCATGGATACCTGCGACAGGTATACGTTGTCGGGCAGGTATTTCATCCAGTCGGAATAGTCCTCCGTGGTCTGCTGCGCCTGCTTCTGCATGTCGCTGATCGTAAACGAATAACGATTGCCTGCCTTAAGTGTCGCTTGAGTCGTGTAACTGTAGGTTTTCCCCTCCGTCGTGACGGCCGTCAGCGTCAGTCCCCGAATGTCCTGCGGCAGCAGGAACGCCGTGACCACGATCTTCGATCCGGCGCCGATCCGGATGTAAGGCTCCTCTCCCGTCAGCATGTGCAACGCCAGCACTTTGGAGCATCTGTCCTCAATGACGGCGGCCCGATGCGTTGCGATGTCGAACGTGAAAGCCCTGCGAGTCGCTGCCCCATGCCATTCCCGTATTGCTCAGGTCGGCTTCGCTTTCGGTCGCGCCCGACACGGCGACCTCCACTTCGGCCCACTGCGGAGTCGTCTGCGGACTGATGATTCCCACCCGGTCGCCCGTGCGCCAGTAAATCGGGAAATAACCGTCGGTAAGGGGACCGTAGGCCGTGCGGGTTTCGTTTTCCGGTCCGGATGTCTGGTCGTTGCCGATCGCAAGACGGCAGCTGACGGCGTCGCCGCCGGCCGCCCGATCTGCGGGACGGGGCTGTTCCGTCGTATCCTTTCCGCAGCCGGAGAGCAGTCCTGCGAGTATCAGCAGGCGGAAGATAGGTTTGTGTGTCATGGTGTCTGGTTTGAATTGGCGTTCGGTCAATACTCGCAGTCGTCCGCATAATCCGCCGAACTCGGACCCAGTTCGCCGCCGTGGGGCTGGGAGATCGCGAATCCCGCTTCCGTCCTGACTGTGAGTATCTCCAGTTCCGGCTTTGTGTAAGCTGTTTTCATCAGATAGGTATTTTTACAGCTGAATCGGGACGGCTGTCACCTCCGTCCCGATAGCTGCATTCATGTCGCCGAAACTATTCGACCGTGTAGGTGAAGTCCGCGAACTCGACCTGGTAGGCGCCGCCCGTACTCAGTATCTTGAGCATGATGCGCTGTCCGTTCGTGACCGTGAACGTGTGGGTCTGAACTCCCGACTTGCATTTCCTGTCGTTGCCGTTCAGAATGTTATTCCGGTCGCGGAGCCAAGCTTCCGTAATCGGGCCGTTGCCCGTTACGCCGATCCGATATTTTATATTCACCAATGCCCGGTTGGTCGCTACTTCAAAGGATATTTTCACGGTTTTCGAACCGTCGCACTGGATCGGAGCCGTCACGAACGCGCCGTTGTTGTCGTCGTTGAATCCTGCCGGAACCTGCAGCTGGATGCGGTTTTTCTTGAGTTTGTCGTCGCCGTTCCTGTCGCTTTTGAGCTCTCCGCGGTAGAAGTACCAGCCGTCGAAGATTCCGTCCGGATCGTACTGGGGATCGACGAAATAGAATCCGTTGTCCTTCCATGTCCCGGTGCCGTACTTCTTGTCGATCGCGTCGGGTACCCCGATCGTTACCGTCTTGCTGTTGCAGGGTACGCTCATCGTATAGTGATGGTTGCGCTTCAGGCCGGCGAGGGTGAACGACTTGTCCGAATAGGTCAGTCCGTCGGCGGTCATGACCTGCACGTTCATCGTCGAATGGATGCTTACGGGCAGCATGCCGATCGTAAACTCTTTCCGGTCCGTGGGAATGGTGATCGAATTGGTTGCCGACGATGCGGTGAAGTTGCCCAGACGGTCGATCGTGCCCGCGGTCGGCATTACGTCGCCGCTGGTGCTGATGATGATCTTCTTGGGCGTCTCGTTGCTTTCCAGTCCGAGACTCATCCTGATGCGTGCCATCAGCGGCCGGAAGGTGAAGTTGACGGGCAGCACCGTCGAATCCTCGTTGATTTCGAACGGGGTCTCCCAGACGTTCGTGTACATGAAGTCGTAGTCGGCCAGATTCTCCGTACAGTAGGATGTGCCCCACGTGTGGTTGAAGACCTTGTTTACGGCGTCGAACGTGGCTCCGCAGCTGTACGGATAGTGTGCCGCCGCCAGCGAGTAGCTGCCTACGGGCACGTCGCCGGTAAAGGTGGTTGTGGCGCCCGTTTTGTCGGCCGTGAATTCGAACTTCTGCGTCGTGGAGCCGTTGTAGAGGAATACGGCGACTTTGTCGCCCTGCACCCAAGTCGTCTCCGTGCCGTCTACGGCGGTGCGGGTTTCGCCGGCGATCGCATCCTCTGGAATGGTTACCTGAATGTATTTCGCCTCTGCCGGAGCCGTCGCAGTCTCTTCCTTGCTGCATGCGCTCATGCCGGCTGCGGCGAGCATCGCTATAACGAATAGTTTTTTCATAAGGCTTTTTGTTTTGAACGTTAATATTCGGAGCTTCGGACCGCTATTCGTAATCGTCGTAGGAGAGCGATCGCGTACCTCCCAGTTCACCGCCGCCGGTTCCCGGCTCGATGTCGCTGCTTACGGCAAATCCTTTTTCGACGCGCACGGAGATCTGGACCAGCTCCGGTGCTTCGTAGGGCATTGATTGTTTTTTCATGGTCATTGCTTTTTTTAATTGATGAGTGTGGCGTTGATTTTATCTGTTCGTGCGTTTCCGATTCGTGCGGATCAGGCCCTTACGCAGAGCACCCTTACGCGGAACGTCTCTTCGTCCCTGCGGAGCTGCACCTCCACCACGGCCGTCCGCCGCCCGGTCCGGTGCAGTTCGCGGAGCTGGGTTTCGATCCTCAGCTCCTCCGCCTGCGGGAGCTGCTGCATGATCCAGAGGCTCTGCCGGCGGGGAGCGTACACGCGCACCCTCCCCTCCTCCAGATATGCCAGCAGGTGATGCGCCGCCCCGGAGGGCGTTTCATTCGTGACGGTTGCTGCGGTCCGGGACATGAATCGGTCGTTTTCGGGGGTTATTCCACGATGACGGCGCGGTTCAGCTCCGGCTCGGCAAAACGGTTGTTCGTATCGCCTTCGGCCTTCTTGATCAGGCGTTCGGGCGCGATGCCGTATTTGTTCTTCAGCAGGTCGTAGACATACTCCATCCGCTGTTCGCTCAGACGCTGGTTCAGCTCCTTGCTGCCCGTGGCCTTGTCCGCCGAACCGATCAGCGTGAAGGTCTTCTCCTTGTCGGCCTTCATGGCGTTCCTGACATAGAATTCGAGGTTCGTCAGCTCCTTGCTGTCGAGCGTGGCCCTGCCGATCTTGAAGAAGAGCGCTACGGGCGATGCGGCGACCTTCTTCTCTGCTACGACCTTGGGCGGCATGTTGCGCAGCTTCTCGTTCTCGTCGCTGAGCGCCGTGTTTTTCGATGCGAGGTCGTTGTTGTTCTCTTCGAGACGCCTGATCCGGTCGAGGTAAGGCGTGAAATCCACCGCTTGCGGTTTCGAGGCGCGTGTGAATCCGCGGCGGTTGAATTTGTACGCCAAACCTGCGGTGACCGAAAGCATTCCCTCTCCGATGCGGCCGCCCGATACGCCGTCGAAACGCTGGTTTACCAGCAGACAGCGCGCTTCGAGCGTGAGGTCGAGCGCCTTGCACAGACGCACGACGTTCAGCAGGCCGACGTCGAATCCGATTTCGTTGTCATGGGTGTCGTTGCCGTAGGAGCGGGCCCAGCCCACGCCGGCGAAAGGCACGAAGTTCCACGTGCGCTCCTCCTTGTAGCCGCCCACGGCGTTCGAGAAGTTCCACAGAGCGTCCGCATGCAGATACGACACGCCGAACTTCTCCTCAAACCAGTCGCCGTCCTGCTTTTTCGCGTACATGGTTCCGGCGGTGGTCCGGCCTTTGGCCTGCAGGCCGGTGTACCCGACGCGCGCGCCGATCGAGGGGGTGAACCATTTGCCGACGTGAATGTCCAGCGCCGGAGCCAGCCGTTTGCCGAATTTTCCCTGAGAGTCGTGCTCGCCGAAATAGAGGTTTATACCTCCGGCGATGCCGACGAAGATGTTGTCGGAGAGCCGGTTGGTTTCGTAGGGGCCGCGTACGACGCGGTTTTGCGCATCCCGGTTGCCGTTCTCCTGCGCCGAAGCGCCGCCGCAGACGAGGGCGAATAATGCAATGAGGTAGAGACGTTTCATTTTTTAATGTTTATTGGTGATTGATGTGTCGTTCCGTCGGTCCGGCCGCAGGCAGGTATGTGTGCGGCTATTTGGCCCGGTTGCGCGCGGAGAGCGCCGGGGAGTCGAGTTCGTCGATATGGATATTGGAAAGATATTCGCGCGTCAGCGATTCGTACTGCTTGTTGGCCTTGTATAAAGGCTGCATGACATGGCGGTTCTCGCACGACCAGAAGCCGTTCGTGACCTCGTGCATTCCGCCCTCCAGCCGCAGCGTCAGGTCGTAGAGCGTCGGCCGCAGGTTGCGATTCCATTCATAGTAGGTCCTTCCCGACTGGATGATGCAGGTCGCATAGTCGGTTTTGGCGGCGAGTTCGCGCAGGACCCGGCGGTACATGTAGGTGTCCGCGCCCGGATTCAGACATGCCGCCATCAGTTCGCGGCTCTTCATGGGAGGGGCGCCGGCTTCCGACGCCTTGCGGAGTGCGAGCAGAATCTTTACTGCCCATAAAATCTTAAGTGAAAGTGTCAATTTGTACCAGCCTTTTAGTCAGATAGTTACACTGCGTCTCCGAGACTCCTTACTGTAAATAATGGGTCTTGTTCGTGTAAAATGCTGGTTGTCAGATGCTAAATAGCAGATTCGGACACAATTGCGGGAGAAAAAATCGAATGCGGTGTCCGGATTTTCGATTTTTTAAACAAGGGACGGGTTATTACGCTAAAAGTCAATTAATTAGCTGTGATGCGTAAATTTTTTTGCATGAAATGTTTGGTTGTGATTATAAATAATCCTATTTTTGCCGATGACGGGAAATGATTATAAAACAATTGTTTACGTTCCGAAGACCCATTATTTACAGTAATGGGCCTTGTTTCTCGCTTCTGCAAAATTTTTTCCTGATACCAGAAAAATCCGAACGCTGCCTGAATCGGCCTGATCGTTACAGGTTGATGATTTTCCGATTGGCCTTGTCGATGACGTCGTGATCGAGCTGCGCCAGATAGATGCGCGTCGTTCGTTCGGAGGTGTGTCCCATGCCGGCGCTGATGACCGTCAGCGGCGTGCCGCAGTCGCGTGCCAGTGTCGCCCATGAATGGCGTGCCGCATAGAATGTCAGCGGTTCGGAAATTTCCAGCATCGCGCCGATCTTCCGGATGAATTTGTTCAGTTCGCGCTGTTGCTGACGGTAGGCGCGGTAACTGTCGTCGCGGGCGAGCACGGGCAGTATATAAGGTGAATCGCCGTTGTAACGGTCGATGATGCGCTGCAGGGGCGGTTCGATGCGCAGCGTGAGTGTCTGGCCGGTTTTCTTTCGTTTGTATGTCAGCACACCGTCGCTGATGTCGCTTTTTCGCAGATAGATCATGTCCACGAACGACATGCCGCGGGTGTAGAAGCTGAACATGAAGAGGTCGCGCGCCAGCGCATATTTCGGATGCAGTTCTGACAGGTCGGCGTCGCTGATCCGCCTGAGCGTTTCGCGCGGCAGCGCGCGCTTGCGGGTCGCCACCTGCCTGATATGCCTGCGGTAGAACGGATTGCCGCGGGATGCGATGAAGCTGCCCCTGTCCGCGGCCTTGTTGTAGACGGCCCGCAGGTAGCGCATGTGGAACACGACGCTGTTTGTCCCCAGTCCTCTTGCCAGAAGCCATCGTTCGTAACGTTCGAGCCATTCGGCGGTAAATTGTTCGGGCAGCAGTTTGCGGCCGTTCATGTATTTGACGAGCATGCGGTATGCCGTCAGGTAGTTTGCGGCGGAACCGTCTCTTCCCGTTTGTTCGCACTCGGCGACGTGGAGTGCGAAGCAGGACATGAAATCGGGGGGCGTTTTACTGCGGGGCTGCCCCGTGAATGCGGGCCGCCCCGTAAACGTGTGTCGGTGCATGCCGACTGAATCCGGTGAATACGTCATAGAATAGAATTTTGTGTGAAATCGTGCACAAGATAGAAAACCGCAAATCAAAGGCCGCACGATGCCTGCGAAGATTTGCGGAAACGGAGACCCGCTCGGCCTCCGGGCACAGTTCCGGGAACGGGAAAGACCACGGAAGGGGCCGGCTGTGCGCTTGGAAAGAATGATCGGAATGTAAAAAGATCGAAAAGTTGCGTTCTATTATTTTACTAACGGCGGCCGTGCGGATAATATTGCACCCTTCCCGGTGTCCGAACAGCGTATTGAGAACCTGTGCGTTGGCCTTTTGCAGATGCCGGGCTGCTTCTCCGTGCGCTTTTTCGCTGTCCGGCGGCTCCCGGCGGTTGGAATCCCGTTTTTTTGTTTGTGCGGGCGGCGCCCCCGGACCTGTCCGCTGCGATGACCCGGCTTTGCCCTCCCCCTCTTTTTCTGCCGCTCCGTCTTGCCGCTCCGTCTTGCCGCTCCGTCCTGCTGCTCCGTCTTGCCGCTCCGTCCTGCCGCCCTGTTCTGCCGCCTTGTTCTGCGCCCCGTCCTGCCGCTCTGTCCTGCTGTCCATCTTACTGCCCCTTCCTGCCGCTCTGTCTTGCTGCCCTGTTCTGCCGTTCAGTCCTTCCGTCTCGTCCTGCCGTCCATCTTACTGCCCCTTCCTGCCGCTCTGTCTTGCCGCCTTGTTCTGCGCTCTGTCCTGCTGTCCATCTTACTGCCCCGTTCTGCCGCCTCGTTCTGCCGCCCCACCGTCCGGGTTCGGCAGGATTCGCCCGGACGGCGCATGCCATTTCCTCCCTCTTCCCTCGGTCCGGGGAAAATCCGCCTGCGGTGAAACTCCGTTTTTGCATGACTTGACACGTGCGGCAACAAAAAAACGACCCCGTCGAGGGTCGTTTTCATCGTGTCGCGTCTCCGCTCAGCCGCAGATATAGACGCATCCGTAGGCCAGCGCCGCCGCGAGCGCGCCTAGTACGGGGCCTGCGACGGGCACCCAGCTGTACTCCCAGCCGCTCGGCCCTTTCGCCCTGATGGGCAGGATGCTGTGGGCTATGCGGGGCGGCAGGTCGCGCGCCGGATTGATCGCATAACCCGTCGTTCCGCCCAGCGACATGCCGATCGCCATGATCAGCATCGTCACCGGCAGGCTCCCCAGACTTCCCAGTCCTATTTCGGGCGTGTTCTGTTCGTTGCCGATGGCCAGAATCACGAATACCAGCAGGAACGTTCCGACGAATTCGCAGAAGAGGTTCCGCGGCTTGTCCATGATGGCGGGCATGGTGCAGAACACGCCGAGCTTCGCGCCCGGATCGTCCGTCGCGTCGAAGTGGTCCTTATAATAGATGTATACCAGCACTGCGCCGCAGAATCCGCCCAGCAGCTGCGCCGCGACGTATCCCGGCACCGACGCCCACGGAAACGTACCCGCGGCGGCCAGCCCGATGCTGAGCGCCGGATTGAGGTGCGCGCCCGAATAGGGTCCCGCGATCAGTACGCCGCACATCACGGCCAGTCCCCACGCGATGGTGATTACGACCCAGCCGCCGTTGTACCCTTTCGATTGTTTCAGGACCGTCGAGGCCACTACCCCGTCGCCCAGCAGTACCAGCACGAGCGTTCCGATGAACTCGAACAGGCATTTTGTGAAAAATGTGATTTCCATATGCGGTTCCGATTGGTTGGTTTAACTGCGCAATACCCGCCGTACGGCGTCTTTCCACCCTTCCACGGCCTCGGCGATATGTGCCCGGTCGGTCGTCGGCTCGAAGATACGCTCGGCCTGCCACTGCCGTTTGATGTCGTCGATGCTGTCCCAATACCCTACCGCCAGCCCTGCGAGGTAAGCCGCGCCCAGCGCCGTGGTCTCCGTCACGCTGGGGCGTATGACGCGCGTGTCCAGCAGGTCCGACTGGAACTGCATCAGCAGGTCGTTGCGCGCCGCGCCGCCGTCCACTTTCAGCTCCCGGAGCGTGATGCCCGAATCGCGCTGCATGGCCCCGACGATGTCGAGCGTCTGATAGGCAATCCCTTCCAGCGTCGCCCGCGCGATATGCGCCGCCGTCGTGCCGCGGCTGATGCCGCTTATCGCGCCCCGCGCATACTGGTCCCAGTACGGAGCCGCAAGCCCCGTCAGCGCGGGCACGAAGTAGACGCCGTTGGTGTCGGGCACCGACGCCGCCAGCTCCTCGATTTCCGACGACGAGCGGATGATCCCCAGCCCGTCGCGCAGCCACTGTACGACCGACCCGCCGACGAAGATGCTCCCTTCGAGGGCGTAGTCGACCTTGTCGCCGATCTTCCATGCGATGGTCGTCAGCAGGTTGTTCGCCGAGGCGATCGGCTTCTCGCCGCTGTTCATCAGCAGAAAACACCCCGTGCCGTACGTGTTCTTCACCGACCCCGGCTCGACGCACATCTGCCCGAACAGGGCCGCCTGCTGGTCGCCCGCAATACCCGCGATGGGCACCTTGTGCGCGAAAATCGTGGTCTTGGTCGCTCCGTACACCTCGCTCGACGACTTCACCGCGGGCATCATCGAAGCCGGAATGTCGAACAGCTCCAGCAGCTCCTCGTCCCACTGCAGGGTGTGGATGTTGAAAAGCATCGTGCGCGACGCATTGCTCACGTCCGTGACGTGCACCTCGCCGCGCGTCAGCCGCCAGATCAGCCACGTATCGACCGTGCCGAACATCAGCTTGCCCTTCTCGGCCCGTTCGCGCGCTCCGGCGACGTTGTCCAGAATCCATTTTATCTTCGTCGCGCTGAAATAGGCGTCGATTATCAGTCCCGTTTTTTCACGGATGAATTCGGTTTTGCCGTCGGCTTTCAGCCGGTCGCAGTACTCTGAGGTCCGGCGGTCCTGCCAGACGATGGCGTTGTAGACCGGCTCTTCGGTCTCCGCATCCCATACGATCGTGGTTTCGCGCTGGTTGGTGATGCCTATGCCCGCGATGTTCAGTCCGTTGATGTCGATTGCGGCGATCGCTTCGGCGATCACCGACGCCTGCGACGATCATATCTCGTGCGGATTGTGCTCGACCCATCCCGGTTTGGGAAACAGCTGGGTGAATTCGCGCTGCGCGACCGACCGAATCAGCCCTTTGCGGTCGAATACGATCGCACGGGAACTGCTCGTTCCCTGATCCAATGCCAAAATGTACTGTTCCATATGCTTGTGTTTTTGTGCTGCTTTCTCCGCCCGGCGCGGCGTTTCTATCCCCTCCGTCTACAAATCTATCAAAAAATTCCGGGATTCGAAACGAAACCGCAAAGTTTTTTTTCGAAACCGTCCCTTGCTTTACATACGGGCGTCGGACTGACAGCCCCGGCGCGAAAGTTGCTCGCTCCACAGTCAGGCCTTCGTCTGTCGCACGCCACGCGCTGTGCCTTCGCACACTCCACGCCGGGTCGATCGCGCCGAACGGATGCCGCAATGGATAAAAAATGCCCGTGTATTGTTGCCCGAATGGATTTTTTGTGCTACATTTGGACGACGATTCGCTGTAAGGGCGGATTGTTGCTTTGCTTCACGTGAAAACGGCTAATTTTCTAATGTCGAGGCGAAGGCACATGGACGCTCCCACGGATCGCCGGGTTCACGCTCGGCAGCGCGGGGAAAATCTATCGTACACGGACTTCACGTTACCGGCGTGGGCCTCTTGTGCTTGTATTTCGACATGGGTTTTAGCCGACCTTCACGTGAGTATAAGTACAATGCCCACGCCCTTTTTATGCGCTGTCGTGCCCCTGCGATATGTTACGGCTTCGGTTCCATCTTCCGCTCTTCGACGGCGCCCGGCGCGATCCGGACGTCGCATGCGTCCGCGGAAAATCGGCCGCGGCAACTTGCAGGATAGACGCTGATGCGGGCAGGTTCCATGTGTCGGATACGGCGGTCGTGCCGAGGCGTCACGATCCGTCGGGATTCTGCATAATCCCCAGCCTGCCCGCTTTTTTTCGGATGTTTTGCTTTTACGATACGGCCCATGCCTGAATTTACGATCGGATTTCTGGGGCGGTTCCAGTTCACGCCCCGGATGCGGGATTGCTTCGATACGCTCGTCTCCCGCTACGCATGCGACGGCCTGCACTTGCGGATCGCCGTCGAGCTGGGGTCCAAACAGCAGCTGTTGATGGCCGAACGTGTGCTGGCCCTCAGGCGCATCCTCCCCGGCCTGCGGTTGCTGGCCGTGGTCGCCCAAACGCAGGAGAACGCCTGCCGCCGGCCCGCGAGTCTGTCGGCCCGGCGCCGCCGGGAGATATTGGACGCCGCGGACGAATACGAGCTTCTGCCCGGCAATGCCGGGGAATTCCTCCGCGTCGTGCAAGTCAACCGTCTCTTTGCCGCACGCTGTGACCTGATCGTCTACAGCGCCTACCTCGCGCCGAAGTACGCGACGGACAACCTCCGCCTGCAAGTCGCTTCCCGGCCCGATCCGCCGCGCGTGCGCTGTCTTTCTGACGAATTTCCGGTGCGCCGCCCGGTGAGTTTCGAACCGGAGCTGGCGTTGGCCGAAAGCATCGGCTACCTCCGCCGGAACCGCTGCCGGATCATGTCCGGCGACCTGCCGCCCGAACTGCTCGCAAAGTGGCTCGCCGCGTGCGACGAACCGCGCCTTTACCCCCGGCTCGCTTCGCTGGAGGACGTTGCTGACATCTTCCGGCTCGACGGCGCCCCGGACTGCGATTACCTGCTGTTCAAGGTCTTTGCCTATGCCTATGCCCTGCACCGCGATTTGTGGGTCCTGCCCTGCCGCGGATGCGGCGCCGACGCCGTGGCGTCCGTCCTCTACAGGCAGTTCCGCCGTCTGCTGGAGCTGGTCGCCGAAGCCCGCGAAGCCGGCGTGGACATCGGTAATCACGACCTGCTGGATTTCGCCCGTTACGACTCCCTGCTGAAAATATGCGCCCTGCCGCAGCGGCTCGGCGAATTGTCCGGCCGGTTTATCTGACGGGGCGTTTTGCGCTTTTTGTTTCTGGCGTTATCGGATTTGAACGAGAAAAGCCCTGCGTATCGTCGATACACAGGGCTTTTGCACGTTTGCCCTCTTTCGCAGGGCTTTAGAGCGGGAAACGGGGGTCGAACCCGCGACCCTCAGCTTGGGAAGCTGATGCTCTACCACTGAGCTACTCCCGCATTTCGGAGTACAAATATACTCCGCATTTTTCGATTTTTCAAGGTTTCGGGGCGGTAAATTTACCTTTACGCCACGATTTTTTTCAGCGATGCGAGGTTTTTCGCATTTTTGAGACTGCGGCCTTCGGGCGTGTAAAGGTAATCGAGACGGTCGCCGAAATGCGCTTCCACCTTGTTGCGCACGACCTTCATGGTGCTGTTCACCAGCCCGTTCTGCTCGGTGAACGGCTCGTCCACGATGGCCAGCCCCGCCGGCAGCCAGCGTTCGGGGAACTCCCCGCCGAATACGCCGCCGGCCCGGTAACGGTCGATTTCGCCGCCGAGGATCTCCGCCGCCGTCTCCGCCCGCTTTTCGCCCGCGATTCCGCGGCTGTCCAGCTCCCGCCGCAGCGCTTCGCGGTTCGGCACGACGATGGCGCCCGTAAACGGACTCTGGTTGTTGTGTATGATGATCTGGTCGATGTAGGGCGACTTGTCCACGATCGCCTCCTCCATTCCTTCGGGGCTGTATTTTTCTCCGTCCGAAGCGATCAGCAGGCTTTTGAAGCGGCCCAGCACATAGAGGAAGTCGTCCTTCGAGACATACCCCATGTCGCCCGTGTGCAGCCATCCGTCGCGCACGGTCTCGGCCGAAGCTTCGGGATTCTTCCAGTAACCGGCCATTACGTTTTCGCCGCGGATCACGATTTCGCCCTTTTCCCCGCGCGGCACCTCCCGGCCCGCTTCGTCCACGATTTTCAGGTCGAGCGGAATCAGGATTTTGCCCGACGAGCCGAAACGGTGCCAGTGGTATTTGGGCGAATTGGTCGAGATGACGGGCGTGGCCTCCGAAAGTCCGTATCCCTGAAACATCGGAATGCCGATGGCGTAGAAGAACCGCTGCAGCTCCGCGTCGAGCAGCGCGCCTCCGCCCACGAAGAAGCGCAGGCTTCCGCCGAAGGCTTCGCGCACCTTGCGGAACAGCACGGCGTCGAACAGCCTGACCGCAGGCCACAGCAGGACGCGCCAGCCCTGCCCCCGGCCGTAGCCGTCCTTATTATATAGGTAGGCCGTGCGGAGCGCCAGATTGAACAGCCGCTCCGTGAAACGGCCCTTGGCGCGGATCGAACCTTCGATGTTCTTGCGGAAATTCTTGGCCAGCGCCGGCACCGACAGCAGGAAGTGCGGGCGCACTTCGCGGATATTCTGCGGAATGTTCTTGAGCGTCTCCATCGGCGTCGCTCCGACCTGCACCGTCGCCACCGTGGCGCCGCATGCGATCATGATGTAGAACCCCACGACGTGTGCGAAGCAGTGGTCCAGCGGCAGTATGATGAGCGTCCGGAACGACGACGGAATGTCGATGCGCGAAAGCGACTGCTCGACGTTGGCCGTGTAGTTGCGGTGCGTCAGCACGACGCCCTTGGGGTCGGCCGTGGTGCCCGACGTGTAGGTGATCGTCGCATAGTCGTCGTTCCCGATCCCCCGCCCGATGGCGAGGAACTCCTCGCGGTGCTTCGACAGATAGTCGCGGCCCAGCCTGCGGAGCGTTCCCAGCGCGGTTTCGCCCGGCTCCAGCGGTATGTGGCCTATGACGATGATATGCTTGACTTCGGGCAGCTCGGCGCGTATGCGGCGGATTTTCGGCAGCTGGTATTTCGATACGAACAGCGCCTTCACTTCGGCGTGGCGCATGCGGAACAGCAGGTCGTTCGACTCTTCGAGCTTGACCGACAGCGGCACGCTGACCGCCCCGGCGTAGAACATGCCCAGCTCCGAGACGATCCATGCGTTGGACCCTTCGGCCAGTATGGCGACTTTGTCCTTGGGGCGAATCCCGATCGCGGCCAGCCCGGCCCCGGTCTCCAAGGCCAACTCCTTGGTCTCGGCGTAGGTCGTAGGCTCGAACGCCCGGTGTTTCTTCTCCAGCAGGAATGTCTTGGCACCGTATTTCTCCACGGAGCTTTCGAACAGGTCGATGATGGTCTTCTTCATGGTCGGTTCGTTTAGTCCATTTTCAATACGGCGAGGAATGCCGACTGCGGCACCTCCACGTTGCCGATCTGGCGCATGCGCTTCTTGCCCTTCTTCTGTTTTTCGAGCAGCTTGCGCTTGCGCGAGATGTCGCCGCCGTAGCACTTGGCCGTCACGTCCTTGCGTACGGCTTTCACCGTCTCGCGGGCGATGATCTTGGCGCCGATGGCGGCCTGTATGGCGATGTCGAACTGCTGGCGCGGGATCAGCTCCTTGAGTTTCTCGCACATTTTGCGTCCGAAGTCGTAGGCGTGGTCCGTATAGGTGAGCGACGAAAGCGCATCGACCGGTTCGCCGTTGAGCAGGATGTCCAGCTTGACGAGCTTCGACGGCTGGTATCCCGTGCGGTGGTAGTCGAACGACGCATAGCCTTTCGAAATGCTCTTGAGCTTGTCGTAGAAGTCGAAGACGATCTCCGAAAGGGGCATGTCGAAGTTGATCTCCACGCGGTCCTGCGTGATGAAGGTCTGGTTTTTCATCACGCCGCGCTTGTCGATGCAGAGTTTGATGACGTTGCCCAGAAATTCGGACTTGGTGATGATCTGCGCGAGGATATAGGGTTCTTCGATCTTGGCGATCTTGGTCACTTCGGGCAGTCCCGACGGGTTGTGCACCTCCACCACGTCGCCCTGCGTCGTGGTGATGCGGTACGACACGTTGGGCACGGTCGTGATGACGTCCATGTCGAATTCGCGGTAGAGGCGCTCCTGAATGATCTCCATGTGGAGCAGTCCGAGGAAACCGCAGCGGAATCCGAATCCCAGCGCCAGCGAACTCTCCGGCTCGAATGTCAGCGACGCGTCGTTCAGCTGGAGTTTCTCCAGCGACGCGCGCAGGTCTTCGTACTGGTCGGCTTCGACGGGATAGACGCCCGCGAAGACCATCGGTTTCACGTCCTCGAATCCGGCGATCGCTTCCCGCGCGGGGTTCGTCACCGTCGTAATCGTGTCGCCGACCTTCACGTCCGACGAGGTCTTGATGCCTGAGCAGATATACCCCACGTCTCCGGCCTTGATCTCGTCGCGGGGCTGCATCTTGAGTTTCAGCACGCCCACCTCGTCGGCGTCGTACTGACTGCCCGTGTTGAAGAACTTCACGTGCTCGCCTTTGCGGATCCGGCCGTTGAAGACGCGGTAATAGGCGATGATGCCGCGGAACGGGTTGAACACCGAGTCGAAGATCAGCGCCTGCAGCGGTGCGTTCTCGTCGCCCTCAGGAGCCGGGATGCGCTGTACGATCGCTTCGAGCACCTCCTCGACGCCCAGCCCCGTCTTGCCCGACGCCAGCAGGATGTCCTCGTCCTTGCAGCCGATCAGGTCGATCACCTGATCCTTGACCTCGTCGATCATGGCCGAGTCCATGTCGATCTTGTTCAGTACGGGGATGATTTCGAGGTCGTGTCCCACAGCCAGATAGAGGTTCGATATGGTCTGTGCCTGAATGCCCTGCGTGGCGTCCACCACCAGCAGCGCGCCTTCGCACGAGGCGATGGCGCGCGAAACTTCGTACGAGAAGTCCACGTGTCCCGGAGTGTCGATCAGGTTGAGCGTATACAGCTGTCCGTCGCGGGCCTTGTATTCCATCTGGATCGCGTGGCTCTTGATGGTGATGCCCTTTTCGCGTTCGAGGTCCATATCGTCGAGCACCTGCGCCTGCATTTCGCGCTGGTTCAGGGTGTTGGTTTTTTCCAACAGACGGTCCGCCAATGTGCTCTTACCGTGGTCGATGTGGGCTATGATGCAAAAATTGCGTATGTTCTTCATATATTCGTCTAAAAATGTGTGCAAATATACGAATTATTTTGGATTTCCGGGGATGCGTCCGCCCTGCCCCGCCGGAAAATCGTGCGATCCTGATTTTCCCCTTTCGTCGCGCCGGTACCGTCCCGCTTTTCCGGCCCGTCCCGGCAATCAGCGATCCCTTTTGCGATTGCCCTCGGCTTTCGCTATCTTTGCAGCCGCAAACATCGTTTCCGCATGAATACCGTATCGAAATACCTTTCGCTGGTGAAGTTCGCCCATACGATCTTCGCCATGCCTTTCGCCGCCGTCGGCTTCGTCTACGCCTATGCGACGCTGCCTGCCGGGGCGCACGACGCGGCGTGGTGGCTCACGCGCGCGGTGCAGGTCCTGCTCTGCATGGTCTTCGCCCGCAATACGGCCATGGGCTTCAACCGCTGGGCCGACCGTCGCATCGACGCCGAAAATCCCCGCACCGCGGGCCGCGAAATCCCCGCCGGCGTGATTCCGGCCCGGCATGCCCTCCGCTTCGTGGCGGTCAATGCCCTGCTGTTCATCGCCGCCGCTTCGACGATCAACCTGCTGACGGCCCTGCTGTCACCCGTGGCGCTGTTCATCATCCTGTTTTACAGCTACTGCAAACGCTTTACCGCGCTGGCCCATCTGGTGCTGGGGCTTTCGCTCGGCATCGCGCCCGTCGGGGCCTATATCGCCGTCACGGGGCGTATCGCCCTCGAACCCTGCATCCTCTCGCTGCTGGTGATGACGTGGTGCGGCGGCTTCGACATCATCTACGCCCTGCAGGACGCCGCCTTCGACCGCGAAAGGGGCCTGCACTCCATTCCCGCGCGCTTTTCGGCTCGCACGGCGCTGGCGTTGAGCTGCGGCCTGCACGCCGTGAGCGTCGCCGCCCTGTTGTGGTTCGCCTCCTGCTGCCCCGGTTCGGCGTGGTTCTGGACCGGAGTCGGGATTTTCACGGGCCTGCTGGTGCTCGAACACCTGCTCGTGACGCCCTCGCGCCAGCGCAATATCGGCATCGCTTTCGGCACGCTCAACGGCCTTGCGAGCCTCACGCTGGCCGCCGGAATAATCGCGGATTTGCTCAAATAAACCAAATAGCTTATATTTGCAATTTCAATCAGGTAAAAGTTAGGATAAAATGCTGAGCAGACAAATCGCACAAAAGCTTCGGGGCTACGAAACCCCTTTCTATCTCTATGATACGGCGCTGTTGCGCCAGACCCTCGAAAGCGTCGTCTACGAGTCCAAAAAGTACGGCTACAAGGTGCATTATGCCATCAAAGCCAACTATGACGACCATCTGCTGGCTATTATCCGCGAATACGGGCTGGGCATCGACTGCGCGAGCGGCAACGAGCTGCGCAAGGCCGTCGAAGCCGGATTCGATCCCAAGGGCATCGTTTACGCCGGCGTCGGCAAGCGCGACAAGGAGCTGCGTTACGCCATCGGGCAGGAGATCATGGCGATCAACTGCGAATCGATCGAGGAGCTGGAACTCGTGGACCGGCTTGCGGGCGAGGCCGGCAAGAAGACCGACGTGGCGCTGCGCATCAACCCCGACATCGACCCCAAGACCAATCACTGCATCGATACCGGTCAGGCCGACAGTAAGTTCGGGATTTCATATGAAGAAGTGCTTGAGCATGCCAAGGAGATCAAGTCGCTCAAGCATATCAATATCGTAGGCATCCACCTGCATATCGGTTCGCAGATCCGCGAGCTGCATGTGTTCGAGAACATGTGCAACAAGGTGAACGTCATCGTCGAGAACCTCGAAAAGCTGGGCTTCTCGTTCCGCTTCGTCGATGTCGGCGGCGGCTTGGGCGTCAATTACGACGTGCCTGAGAACGAGCCTATTCCCAACTTCGCGTCACTCTTCTCGATCGTGCACAACCACCTCGCCGTCGGCGACCGCGAAGTGCATTTCGAGTTCGGCCGTTCGATCGTCGCCGAGTGCGGCGAGCTGATTACGACGGTGCTTTTCAACAAGACCACCGCCACGGGCCGCAAGCTGGTGATCGTCGATGCCAGCATGACCGAGCTGATCCGCCCTGCGCTCTACGGTTCGTACCACAACATCGAAAACATCACCTCGGAAGACGAGGTGCGCGAAAAGTACACCATCGTCGGCACGGCCTGCGAATCGACCGACGTATTCGACGAAAACGTCACGCTCCGCAAGACCCGCCGCGGCGATCTGCTGACCCTCAAGTCGGCCGGGGCCTACGGCATGTCGATGGCGTCGCGCTACAACCTCCACGACCTTCCGGGCGCGGTTTACAGTGACGAAATCCGGTAGCCGGGCTGTCTGTAACCCGAACCGCCGAACGCTCCCGAACCGAACCGGACGTCAATCCGCCGAATTCGCATTATGTGGCTGACCCTCGCCTTCACCTCCGCCGCGCTGCTGGGCTTTTACGATGCGGCCAAGAAGCAATCCCTCACGGGGAATGCGGTGCTTCCGGTGCTGTTGCTCAACACCCTCTTCTCGGCGCTTTTCCTGCTGCCGATGATCGTCTCGGCCGAGTGCGGCTTCGGATGGTTCGACGGCACGATACTGGCCGCCACTTCGGGTACGCTCCGGGCACACGGACTGGTGCTGCTTAAAGCGGTCATCGTCCTCACTTCGTGGATTTTCGGCTATTTCGCCATGAAGCACCTGCCGATTACCATCGTCGGTCCGATCAATGCCACGCGCCCCGTCATGGTGCTTGTCGGCGCCATGCTCATCTTCGGCGAGCGGCTCAACGCCTGCCAGTGGACCGGCGTCGTGCTGACCCTCCTCTCGCTCTTCCTGCTGAGCCGTTCGAGCCGCCGCGAAGGGGTCGATTTCCGTCACAACGTCTGGATACTCTGTATCGCGGTGGCGGCTCTGGCCGCCGTCGTAAGCGGACTGTACGACAAATATATCATGGCGCGCCTCGACCCGGTCTTCGTGCAGGGCTGGTGCAACCTCTATCTGTTCGGCCTGATGTCGGTCGTCGTCGGCATCCTCTGGTGGCCGCGTCGCCGGACGACCACCCCGTTCCACTGGACTTGGGCCATTCCGCTGATCTCGTTCTTCCTTGTGCTGGCCGATTTCGCCTATTTCTACGCCCTGCACCAGCCCGACGCCATGGTCTCCGTCGTGTCGATGGTCCGCCGCAGTTCGGTCGTCGTCTCTTTCCTGTGCGGCGCCGTGCTGTTCCGCGAGCACAACCTCCGCTCCAAAGCCTTCGATCTGGCCTTTATCCTCGTCGGCATGTTCTTCCTCTGGCTGGGGTCGAGGTAACGGCGGCTGTGTCGAAGCGCGGGATTTGCATGTACACCCTTCCGTTTGGGCGCAGACCGGAAGCCGGTCCCGAAACCACCGGTGTCAGAATAAAAAGACAGTCCCGAAGGGCTGTCTTTTTTATTTGCGGTATTGTCGGCTCCGGTCATATCAGCTGCTCCAGCCGGCTGACCGTCTTTGCGATTTCCGCATCCCCCGGCGCATAGTCTTTCAGCGCACCCGCCAGATACTGTTCGTAGGCGTAGAGGTCGATCACGCCGTTGCCTGAGAGGTTGAACAGAATCGTCTTGGGCGTCCCCTCCTCTTTGGCCTGCATGGCTTCGCGGATGGCCGCGGCGATGGCGTGCGTCGATTCCGGCGCCGGGATGATGCCCTCGGTCTTGGCGAAGAGAATGCCTGCGGCGAGGGTCTCGGTCTGCGGCAGCGACTGCGCTTCGACGAGTCCGTCTTTGAGCAGCTGGCTGACGATCGACCCCGCGCCGTGGTAACGCAGTCCGCCCGCGTGGATGTCCGACGGCTGGAAATCGTGCCCCAGCGTATACATCGGCAGCAGGGGCGTGAATCCCGCCACGTCGCCGAAGTCGTACTGGAAACTGCCGCGCGTGAGTTTCGGGCAGCTCGATGGCTCGACCGCCACGATCCGGATTTTTTTGCCTTCCGTGAGGTTCTTGCGCAGGAACGGGAATCCCAGTCCCGCGAAGTTGCTGCCGCCGCCGAAGCATCCGATCACCACGTCCGGTTCGGCGTCGGCCATCTCCATCTGCGCCACGGCTTCCTGTCCGATCACGGTCTGATGCAGGATGACGTGGTTCAGCACGCTTCCCAGACAGTACCGCGTATCTTCGGGGTGTTGCAGCGCCACTTCGATCGCCTCCGAAATGGCCAGTCCGAGGCTTCCCGAACAGTTCGGGTCGCGTTCCAGCGCCGCGCGGCCCGATGCCGTGAGCGTGCTGGGCGATGCGATGCACTCGGCGCCCCAAGTGTTCATCATCAGCCGCCGGTAGGGTTTCTGGTCGTAGCTGACCTTGACCATGTAAACCTGCAGGTCTATGCCGAAGTGCTTGGCCGCGAATGCGATCGCCGCGCCCCACTGCCCCGCGCCCGTCTCGGTGGTCAGGCGGCGGATGCCCTGCTTGTAGTTGTAGTAGGCCTGCGGCACGGCGGTGTTGGGCTTGTGCGATCCGGCCGGCGAGACGCTCTCGTTCTTGAAATAGATTTTCGCGGGCGTGCCGAGCGCCTTCTCCAGCCCCGTAGCCCGCACGAGCGGCGTGGGTCTCCATATTTTGTAAATCTCCTGCACCTCTTCGGGAATGTCGATGAACCGCTCCGCGGACATCTCCTGATCGATCAGCTCTTCGGCGAAAATGGCGCTCATCTGCTCTTTGGTTACGGGCTGCTTGGTCGCGGGATGCAGCGGGGGCAGCGGTTTGTTGGGCATGTCGGCCACGATGTTGTACCATTGCGCGGGCATCTGATTCTCGGTCAGGCAGAATTTTTTCGTTTTCATAGTCTTTTTTATTTTTCCGTTTGTTTCGTGAAAGTGCAAAAGAAAAAGCCCGCTGTTTACTCTCTCGTAAACAACGGGCTTGTGGCTGGTATCAGGTTTCAACTATACACGCACGGAGCCGCACTCATTGTCCACGAGAGTCAACGAGCGCCACCACCAAGCCTGTATGTTGAAATTGCGAATCATATTCTTTTCGGCAAATATAACGGGTCCGATCCTTAAATCCAAATTTTTCGGCGGATATTTTCGATACCTACATATATGGCGTCGCTCCCTTTTCCGTGTCCGCCTGCCGAAATGCCGGTCCGAAGCGTCGGCGCGATTTAGTGCGCCAATCTCGACGAGATTAACAATTTTTATGTATCTTTGTTCGATTTTAGCATGCCGTTCCGGACGCTGTGACGGCGGCACTTCCCGCCAAGGCGGGGATTCCGGGGCGGCCGGACCTGCAAACGCGGCCTACCGCCGCGGGGAAGGCGGTCCGGCATGTTGAACTGCAAGAGGAACATTAAAGCTTTTAATTATGAATATTTCGTATAACTGGCTTAAACGCTATCTCGACACCGATCTTCCGGCCGAAGAAATCGCACGGATACTGACCGACATCGGACTCGAAGTCGAGGGTTTCGAGAAGATCGAGACCGTAAAGGGCGGGCTTCACGGCGTCGTGGTCGGCGAGGTGCTGACCTGCACGGACCATCCAGATTCGGACCACCTGCACCTCACGACGGTCGATGTCGGCGCCGGTGATCCCCTGCAGATCGTCTGCGGCGCGCCCAACTGCCGGGCCGGGCTGAAGGTGCTCTGCGCCACGGTCGGCACGGTGCTCTACCCCGGCGGCGGCGACGAGGAATTCAAGATCAAACGCAGCAAAATCCGCGGCGTGGAGTCGCTCGGCATGCTTTGCGCCGAGGACGAACTGGGCATCGGGGCCTCGCACGACGGCATTATGGAACTTCCGGCCGACGCCCGCGTCGGTATGACGGCCAAAGAATACCTCGGCATCGAGGACGACTACCTGATCGAGGTGGGACTCACCCCCAACCGCGTCGATGCCGCGTCGCATATCGGCGTGGCGCGCGATTTGGCGGCTTACCTCAGGAGTCAGGGCCTGAACGCCGAAGTGAAGATGCCCGACGTCTCGGCCTTCGCTCCCGACAACCATGACCTGCCGGTGACCGTCCGCGTCGAGAACCACGAAGCGGCCCCCCGCTACGCGGGCGTGACGGTGAAGAACTGCAAAATAGGCCCTTCGCCTGAGTGGATGCAGAACTGCCTGCGCGCCGCGGGCATCAACCCCAAGAACAATCTGGTCGATATCACCAACTTCGTGCTCTTCGAGCTGGGGCAGCCCCTGCACGCGTTCGACGCGGCGAAGATCGAAGGCCGCGAAGTCGTGGTCCGCACCTGCACCGAAGGCACGCCTTTCGTGACATTGGACGGCGTGGAGCGAAAACTGACGGCCGACGATCTGATGATCTGCTCAGCCGAGCGTCCGATGTGCATCGCCGGAGTCTTCGGCGGACTGGATTCGGGCATCGGCGACACGACGACCGACGTATTTATCGAGAGCGCCTATTTCAACCCCGTGTGGGTGCGCAAGACTGCCAAGCGTTTCGGGCTGAACACCGATTCGTCGTTCCGTTTCGAGCGCGGCGTCGATCCCAACATGCAGGTCTATGCCGCCAAGCGCGCCGCCCTGCTGATGAAGGAGCTGGCCGGGGGCGAGATTTCGAGCGACATTACCGACATCTATCCCACTCCTGTCGAAGACTTCAAATTCGACATCTCCTTCGCCCGCATCGACTCGCTGATCGGCAAGAAGATTCCCGAAGATACGGTCCGCACGATCCTCGCCGCGCTGGAAGTGAAGATTCTCGCCGAGAAAGAGGGTGTGCTGAGCGTCGCCGTGCCGCCCTACCGCGTGGACGTGCAGCGCGAAGCCGACCTCGTCGAGGATATCCTCCGCATCTATGGCTACAACAATGTCGAGATTCCCTCGCGCGTCCGTTCGACGCTCTCCTATGCGCCGAAGCCCGACCGCAGCAAGCTGATGAATCTCGCGGCCGATTTCCTGACCTCCAACGGCTTCACCGAGATCATGTCCAACTCGCTGACCAAGGCGGCCTACTACGAGGGGCTGGAGTCCTACAAGCCCGAAAACTGCGTGCGCATCCTCAATCCGCTGAGCGCCGACCTGAACGTGATGCGCCAGACGCTGCTGTTTAACATGCTCGAAGCCGTGCAGCTCAACGCCAATCGCAAGAACGGCGACCTGAAACTCTACGAGTTCGGCAACTGCTATATCTACGACGAGTCGAAACGCTCGGAGGAGAACCGCCTCGCGGCCTACTCCGAAGAGTACCGTCTGGCGATCGCCGTGACGGGCGTGGCCGAGCCTGCGTCGTGGAACGCCCGGCCGCAGGCCGCGTCGTTCTTCACGCTGCGCGCCGTGGCCGAGAAACTCCTGCGCCGCTTCGGCATCGACATCTATGCGCTCCGGACCGAGACGCTCCAAAACGACCTCTTCGGCGAGGCGCTCTCGATGTCGCTTGGCGGCAAGGAGCTGCTGCAGATCGGCACGGTAAGTTCGAAAATCCGCCGCCGGCTCGACGTCAAGCAGGATGTTTACTATCTGGAGATGAATTTCGACGCGCTTGTGAAATCGACCCGCAAGCATAAGATTGCGGCCGAGGAGCTTTCGAAGTTCCCCGAAGTGAAACGCGACTTGGCTCTTCTGATCGACAAGCAGGTGACCTTCTCGGCGCTGCGCGACGTGGCGTTCGCCACTGAGCGCAAACTGCTCAAGAGCGTTTCGCTGTTCGACGTCTACGAGGGCGACAAACTTCCCGAAGGCAAGAAATCCTACGCCCTGAGCTTCATCCTCGAAGACAAGACCCGCACGCTCGACGAGAAGACGATCGAAAAGGCGATGAAGAACCTCACCGCGCAGTTCGAACAGCGGTGCGGAGCTCAGGTCCGCGGTTGATCCCAATCCGAATGCCGCTCGTCGCATCTCGGTGCGGGCACACGCCCGCCACGGTCATGCCGGCGAGCTTATTGACCATAAATCGAAGCCGCCTGTACGTTACGAACAGGCGGCTTTTTTACCGAAACCATGCAACGAACCTCCCGAATGCTCTGCCTGACCACGCTGCTTTTTGCAGCCGGCGCCGCGCTGTTCTTTACCAACGCGGCGGTGATTCCGTACAAGGTCGCTTATCCGGTCCTGCTGCTGTCGCTGTCGCTCTTTTATCTCCGGCTGAAACCGCTGATTCCGGTCGGCGCGGCGCTCTTGTTGTCGGCCGTCGGCGATGCGGCGGGCGCCGGAGGGATGTTCATTCCGCAGATGCTGTTTTTCGCTTTGGCACACGGAGCCTACATGTGCTACTTCTTGCCGCAGGCGCAAGTTGCGCCCCGGCCTTTTGTCTGGCCGGTGCTGACAGCCCTGCTGCTGTTTCTGTTCGTCTGCATCGTTCCCCGCGCCGCCGATCCGGCCGAACGCGCGGGCGTCGCCGTCTACGGACTCGTCGTCGCGGGCATGCTGTACAGCGCGCTTCAGTACCGCGGAGCGTATGCCGCATGGTTCCGCCTTGCGGCCCTGTTGTTTGTCTTTTCCGACTCCGTGATCGCATGGGGACGCTTCGTCGCGCCCGTTCCCTGCCGGACCTATGTCGTGATGATTACCTATTATGCCGCGCAATACCTCTTCTACCTCTTTGCCGTCAGAGCGGCGACTCTTTCCGACTCTCCGCATTGATGCGGCCGTTGAAATGCCGAGCGGTATTGTAGTGCGATATTGTCATCGCTTATTTAGGCCGGAGGCACACTGTTCGCGTTAGTTGTCTCCGCCAAGGCGGCTCCTTCCGTGTCATAGTCGCTTTTTCGCTCCGTCTTACAGTACCGGCTTTATCTGCGGCGGCTGGATCGTGACGTAGGGCGTGCCGTTGTCGTCGCAGGTCGAGACGATGCGTACGGCTTTCACCGGCCGGCCGGGCTTTAAAGTTATACTGCCCTTTTCCAGATCGCCCGCATGCTCGTATGTCGTGCCGTCGTACGACACCTCGGCATAACCGGTGGTTATAATGGTTTTGGGCAGCTGGCGGTTTCCCGTCTGCAAAAACATTTCGCGGCACTTCACCGGCTGTTCATAGGTGTAGAGTATCCAGTCCTGCTGACGGCAGGCGCGGCGCGTGCGCGCAAGTCCCTTGTAGGCCGAGGCGTTCGTGTAGGGGAACTGCGTGCTTTCGCCCATCGAGGTGGTGATCGTCACGGCGGGCGCAAGGGTCCTGTAGTAGGATTTGTCGGCCGCATAGGGACTGCGTCCCGTCTTGTAGCGCGTCAGGAAGCGGTAGAGATGCGGTTTTTCGGTTTTGACGGGGCCGGTGTACCGATGCTCTTCGGGCGAATCGCCTTCGAGGTAGAAGATTTTCGAGCCGTCGTCCGCCACGACGGTGAAGGCGCCCTCCTTGTAGCTTACCTTGGGCGGGAAAAGCCGGAAGCGGATGCCCATGGCCGCCATGCGGTCGTAATGGTCGGTCAGCTCCCTGTAATAGGCGTCCCAGCCTTCGCAGTTGCCGCGCCAAGCTATGCGGGCGAGCGCGCAGATGCGCGGAAAACACATGTAGTCCAGATAGTCGGGCTTTTCGGGCTCGTGCGAAACGTAGGCTTCGCTGAAGAACGTCCCCTGCAGGCCGACGACGTTGCGCATCTGTTCATCGCTGAAGCCCTTTTCGGTGAAGTCGAATCCGAAGACCTTTTTAGCGTCGAAGACCGCCGCCCAGTCGTGCCCCTCCTCCTGCGGCGTCTGCCGCATGTCGAAATAGAAGTATTCGCCCGGCATCACCACGGTCTTGTAGCCTTTCGCCGTTGCGTCGAGACACGCCTTGACGCTCTGCCAGCCGTATACGAGACATTCGCGCGAGAGGCCGCCCGTGGTCACGGCTTCGTTCCACACGCCGGGACGCTTGCCGTTGGCCGCGAGAATCGCCGCCATGCGCTCCATGAAGAGGTCTTCCAATCGGTGCGGATCGGTCATGCCCCGCCGGCTCATCAGCGCCTGACAGTCGGGGCAGCGGTTCCACTGGGTCATGTCCACCTCGTCGCCGCCGACGTGTATGTACTCCGAGGGAAACAGCGCGCATAACTCGCCGAGGATGTCGGTCAGCAGTGCGTAGTTCTCTTCGCGGGCCACGCACCACGCCGAACGGTAGTCGTAACCGTTGGTCGAAACCGTGTCGGGCGGATAGTTGCAGCGTATTTCGGGATGCACCGACGCGATGTTGCGGCTGTGCCCCGGCAGGTCGATTTCGGGGATGATCTCGATGTTGCGCGCCGCCGCATAGCGGATCAGGCCGCGCATCTCGTCCTGCGTGTAATACCCGCCGTACTTCTCGTCCCATTTGCCGTAGACCGGACGCACGGGCGAATCGCCGCCGCGGAAGCCGCCGATTTCGGTCAGTTCGGGATGCGATCTGATTTCGATACGCCACCCTTCGTCGTCTGAAAGATGAAGATGCAATTTGTTGATTCCATGATAGGAAAGCAAGTCTATGTAACGCTTCACTCCAGCTGCGTCGATCCACGTGCGGGCCACGTCCAGCATCATACCGCGGTACGGGAAGCGCGGCGCGTCCTCGACCTTCGTGCAGGCGATTTCGACCGGAAGCGGACAGTTCTTGGCGTATATTTCGGCGGGCAGCAGCCTGAACAGGGCCTGCACGCCGTTGAATACGCCGCCGTACGAACCGCCCGCGATTTCGATCCGCTGCGGGAGCACCGTCAGGCGGAAGGCTTCGCCGCCCAGCGTCGGATCGGTCGAAAGCACGATCGCGTCGTCGGCCGACATACTGTCGCTGGCCGTTTCGACGTTGATATATTCGCGCAGGTAGGCGGCCAGCGGCGCCAGCGGCGTTTCGTAACAGAGCATCGTCCGGGGGCTGATGCGGCAGGCGCCCTCGTAGAAAGCCTGACGGGCCGGCGACGGCTGGGCATGTGCCGTGAGGAAGGTGCAGAGCACACCTGCGAGGGGCAGCAGGTATCGCAGTTTCATGGCGGTACGGAATTTTGTTTCGGACAAAGTTACTTTTTTTCCGCCGAATTGCTACCTTTGCTGAAAATAAATTCCGGCATGGACGGGCGCGCTCAGGCAGATCGGCCGACTCCGCTTCCCGAACAGCCATTGCCGTAAACTGTAACTGAGCATGGAAGATAAACGACTGGAGGCTACGGCCCGTTTGCTCGAAGTGATGAATACGCTGCGCCGCGAGTGTCCGTGGGACCGCGAGCAGACTTTCGATTCGCTGCGGAGCAATACCATCGAGGAGACGTACGAGCTGGCCGACGCCATCACCGACCACAATATGGAGGGCATCAAGGAGGAGCTGGGCGACCTGCTGCTGCATGTGGTGTTCTACTCCAAGCTGGGCGAGGAGGCGGGAGCCTTCGATTTCGGCGAGGTCGCCGATGCCCTGTGCGACAAGCTGATATACCGTCATCCGCATGTCTACGGCGATATTCACGCCAATACGCCCGACGCGGTCAAGGAGAACTGGGAAGCCCTGAAACTCCGCAAGAAAAACCGCAAGAGCGGCACGCTGGGCGGCGTACCCCGCTCGCTTCCGGCCATGGTCAAGGCTTTCCGCGTGGGCGAGAAAGCCGCCGCGACGGGTTTCGACTGGCAGCGGCGCGAGGATGTGTGGGACAAGGTGAAGGAGGAGATCGCGGAGGTCGAAGCCGAGATGCGTTCGGAAGCCCCCGGCAGCCGGGAGAAGCTCGAAGGCGAATTCGGCGACCTGTTCTTCGCGCTGGTCAATGCGTCGCGGCTCTACGGCATCGACCCCGAATCGGCGCTGGAACGTACGAACAAGAAGTTCATCCGCCGCTTCAATTACATGGAGGAAAAGGCTGCCGCCGAAGGACATACGCTCCACGAGCTTCCGCTCGAAAAGATGGAGGAGTACTGGCAGGAGGCCAAACACGAAGAGACATTTAACAGCATGTGTCCGCACTAATGCCAAGTCCCCTCCGAGGAGGGGATTTAGGGGAGGGTCAGACCTGAAAACACGGCTTTGCCGTGAATGTCCGCCCTCGGACACGCGGAGACGATACAAAAGCGAAGTGACATTTAATAGCATATAAACTTATGGCTTTGATTAAAAAGGTGCGGGGACATACGCCCGCAATCGGTGAAAATACGTTTCTGGCCGAGACGGCCGTCATTCTGGGCGATGTGACCATCGGCCGCGACTGTTCGATCTGGTACAACGCCGTATTGCGCGGCGACGTGAACAAAATCGTCATCGGCGACCGCACGAATATTCAGGACGGCGTGGTGCTGCACACGCTTTACGACGGCTCGCCGCATCCGTCGCAGACCATTATCGGCAGCGACGTGTCGGTGGGCCACAACGCTGTCATTCACGGTGCGCGCATCGGCGACAACTGCCTGATCGGCATGGGCGCTACCCTGCTGGACAACGCCGTGGTTCCGTCGGGCTGCATCATCGCGGCCAACGCGCTGGTGCTCTCCAACGCCCAGCTGGAACCCAATTCGGTGTATGCGGGCGTGCCGGCCAAGAAGGTCAAGGAGGTGACGCCCCAGCAGCGCGAGGAGATCATCCGCCGCACGGCCCGCGACTACATGCTCTATGCGTCGTGGTTCAAAGAGGAGGAGTAAACGGCGGATGGGGCTGCAACCGAAATATTCCGACCTGATTCTCAATCTGCTGGTGGCGCTGGCCGTCAGTCTGGTCGTCAATTTCTCCTACGTGCTGCTGCTGATCGTCGATCAGAAGAGCGACGGACAGCCGCGTCCGGCCAAGGCGAGCGTCATTGCGCGCGGCGAGGAAGGAACGCTGCGGGTAAGTCCCGACGGCCACGGCTACATCGTCTACGAGAACGGCGACAGCGTCTATGTGATGATGCAGCGCATCTACCGGATGAACCTGAAGGACGGCGACCGTCTGGTGGCGAATCTGGCCGCGCCGCGCCGTCACGGGGCGCATCCGGTGATGACCGAACTGCGCATGCGCAACGGCGAGGAGTTCGATTACAGCACGCTTTTCAACCGGCCTTCGAAAACGACGGAACTCGCGCTGCAGCTCTTCTATTATCTGGTCGTTTCGTTCATCATGCTTTCGATCCTCACCTCCGTCCGCCGCAGGTACACGCCGGGCCGCTTCGTGCGCCACTGCATATGGTGCGTGCTGGCCGCCGCCGCGCTGTATATGGTCGCGCCGGTCACGGAGTGGCGTTCGGGACGCATCATGCTGAACTGCATGGGCGACCATATTTTCGACTACATGCTGCTGCTGAAGTGTTCGTTCGCCGTGGCGGTGTCGATGCTCTACGGCTGGGTCTACGTGCTCAATTCGAAGCAGCAGGCCGTCGTCATGGAGAACGAGCGGCTCAAGAACGAGAACCTCACGACCCGCTACAACATGCTCGTGGGACAGATCAACCCCCACTTCTTCTTCAATTCGCTCAATTCGCTGGCGATGCTCGTGCGCGAGAAGCACGACGAGAAGGCGCTGACCTACATCGACCAGCTCTCCTATACGTTCCGCTACATCATCCAGAACGGACAGAGTACGCTGATGACGCTCGACGAGGAGCTGAAATTCGTCGAGGCGTACAGCTACCTCTTCAAGATACGCTATGCCGACAAGCTCTTCTTCGACATCGACATCGAGGAGAAGTACCGCACGTGGACGCTTCCGGCGCTCTCGCTGCAGCCGCTGATCGGCAATGCCGTCAAGCACAATACCATAACCCGCAGCAAGCCGTTCCATATTTCGATCCGCACCGAGAACGGCTGGCTGGTGGTCTCCAATCCCAAGGTGCCGAAGCTCGAACCCGAACCTTCGACCGGCATCGGACTGGAGAACCTGCGCAACCGCTGGCACCTGATAACCGGCCGCGACATCGAAATCATCGACACCGACAAGGAGTTCGTCGTGCGGATGCCGCTGCATACCCCCCTTGCAGGATGAAAGCACTGATCATAGAGGACGAAACCGCCGCCGCACTGAACCTGAAAGCCATTCTGAAACAGGCGGCTCCCGACATCCGTGTCGTCGATACGCTCGAAAGCGTCGAGGAGAGCGTCGATTGGCTGCGCGCCAACCCCCAGCCCGACCTGCTGTTCATGGACATCCATCTGGCCGACGGCGATTCGTTCCGCATATTCGACGCCGTGGAGGTCACGGCGCCGGTGATCTTCACGACAGCCTACGACCGCTATGCGCTGGAGGCCTTCAAGGTGAACAGCATCGACTACCTGCTCAAGCCGCTCAATGCGGCCGACGTGCAGCGGGCGCTCGGCAAGCTCATGCGGCTGTCCAAGGGCGAGCGCAGCGATTACGGTTCGCGCGTGCGCACGCTGGCCGCGGCGCGCCGCGAGCAGACCTTTCTGGTGCATGTCCGCGACAAGATCATTCCGCTCAAACGCGAGGATATCGCATTCTGCTATACCTGCAACGAGAAGGTGACGGCCTATACCTTCGCCGGGGCGTCCTATCCGCTCGACAAGACGCTCGAAGCGCTGCAGGCCGTCCTGCCCGAAGCCGATTTCTTCCGCGCCAACCGCCAGTTCATCGTGGCGCGCCGCGCCGTGAAGGAGATCGCCGTGTGGTTCGGCAGCCGTCTTTCGTTGAGTCTCGTGCTCGAAACTCCTGAGCGCATCGTCATTTCCAAGGCCCGCGTCCCCGAATTCAAGGCGTGGCTCACGTCCGTTCAACCCGCCGAATAGGCGTTTGACCCTGAGCTTCGGGCGTTTGACCCGCATTGCCGTTCCGTTTTTCCGGTTTGGCCTTACCTTTGCATCGTAAGGGGACCGAAACGGGTCCGATTGCCGGATTGAATTAACCATTGATATTTGAGATTATGAAAAAGAGAATTTTTGCAGTCGCCGCGGCTTTGTGCCTGCTGGCCGGAACGGGCGCTTTTGCGCAGGATTCGAAGAAGGCTCCGATGATGAAGGAGCGGCCGACGGCCGAGCAGATGGCCCAGCGCAAGACCGAACGCATGACCGAGAAGCTGAACCTCAGCGAAAAGCAGTCGAAGCAGCTCTATGAGGTCAACCTGCAGGATATAAAGGAGATGCAGGCGCAGGCCGAGCAGATGCGCGCATACCGCAAGACGCAGGCCGAGAAGATGAAAGGCATCCTCACGCCCGAACAGTTCGAGCAGTGGAAGCAGATGCAGGGCCCGCGTCACGGCATGAACCGCGGTCCCCGGATGAAGGACGGCCGGGGCGACAAGGCCGCCGTGCGTGAAGGCCGCAAGTGCGCCCCCTGCGCGGGGGACAGGAAATGCGACGGACCGCGCTCCGGAAAGGAGAAAAAGTGAGGTTAGGAAAATCGACCGGTTTGTTGCAGTCGGGGCGTCGGTTGTCGGCTGACGCCCTTTTTTTGTCGATTCACCCCTTGTCGGAGGGCCGTATGCGGGAAAAAAGTTATTTTCGCATGCGCAAAATCAGAAAGTACACAGAACATTAAGATGAAACGGCTACTACTCTCAACCCTATTCCTGTTTTTCGCCGTGGCCGCATTCGCCCAAAAGGGTGCGGTCAGCGGAACGGTGCTTGACGCCGATACCGGCGAAAGCGTTGCCGGAGCCGTACTGGAGGTCGCTCCGGTCAAGACTCCGGATCAGAAACAGTATTTCACTTCCGGCTATAAAGGCGCCGTGGCGATTCCCTCGCTGCCCTACGGCGAATACAGACTCACCGTCTCCTTCCTCGGTTACAACAATTACGAAACCACCTTCCGGGTGGCGGCCGGCAAACAGAACATCGGCAGGATCGAACTCAAGCCCGGCGTGCAGATCGAAACGGTCGTCAAGGAGGCCAAGGCGCTGCGCACCTCGCAGAAGGGCGATACGGTAAGTTACAACGCCGGAGCCTTCAAGGTCACCAACGACGCCGACGTCGAGGGGTTGCTGAAGAAGATGCCCGGCATCACCGTGTCGGACGGTACGGTCGAGGCGCAGGGCGAGCAGATCAAGAAGGTTTTCGTCGACGGCAAGGAGTTCTTCGGCGAGGACGTGACGACGGCCATCAAGTCGCTTCCGGCGCAGGCCGTGGACCGTGTGGAGGTCTATAACAAGCTGAGCGACGCGGCCGAATTTTCGGGCATGGACGACGGCGAGGGCTACAAGGCCCTCAACATCGTTACGCACGCCAACATGCGTCAGGGGCAGTTCGGCAAGCTCTATGCCGGTTACGGTTACGACGCCGACACCAAGACCGAAGCCAAGAACAAATACGTCGTGGGCGGCAACGCCAATATCTTCAGCGGCAGCAGCCGCGTGTCGGTCATCGGCCTGTTCAACAACATCAACCAGCAGAACTTCTCGTTCGAGGATATTCTGGGCGTTTCGGGCGGTTCGGGGCGCGGACGCCGCGGCGGCGTGGGCCAGTATATGGTGCGCCCCCAAAGCGGCGTGGCGTCGGTGAACGCCATCGGCGTAAACTACTCCGATACGTGGGGCAAGCGCGATCAGGTGTCGTTTCAGGGCAGCTATTTCTTCAACAATACCGACACGAGAAACCGTTCGACGATCGACAAATGGTACGAGTCGCCGATGCCCGTGGATACGCTCTCGACGCGCGGCTACTCGGATACCGAGTCGTATAACCACCGCTTCAACGCCCGTCTGGAGTGGAAAATCTCCGACAACCAGAATCTGATGGTCCGTCCGAGCTTCAGCTACCAGTCGAACGACCCGCTGAGCACGACGCAGGGCTGGCAGTTCGGCGAAAGCGGTTACAGCCGCACCGAGAACCGCAGCGACGCCCTGCGCCACGGTTACAACGTGCGGACGAACGCCGTTTACCGCGCCAAACTGGGCAAGGACGGCCGTACGATCACCGTGGACGGCGACGTGAACTACTCGGACAACACCAACAACTCGAACTCCTTCTCGAACGTGCTGCCGCTCTCGGACCTCCGGCCCGACGGCGTCGACGCGCCGTGGGGATGGGACACGACGGGCTACACGCGCCTGCGCTACCTGCGCGACCTCGCGCCGTCGAGCAGCTACCGCCTGCGCGGACAGTTCTCCTACACGGAACCCGTCGCCAAATATGCGCAGGTAAGCCTTCAGTACCGCATTTCGTACGATTATCAGGAGCGCGACAAGAAGTCGTATATCACCGGCGCGGATTATTCGATCGCGGGACTGGCGCCCGACGGAGCGCTTTCGAACTCCTACCGGAGCAACTACCTGACGCAGAGCGCAGGTCCCGGCTTCCGCTATTCGAAGGAGCGCAATACGTTCATCGCCAATGTCTTTTATCAGCGTTCGTCGCTCGACGGGCAGATCGTGCGGGACGACGCCGACAAGATCAGGCATTCGTACAACAACGTGACCTATTTCATGATGGGACAGTTGAACATCAACCGCGAGAATTCGCTGCGGCTCTACGTATCGTCCTATACCGACAACCCGTCGATCACCGACCTGCAGAACGTGGCCGACGTATCGGACGCCCAGAATATCACCAAGGGTAATCCCGATCTGAATCCGACCTACAGCCACCGCGTCAATTTCCACTACATCAATTCCAACGTCGAGAAGGGCCGGACCTTCATGTGGATGTTCTCGATGCAGAACACCTCCGACTACAATGCGACGCACGTGGTGTCGAATCCCGGCACGATCACGTTGGGCGGCGTGCAGTACAAGCCCAACTACTACTCCACGCCCGTCAATCTCGACGGCTACTGGAGCCTGCGGACGCACCTGAGCTACGGTTTTCCGATCGGCTTCCTGAAGAGCAACTTCAACGTGATGGCGGGCGTCAGCTACTCGCTTACGCCGAGCATGCTGGGCGGAGAGGTGGACGCCGACGGATTCATCACGGGCGGCAAGCGCAACGACACGAGCAATATCGGCTACGACTTCAACACGGTGCTGGGCAGCAATATTTCCGAAAACGTGGACTTCACGCTCTCGTGGAACGGCACCTACAACGAAGCGACCAACTCGCTGGGCGAGTCAGGTTCCAAAAACCGCTACTTCAACCACCGGGCGCAGGGCAACATGAAGTTCGTCTTCCCGCTGGGCTTCACCTTTACGGGCAGCGTGGCTTACACGCAGTATATCGGTTTCACGAACGATTACGACGATTCGTACCTGCTCTGCAACGCATGGATCGGCAAGAAGATATTCAAGAACAAGCGCGGCGAGATCATGTTCGGCGTGAACGACCTGCTCAACCGCAACAAGGCTTTCGCCCGCACGACGGGTTCGGGATGGACGCAGAATGCGACCAACAGCGTGATCGGCCGTTATTACATGGTGCAGTTCACCTACAACCTGCGCCGCTTCGGCAAGAAGGGGTCGAAGAACATCTCCGATTACGACGGGGTCGTGCAGTCGGGACCCCGCCGCATGGGACCCGGCGGTCCGGGCGGGCCGCCTCCGGGTATCTTCCACGGTCCGCGGTAACCAGTGCGGTTCGGACAAAAAAGACGTCAGGTGCAATGCCTGACGTCTTTTTTGTGATTATGCCGGAAGCCTGCTTCCGCTTCGTCCTTGTGCCGGTGTGCCGGGCCGATGGCCGTCCCTTTTTGCGGACGGGACGGGGCGGTTCCTGCGGATGCTTGGGTGTCGCCGTCACTTTTCCGGTTCGGAGGTGTGCGGCGCCGGGATGTCGTCCTTGTCCGCGCGGTTGAGCACCAAGTGGATGCCGATGCAGGCCAGACCGCCGTATACGAGGGCCAGAATGCAGAGCATCCTGATTTCGGACAGCACTTCGGAGAGCGACGCTCCCATGCTCTGGATGCGGATAAAGGCGTTTACGCCGTGGCTGCTGGGGAATATCTGCCCCAAGTTGAACAGCCAGTCGGGAATGCCTTCGCGGGGATAGGAGACGCCGCTGAGCATCAGCAGCGGAATCGAGGTCCACAACAACAGCAGCAGCGAATTCTCGCGGTAGCGGAAGAGCGTCGAAATGGCGATTCCCAGCGCGATGCAGGCCGCCATGTACGCCAGCATGAAGACCACGATTGTGCCCGTCGCGCCGTTCATCGGATAGTGGAACAGCCTGTAATGCAGACCGAGGATGTAGAACGTCGTCACGGAATAGATCATGCCGTAGACCAGCGCTTTGCCCAGCACGATCGGGAGCGTGGACATCCGCTTGCGGTCGGGCGGACAGAGTTTGCGGTACAGCCCGAATTCGCGCCATGTGCCGCCGATCATGCCGATGCCGATGAGCATCGTCTGCTGGATGATGACCATGATGATCGCGGGCATGACGAACGTGCCGTAGCCCAGATAGGGGTTGAACAGGTTGTGGGACTGGTAGATGACCGGCTGGGTCGTGGCCTGCGCCTGCGGGAGGTTGGCTCCCTTGGCGATCAGACGCTGGAATTCGACCATCGCGCCCGTGGCGCCGATCGAAGTCACGACCTCCTGAAACACCTGCCGGTACATGAGGAAGTAGCTGGCGTCGGCGTAGATCGCGACGTTGGCCTGCAGGCCGCCGAGCAGTTTCTCCTCGTAATCCGACGGAATGTAGACCACGCCGTAGATCTTGCGTTTGAAGAAGAGATCCTTGGCCTCCTCCATGCTCGTCGGGTTGTAGGCCACATAGGTGTTCGGCCCGGCGTTGAAGGTCTCGATCAGGCTGCGGCTGGTCGGCGTGCGGCATTCGTCCACCACGCCGATCGGCACGTTGCGGAGCACCTGCGCCCCGTAAGCCATCGAGTAGACGGTGGCGTAGATGATCAGCGCGAGAACGAGGATCAGGACCACGCCCGCATCTGTGAAGATCGTGCGGAACTCGTTGCGCATGACCGACAGCATCTGCTGCCAATAAGAGGTCATCTGATGTGTGAAACGGCTCATGCTATAACCTCCCCCAGTATTTTTCCTCCGTGCAGATGGTCCGCAGGCGCGGCAGGCACAGAAGCGGTAAGACAATGAACAGCGACATGTAGCACATGTCGGGCAGCGAGCAGACGACCGGGGCGCCCCGCAGCATCTGATCGACGAAGATGTCGGTGTAGTAGGTGAACGGGAAGAGCCTGCTCAGGTACTGCATGGCGGGCCACATGGCCATGATCGGGAACGTGAGTCCCGAAAAGGTGAAGGCCAGCACCGAATAGCCGCCGCCGATCGAGAGCGAAAGGCGCAGGTTCGACAGCAGCGAGACGATGAAGACCGCGATGGCCTGATAGCTCATCACGAAGAGCAGCGTGCTCAGCAGGATGACCGTCAGACTGCCGTTCAGGGGCACGCCGACGACCTTGAAGATGATCAGGAACATGACCAGCGACATGAGGAACATCACCACCGTCACTGGCAGGACCTTCCCCAGCAGTGCGGCCGATACCGAGCCGTTGCCCGTCTCGATCCATTCGCGCGCCGTACCCTTCTTAAGCTCCGTGCCGATGGTGAAGACCGTCACCATGACGATGAAGATCAGGAGCATCATGGGCATAAAGCTCGGCGAGAGGTAATAGCCGTAATTGATATAGGGATTGAACAATACGTGCTTGTTGAACCGCACGGGCATCAGCTGCGCCATGGCCTGCAGCTCGGTGAGTCCCTGTTTGGTGAGCAGCTGGATCTGGATGCCGCCCGAAAAGGTCGTCACGGCGGTCTGAATGTCTTTCGACAGCAGGCCGTTCACCGTGATGTTCGTTCCCGATATGTAGGTCTCGATATGCGTCTGGCTGTTGCTCAGGATGTTTTTCTCGAAGAATGCCGGAATCTGCACGATCGCCATGATCTTGCCTTCGCGCATCAGCCGTTCGCCTTCGTCCATGTCCTGAATGCCGTACGACACCATTGCCGTCGCCGTGTCGTCGATCATCTGCGTGACCTTGCGCGAGAGCGAGGTGTGGTCCTGATCCAGTACCGCGATCGGAATGTCGCGCGCCACGCCCTTGTTGAACAGCAGGGCGAAGAACGCGAACGACACGACGGGCAGCACGAGCATCAGCACGAAATACATCGGCTGGTGCGCGAGACGCGTCAGTTCCCGTCGCAGAACGGCATAGGTATTACGCAGGAAATTCAGCATCGCACTCTCCTACTTCCCGATCAGGTCCCAGTCCACGAGTACGCTCATTCCCGGACGCATGTTTTCGATATGCGTCGTGGGCTTGGCTTTGACGGCGAAGGTGCGGATGTCGAAACCGCCCTGCGTGCGGGTCGCCGACCACGTTGCGAAGTCGGCCTGCACGGCGATATAGGTCACCTCGAACTCCACGTCATACCCCAGCGCCGGCACGTAGCCGCTCATGCGGGTGCCGACCCGAATCGCGGGGAGCAGGGTCTCCTTGATATTGAAAGTCACCCACATGTCGCTCATGTCGAGGATCGCCACCACGGGATAGCCGCTGCCGACCAGCTCGCCCTGCTCGGCGATGATGGTCGAGACCTCGCCCGTGACGGGCGAATAGACCATGGCGTCGCTGATGTAGGATTCGACTTCGCTGACGGCTCCTTCGGCCTGACGGACACGGGCCGCGGCAGCCTCCTTGTCCTCCTTGCGGGCGCCGTCCATGGCCAGATTGTACTGCGCTTTGGCGGCCAGCGCCGTGGCTTCCATGGCTTTGTAGTTGGCCGACGCTTCGTCCATCTTCTGTTCGGGGACTACGCCCTGCTCGTAGAGGTTTTTCACGCGCTCGTAGGTCTTGCGCGCCAGTTCCAGCCCGGCCTGCGCCTTCTCCCACATGTTCATGGCCGCTTCGATCTGCTGGATGCGGGCGCCGGCTATGGCGGCCTGATCCAACGCCGCGGCCGCGCTCTTGACCGCTTCGGCCTGCTGGAGCTTGGCTTCCAGTTCGGGCGTCGAGAGCGTGTAGAGCAGCTGCCCCTTCTCCACGCGGTCGCCCTGCTCGACTTTCATGTCGTCGATGCGGCCCGGCACTTTCGACGAGGCCTTGTAGGTCGTGCACTCCACCGTGCCCTGAATCAGCGTCGGGGTCGATCTGCGGAGGTACCAGCTGATCAGTACGACCGACACGATGATGACCACGGCGGCCGCGATGATTCCAATGATGTTGCTGCGTTTCATATTTTTCGGTTTTTATTTTTTATCGAACAGAACGGGCCGTGCGTCGCTGCGGCGCGCATAGGCCGGGAATTCGTCGCTGATGCCTGCGGTTTCGAGCAGCTGCGCCAGCAGCAGGTCGAAATTGTAGGCCGCCTGCAGACGTTCGGTGCGCACTCCCGCGAGGTTCAGCTCGGCGTCGATCAGGTCCGACGACGAGCTCATGCCTTCGAGGAAGGCGGCGTTTTTCATGCGGAGGTACTCCTCGGCGAAGTTCAGCGACGCGTCGATCGAGGTCATCTGGTTGCGGTAGTTCATCATCTGGTTGTAGAGCTTCTCGACCAGCACCGAAATATCCTTGCCGGCCTTGTTCTGCAGGGCGCCGACGCGGCGGGCGGTCTGTTTGGCCGCCGAATATTTGTATTCGCGGTTCAGGCCGTCGAAGATCTTGATATTGACCCCCACGCCCACGGCCCAGCGGGGCACGATGCCCGAAACCTGATAGTTGTAGAACGAACCGCCGCCGATGGCCGCCACCTGCGGCAGGAATTCGGCGCGCTGGACGCGGACGCCCTCCTCGGCCAGCTGGCGTTTGAGCGAAACCTGATTGAGCAGCGGGTTGCGGTCCTGCGCCAGATCCTGATAGTAAGCCAGATCCTCGACCTTGTCGATCATGAACATCGACGTCACGGGCTGCCACGCGTTTTCGCGTCCCAGCGTGTTGGAGAGTGCGCTGGCGATGGTTTCGGCCTGCAGCTTGGCGTTGGCCAGCTCGCGCTCGGCCTCGGCCATCTTGAATTCGACGTAGAGCCGTTCGCTCTGGGCGATCATGCCGTTCTTTTCGAGGGCTATGGCGTCTTCGAGGTGGCGGCGCACGCCGTCCACGACCTGCCGGCGCACCTCGACGACCTGCATGGCGAGCGCAAGGCCGAAGTAACGCTCCACCAGCTCGGAGATCAGGGCATTGCGCGTCTGGTTGCCCTGCTCTGCGGCGGTGCGTTCGTTGATGCGTGCGGCGCGGTTGGCGGCGTTGATCTTACCGCCCAGCCAGATCGGCATGGTCACCCCGCCACCCACGAACCCCAGACTCCGGTCCTGCAGCGTGAGGAACCAGTCGGCGTTCAGCAGCGGGTTGAGCAGGCCGTTGATCGAAGGGATCGCTTCGGGCGGTATCAGCCCGCTTCCCAGCAGCTGTCCCGCGAGGTTCTTGGCGGGACCTTTCATCTCGTTGAAGTCGAATCCGATGTCCTTGCCCAGATAGGCATAGGCGCCCGTGACGTTGATTTGGGGCATGCGCAGGCCGATGGCCGCGCGACGCTCCTGCATCGCGGCCTTCTCCTCGAACTCGGCTGCCTTCATCGCGGGATTTTCCGTGAGGGTGACGGCGATCGCCTCGTCGAGCGAAAGCGTCTGCTTGACCTCCTGCGCCGACAGCGGGGCGACGGTTGCGAATGCCGCCGCAAAAGCTATTCCGACTGCTGTTTTCATATTCATCAATACGTTTAAAACACAAATATATAAGTTATCCCGATATGTTGCGCGATTTTCCGGTAAAAGAGGCCAATTTTAGGCCCTTATGGACATAAATTGCGCCGGTTTCAGCGCTTCAGGTGGGCGTTGGCTTCCCACACTCCCCCGGCCAGTCCGGGATAGACCCGTACGTCGACGCCCGCTTCGCGCAGGGTGAGCGCACCGCGGCAGCAGACGAAGCAGCCGGGTTCGTAGAGCGCGAAGACGGCGTGGGCGAATCCGTATTTCAGCAGGAGCTGCGTGCAGCTCTCCGGTTCGCTGGCCCGCTGCGAGCAGGGTTCCATCGAGGAGTACATGGCGGCTCCGCGGAGCGCCGCTCCGGCCGCCAGCGCCTTGGCGATGGCTTCCTGCTCGGCGTGGTGCGTCGGCGAGGTTTCGTGCGTGTGCCCTGCAAAGATCCGGCCGTCGGCCGTGACCACGACCGCGCCGACGCAGTAGGACGTGGCGCTGGGAGTGCATTTGCGGCCTTCGTCCACGGCCTGCTTCAGGAAACGCAGGTCTGCGGCGGAGGTGTCGGGATGCAGCGTGTAGGTCGTGACCTCCATGCCGCCCAAGTTTTCGCGGGTCTGCGGAGTGCCCTGCGGCGGTGTGAAGCGGAATTCCGCGCCGCCCGCCGAGCCGAGCCGCAGTTGCGGGTTGACGGCCAGCCGCAGGGTGTCGGCCATGCCTTCGCCGAGGAACATGCGGAGGACCGCCGCCCCGCCCTCGACCATCAGCCGTTCGACGCCCCGCTTCTCCAGCTGGGTGACGATCAGCTTCGCCGTAATTGGTTCTCCGGTTGATATAACCGTCGCAATGCGCTGTAAACTATCTATTTCGTGCGGGGAAAACACATAGCGTTCGGCCTCGCCTTCGGTGAAGAAACGCAGTCCGGGCGAAAGTTCGCCCGTGCCGGTTAGCGTCACTTTGGCGATGTCGGGCGGCAATCCCTGCTCCCTGCGGCGGGCGCGGACCTCTTCGTCGCGCACGAGCAGCGACGGGTCGTCGCGCCGCAGTGTTTCGGCGCCGACCAGAATGGCGTCGTGCGCGGCGCGCAGACGGTAGACCTCCGCCCAGTCTTCGGGCGTCGAGATAATCAGCCTCCGGGGGCTGTTGTCGTCCAGAAAGCCGTCGGCCGTAACCGCGGCGGAAAGTGTTATCCGCATCTTTTCAGCGTTATGAGTGTGATTTCGGGCCATGCGCCCAGACGCATCGGGAATGCGACGTATCCCGTGCCGTCGTTGATATAGAGTGTGCGGCCTTTTTCGTCGTAGCGGCCGCTCCACCGCGTGTAGATCAGCTGCGCCGGGGAGAAGGCGTGTCCGAAAAGGCGTATTTTCAGTTGCATGCTGTGTACATGGCCCGAAAGGGTCAGGTCTCCGTATCCCTCTCCGGCGATTTGGTCCCAGAGCTGGGGAATATGCACGGCGGTGATGTTGTAGAGCGAGTCGGGGACGCCGCGGTAGGCGGCGTTCAGGTTCGCGGGCGGCAGGTCGGGAGCGTGGCGCAGGTGCCGCAGTGCGGGGTCGAACGAAAGGCCCGTCAGCGAGATGCTGTCGCCGCTGCGCCGCAGGTAGACGGTCGTGTCCTCCAGCACGCGCCACCCCATTTCCCGCTGGCGTGCGACGACCTCGGCCAGACTCGCTTGGGCGGGATGCGCGATGCTGTCCTTGATGTACACTCCGGCGTCGTGGTTGCCCGTGACCGACACGACTCCGTACGGTGCGCGCAGGCCGCCCAGCAGGCGCATGGCGCGGGCGTCCAACTCCGAACCGCGGATATTGACCAGATCGCCGCAGAAGACGACGAGGTCGGGATGCAGGCTGTTGATGCTGTCCGCGATGCGGCTCAGCTCCGCTTCGGGGCAGACGAGCGTGCCGAGGTGGACGTCCGAGAACTGGACGATGCGGAAACCGTCGAATCCCGCGGGAATCCGTTCGGAGCATACTTCGGTGCGGCTGACGCGGATTTGCGTCCTGCCCCGCGTGGTGCCCCAGATCAGGAGCGCGGCCACGCAGATGCCGGCGGCGATGCCGGCGTGCGGCAGGCCGACGAGCCGGAAGAAATAGCAGGCGATGCGCGGCAGGACGGTGATCATCCATACCCAGAACGCCCACATGGCGAAGAGCATGAATCCCGTGGTGTTGTCGCGGCTCAGGGCGTCGGTCAGGGCGATGACCGGCGGCAGGGCGTCGGTGGCGGCGGCCAGCGCGACGAACAGGCGCAGGTTGCGTGCGGAGGTTCCGCGCCGCCGCAGCCGGCGGTAGTGTATGATGTCTGCGGCTGCGGCCGCGAGCGTCAGAATCGAAATAAACCAGAGAAACATACCTTATTTTAATTAACGCACGAAGACGATGCGGGCCGGGTGCGGAACCGGTTTCCGGGCGTCTGTCCGTGCGGCGGTTTATCCACGGCAAAGATAGTGCAAGTCGGGGGCTGGGGCAAATCGTTTTGCCGCTGCCGGGGACGCTGCCTGTCCGTGCGGGAGTTTATCTTCGGCAAAGATAATGAAAACCGCGTGCAAATCAAGCCCGTCCGGAGCCGGCGGAGCGCCTTTTGCCGCGGGAGGGAAGCGCCGCGCGTTCCGGCAGATCGAATGACGTGCGGGATCCTTTGGCATATAACTTGCTGATCGGGGATTTGAACATCAACTGCTTGTGCTCCAAAAACAAAACATATCGGACAAATTTAAAACCAAATCAATTCAGCTTATGAAAACATTTCGACTTTTGATTGTGGCTCTGCTGCTTGCGTCTTCCGCTTCGGCCCAGCGACACATGCGTGACGGCCGCAACGGAGAGTATTCGCCCACGGTCTACCTTATCTCCGTGCACGAAGTGGACACGGTTTACAACTGCGGCGGCTGCGGCAGCCGTCAGGCCGCGGCGCTCAACCGGCTGGCGATGGACAACGCCACGCAGGACTATATCGAGACGCACCGCCCCGGCTTCCAGCAGTCCGAGAAGCCCCAGTTCGTATTCGCGTCGAAGAACAACCGGTTCTCGTTCTCGCTGGGCGGCTTCGTGAGCCTGCGCGCCGGATACGACTTCGACGGCATCGTGGACAACATCGACTTCGTGCCCTACGACATTCCCGTTCCGGGCAATTACAATTCGAAACAGAAGCTGATGATGGACGCCTCGACTTCGCGTCTCTTCATGAAGGCGATCACCAACACACGGGCACTGGGCCGCGTGGTGATTTACATGGACGCCGACTTCCGCGGCGGCGCGGAGGGCAGCTATACGCCCCGTCTGCGCTCGGCTTACGTGTCGTTCAAGGGGCTGACCCTCGGACGCGACGTGACGACGTTCTGCGACCTGCAGGCCGCGCCCACGACCATCGACTTTCAGGGACCGAACGCCTACAACTTCAATTTCGCCACGATGATCCGCTATGAGGTTTCGTTCGCCCGCCGGCACATGACCTTCGGCGTTGCGGCCGAAATGCCCAATGTGAGTGCGACCTACGGCGAAAACTTCAAGCCGATGCACCAGCGCGTGCCCGACTTCCCGATGTATCTGCAGTATGCGTGGGGCGACGACCGCAGCAGCCATATCCGCGCGTCGGGCGTCATCCGCAACCCCTACATGCACAAGGTTTCGAAGAATTCGACCACTTCGCTGCTCGGCTGGGGCGTGCAGTTCAGCGGTACGATCAAGTGCTGCGACTGGTTCCGGCTCTTCATGAACGGCGTTTACGGCGAGGGCATCACCCCCTATATTCAGGACCTGACGGGTTCGGGACTCGACTTCACGCCCAATCCCGAAGATCCGTCGCTCGTGCGCATGATGCCGATGTGGGGCTGGCAGGCCGCCGGGCAGATCAACATCACGCCGCGCCTGTTCGTTTCGGGCGGCTATTCGACCGTCCGCGTGCAGCGCAGCCACGGCTATTACACCGACGACCAGTACAAGCAGGGGCAGTATATCTTCGGCAACATCTTCTATTCGCTCACGCCGCGCTGCAAGGTGGCCGGCGAGTACCTCTACGGTTCGCGCAAGGACATGAACAGCATGAAGAACCACGCCAACCGCGTGAACGTGATGGTGCAGTACAGCTTCTGACGGCCTTGTCGGCGTCATTTATTCGGGCGGTCCGGTGCGGAACGGGATTAAAAAACTGTAACGATTCGATTTATCGGGTCGTTACAACTTTTATATAGGAAAATAGGTAACGCGAAGGTAACGATTTATTTTCAGCTTATTGCGTCTAAATGCCGCATTTCAAATAACCTACTGCAAGCTACGAAAAATTTTCCGACCGAGCAAATTTGCTAAAAACAATAGCGTGTTTGCGGTTCAGTACGACATGCTTATACTTATCGGAATCATTTATCTAGATGTTGATCATCCATGTGAACCCTTCTACAAACAGATCCAAAGAAGTCTGCGAACCGTCAAGACATCGTCCGGCACCGAGTTCCTGCATCGGAACTGCTATCTCCCATAAGATCTGTAGGTGTAAATTGCTTTGCCCAATAAATCGGAGATTTCGGAATTGCGATTTTCTTCCGCAGTCCATGACTACAGGATGGTTTACTTTCAACCAGACCATTTTCATCTCGAATTCCCTCAATGCAATGACAGTCCATAGTAGCGATTTCATTCCTGGAATCACTTTACTGATTCATCTCGGATATTCATCAGACGTCGTCTTACTTTTGCCAACGTATGAAGTGTATTTTTTCAGATCGGAGCAGCGGCTAAATATAGTTGATATAACGTTTGAAATAAAAAGTCTGGAATGGAAATACTTTTACATCGGAAGATATTTTCGAGGCTATAAAATTGGAAGATCTGCGTCGTATTATTGGTAACACAAGCAGGAAATTAACTTGGACATCAATTAGCCGATTTACTCAATATATTGAATCATGGCTGTATCATTATCGGAGGCAAATTGCGCCTTATCATTTTCTACAGCCTGAAAAACTTGCTGTCTATAATATTCACTCCGGTTGATGACCCAATATTTTTCTATTGTTTCATTTCAGTCAGGTGCTAAGCCGGAGTTATTGGGATATGTGACAATATGGAATAAAATCCAGATAATGAGGCAATTTAGAGAGTGCGCATTCGACATAAATGCCAGCCCCCCTAAAAAAGTTGAATGAAGATGTAACCACCAGTTTATCTTCAACCTGCTACGCTCAGATTTTATAGTGCTCCATGGAAATATGATGAGTATCCTCCTCTGTTTTTGCTACGGCCTATGTTATATTATTCACGACGGAATGAAATCCTACATGAGAATAATGTATCCAACTTCTTTAGCTGTGTCTTGCGGACTTTTATTCCAAAGTATGGGAAAATAGGAGTTGCAAACTTTTATTGTTGCAACTCCCATCTGATATCGATTTTTTAGAAGGACTCTTTCAACGCTGTTCAGCCATTTCAATCTGTCGTGGAATCTCGATGTGATCGCATTGGTCGAATACGAAATGGAGCTTCGGATCGAATGTCGCAGGATAGTCTGACGTTCGCACGATGCGATTGCTCGCAGAGAATTGGAATCCGTCTACGCAATACAGATTAACAATGCGGGGATCGAATACTCGGAACAGATTTCCATCGACCTGAATATTGCGGTGATAACGACTTGTCTGCCGCTGGGAAATTCCGCTGCCGACAGCAATGCAGGCACTTCCCCATCCCCGGCTTCCATAATTGCCGTTTGCGAAGATGTTGTTGCGAATTGTTACGTCACGGACACCGGATTGTTCGAACCAGAAGTTACCGTCGCCCTCAAAGAGGATCGAGGCTCCGGCGATATGGAAATAGTTGTTTTCGATGATAACCCGTCCGCGGGAACCAATCAGCAAACCGCGGGCGCGGTTTCCCGACATCCGGCAACCGCTGATGTGAACATCGGGACCGGGTTCGTCGGCTGCAATCAGATGGCCGGGACGAATGTTCTCGGGTAAGGGTTCAGTGAAGGTTACCGCAGAATACTCCTTGTTGAACCGTTCGACCTTAGCAACAATCCGCCGGGCATAGGCTTCAAGCGTGTGGTTGTCGACAATTTCCACCGCCATCCCCGGGACGAGGAAATCTGTGCCGTATTGCCCGCTGTGTCCCCAGCGAACCCAAATCCGCTCCCGATCGAAAATCGTATCGACGGGCATATATAGTCCATGAATATTGGAGGCATCATCCTTCTGATTTTCGAACGTACAGTCGATTAGACGGATCTGTCCCCCGCAATTGGAGAAATGCGTGGCGTCGGCCGTGATGCTGATCATGCGTTTTTTGCCGGGAGCCGGAACAACTTCCATCCGTTCAATTCCGATGTCGCGGCTGCGTTGTGCGATGACCCCCATCCCTCCGCAGTGATGGAGCTTCACGTCGAGGATTGCAATACCCTGCGAATCGGAAACGGTGATCCCGGGATTGAGCCGTCGGGCGGCCCCGAAGACCATCGTATTCCCGATCGCGGCCTTCAAATCACTGCGGAAAATCCGAATCCATCCGTTAGGACGCCGTTCAGCAGGAATGGTATGGGCCGGGAGCCAGTAGTCGTCGACGTGGAAAGCCGGTTCGCATCGTTGGGTATCGAACTCCAACAAACTGGAATAGGGGTAGACACGACCTTCGTCATCGAGGAAACGCAAGCATCCGTCCGTCAGATCGCATCGGTATTTGTCCGGGAACTCCAAATCGAGCCATCCGTTTCCGGCCGCCCGTACGGTACCTTCGGAGTGAAACGTGCGGGTAAAGTCGATCGAAAGATTGCGGATCGTGATGTTGCGGCAACGTTCGAGGTTGAACGGTGAAACGAAACCTGTGAAAAGGAGTTTCGTGTCAGCACCTTCAATGGTGAAATCTTGCAGGCCGACCAAATCAAAGGCAATCCGTTTCAAACCTTCGTCGTTGTTGCTGATGAACTGGTACTTTTCGACCGCCAGATCGGGTCGTATCCGGAGTTCTCCACCCGGAAGAATAAGCCGTGCGGCCCGGATCCGGGCACAATGGGACAAGGCGGCCCGAATGGCCGGTCCTGCGTCGGTTTGTGCAGTCAGGTCGTCAAGGAAATCATTCAAGTAGACATCGCCACCGGATGTCGGGGCCTGACAGGCTGCAAAGAGCCCGACAGCAAACAGCAACAGGGTGTGAAGCAGTTTTTTCATCAGGATATTGTAAATTATGGAAGTTTGATACGCAGGGACGCTCCCTGTCGAAGCCGGAAAGCTCGGGGATTGCATCCCGAAATCGCAAGCGTGACTCGCAGAAACCCGTCCGGCTGTTTCTCGATGACAAGGTCGAAGTTGTTTTCAAAGGCCCGAATGTGCCGCAACGCCATGCGATTCCATCCGGAAGGCATTGAAGGGGTAAGATCGAAGCTCCTGAACCCGGTGGGGCGAATCCCGAACAATCCCTCGGTGATAACGCGGCAGAAAAGCCCGCTTTCGGCGGCCAAGTGGCGTTGAGAGCCCTCGGGCCATGCTTCGATCGGATAGGGAACATGATCGCCCAGGAGTCTGCGCCGGGCATAATGACTGAGGAATTCCGTTGCACGGTCGGCCTGCCCGGCGATGTAGATTCCCCGCAGAGCATAAAGGGTCGAACGGTCCCAGAAGGTCGAACTGCCCTGTTCGGTGAGGAGGCCGTTTTCGGTCATCAGCTCTTTTCCGAGCAGCGCCCGAACAGTCCCTTCGCTGCGGTTTTGCAACCCGGCGATCAACGGCATGCATATCCACGAGCGGAGTTTCGTACAGCCATCGAAATAGCGGTAAGTTTCGTATCCGGCAACCGTGGCGCCGAAATGGCATTCAATCGCCTCAGCGAGCTCCGAAGTCTGCCGTTTGTAAACTCGCAGCGTTTTACGCGGACATCCGAGCTCCTGTCCGAGATAGACGGCCGACCGCAAGGCATCATAATAGAGTGTCGATGTACAGAGATTGGCCTTGCCGGCAGGGAATCGGCCCTCCAATTCATCGGTATCGGAAGCGACGACCCCTTCGGGAGTGAGTTTGCGCCGGCAGTATTCGAGACACCATTCCACCAAAGGCCACAGCTCTTCGGCTTCGTTCCGTTCCCCGCGGGCCAAGGCGTAGCGCGCAGCGCCGTATGCGATCATCGCGGCATCGCCTCGATCGCCGGCCCCGTTCCAGATGTCGTCGCCCTCGGCGATGATCGAACTAGGAATAGGCCGGTATTCAGCATTCATGAAACGGGCGAAGTGGCGGAATGCGTTGAGTGCCGATCGATTCCCGATGTCGTATCCGAGCATTGGGAAAAAAGGGTTGACGTATTCGGCCTGATCGTTGGCCCAAATAGCCGCGTAGTAACATTCGCCGCCCGGAGCATGCATGTAGCCGCCGCGGGTCTTGATAATGCTTTCGGCAGCCCGGATCTTGGCAAAGCGGAATTCCGTGTCGACTACCGGATCCGGGGTCTCCAGGACCAGTTTGTCCGAGATTGCAGACACGAACTCCCTACGAGAGCGGAGTTCGGCTCCGACATCTGCGGGCGGAAGTGTCTCTCCGACTCGACAAGCCCGGAAGAGGGCATCCACCACGGTCGAATCTCCGGGCTGCAGTATGCGGATTCCGGCATCGAGCAATTCGGCCCGAATGACGTAGCCGCCCGTAATGCCTCGTTCCGAAGGGGTCGTCACGATTTGCGAAAACTCTGGGATGGAAATCTCCAGCGTTTGCGAACCGATATTGCGGATAAGATACCGTTCACAGAGGGCGGGTTGTGTCGGCGAAGGAAAGATCGTGCGCTCCATGGCCAAGACCGGAGCCGGATGCTCCACCTCCTCGTATCCGGCCCCCACGGCATTAAAACTCCATTGACTAAAGACCCGGACCGTACCGTCTATGACGATCTTTTCGACCCGTTCGAACTGCAGGGCCGAAGCATTGAAACCCGAGGCGGAGGTATTCACGGCCAACAGCGAGGGAATATCCGTGGCCACGCGGCACATCAGACTGGCATGCGTATCATTGGGACGGACACGTAACAGCGGGAAGATCAGCGAACGTTCGACGCGAAAGGCTCCTCGGTCATCCACAACCCAGCGGAGAACCGTCGAGATCTGCTCGCCGGTCATTTCGAGATGATCCCTGTGGGGCGTATCGTTTCCGGGTCTCCAGACGATGCCTCCGTCCGGATCAATCTGCCAGCGTTGTCCTGCAACAGGAAGTCCGAGCCCGGTGCAAAAAAGAAGGAACAGCAGTTTTTTCATTGTCATTTCATTGTTCAAGGATGGCGGGGCATTCGAACCAGTGCTCCACGAATGTGCGGACGCGCTGCGCATATATCTGCGGATCGTGGAGATAGGCGGCACCATGATCGACGCCGGAAAGTATCCAGAGTTCCTTGTCTCCGATTTTCGCTTCGTACAGCCGGTGAACCATTTCCACAGGGACGACCGAGTCCTTGTCGCCGTGAATGAACAACATAGGCAACCTGCATCGGTGCACGGCATCGAGCGGAGAAGCCTTTGCGAAACTCCATCCGTAGAGGACCCGGCACCAAAGGTCCGATAGATGGAAGAGCGGAAAGAGCGGCAGTCGGCACTGCTTCTCCCAAGAATCGGCAAAGATATCCCGGGTTGAAGTGTAGCCACAATCCTCCACGGCACAGCGGACACATGCGGGCAGCGACTCTTCGGCAGCGGCGATCATCGTAGTGGCGGCACCCATCGAAACGCCGTACAGGACGATCTGCGTATTGCCGCCGAAAAGCGAATCTGCCGTTCGGATCCAGTCCACCACTTCCGTTCGTTCAGTCCACCCCATGCTGATGGCCGAAGGTTCGCTTTGCCCATGACCGCGCAGATCGGGAATCAGAACATTGAATCCGAAATCATGGTTGAAGAGATAGCCGATCATGAGCATGGTTTCCGCCGAACCCTGATAGCCATGAAAGAGCACGGCGGTCTTTTCGGTAGGCTCCGGAGCCCATAGCCACCGGGCATGGAGTCGCTCTCCGTCGGCATTCAACCGTACGATATCATGCAGCAATCCGTTGCTGCGGATGCTGTCGAGCCATTCTGTGGTATGAGGATATTGCCGGGTGAGCCAGCTGAGATCGGTCAGGCGGGGCGGATGGAGTGTCCTGTAACAGAGTACGAAACTCCAGCACAATGCCCCGATGACAAGCAGCCCGAAGATTGCGCTCAGTGCAGCAATGATTTTCTTATTTCGCTTTTTCATGACAGATATTATTTGGGTTCATATGGATCAGTTCGAAATCGGGTTTGCCGTAGCCGATAAACCGGTTCTCGGCGATGCGCACATTTCGACACCCCTCAAGGCAGAATGATTGGCGTTGTGCGGCTGTGGCGGGGAAATCGCATGTTTGTTCGACACAGTTTGCCACGAACTGCAGTCCCTCAACCGATCGGGCGTGGAGCAGCGGACGGTCATAAGTGAGAATGCGGTTGTTGCAGATCCGGATATTGCGATGATAGACCGGGCTGCTTTCGTCTGCCGGACGGAAAGAGGGAGTGATGCTGATGAGGGCTTCGCCCCAGCCGGATCCGCCGTTGTTCGAAGCCGAAGTGCCGCAGTTCTCGAAAAGGTTGTCATGGATATCCATGTCGCACACGGCGCCCGATTCGAACCAGTAGTCGGTATCTCCTTCGATGAGAATTGCCGTTCCGGCCGTCATGAAGCGGTTGTTATGTACGACAACCTTTCCGGGAGTGGTGAGCAAGATGCCGCGGGCGCGGTTGGCTCGCCCGAAGTAGCAATCGTGAATCGATACGTTGGCATACCACGAGGCGTTTTCGATAAAATCGTCTTCCCTGAATGTTTTATCGAGCGGCTCACGCAAGGCGACAACAAGCCGCTTGCTGCTTTTCCTGACAATGCGTTCAATGCGGTTCCGGGCCCCCCGAGATCCGGTCGTTCGTACAATCGGCCAGATCTCATCATCGGCTTTGAACACCCGTTCTGCCGGGAACCGGACTCCGAACAACTCAATCTGTTTCCGGTCTTTCGAAACAGCGACTATCCGGGCATAGATGCCGTGTATGTTCAAGGCATCGTCACCCTGTCCGTTGCAGTTGCAGCCGTCAAGTTCGATCAATCCGCGGCAGTTGGTAAAGTGGAACGCATCGGCAGCACAGCTGAACCGACGCTTTTCGGAACGATTGACGACCGTACAAACCGCCTTGAGCAGGATGTTCTCGCTGCGGAGTCCGTAAACGCCCATTCCGGGAGAATGGCGCAGGTCGATTTTTTCGAAGCGGACATTCCTGCAGTTCACCACCGTCATAGCGTTGGACAAATACCGCCCATGGTAAAGAGCGAGTTCCGTACCGATCGGCAGGGGACGGTCGACCGTCCCGAAGAAGCGGACCGTGTCCGGAGCGATTTCACGGGCTTCGCCGCGGAAGACTGCATTGCGGTCCGAGAGAGGACAGTCCCGGGTACCGTAAAGCACCGCACCGCTTTGCGGATCGTAAGCCGTAGAATAACTTTCGGGATCGATTTCACGCTCCCAAGTCTCATCCGTAAAGCGGATCCGCCCCTTTTCGATGTGGTAGGGATAACGTTTCCGATCGATAGCCAGGTCAACATGGCCGTCCCCAAGAGCAACGATCGAAGCCTGTGTGATATAGGGGCGTTCCCAGTCGAGCGAGAAATTGCGAATCGTCAGTCTTTCGCACTCCTCAGCCAAGAAAAGCATCAAACGCCCGTGTGCGATGAATTCAGCGCCACCGCCGTCGATTATTAAATCCCGAATGCCGCGGAGTCTTGCCACGATGTTCACCCGGTCGTCCTGCCCCTCAGGGGCATGGAAATCGTACCGCCCCGACTCGAAACACAATACGGTGGGGATTTCCCGCTTTCCGATGGTAGCGACGGCTTTTCGCAAGGCTTCGGAAGCATCCTCTCCCGAATCGGGCAACGCACCGAAATCTCGCATCCGAAGCGTATCTCCGAACGGCCGGGATGAAACGCTTCCGATCCATGCGGTCGCGAGAATCGGGAGGATGTATCGACTAATTTTCATAGAAGTACGGATTAGGATTCTCAACCATTCGAGACATCTCTTCACCCTCCAAACAATGCTCGGAACAGTCGACCAGACTGATTGTCGAATTTTCCTTCCACCCGGAGAAGTCATTGTTCCGGACTGTGACGCTGCGGCAGTGCTGGGCATCGATGACCGAGAGACCGGCGAACCGGGGCTCAAACCGGCGGGAATCGACGAACCGGTTCCTGCTGATGACGAGCGAATCGACCGAGAGAGCATAAATCAACTGGTTGTCGAACGACTCCACGAGGTTTCCTTCGAAACGGATACATCCGTGATACGGAGTCCCCCCGCTCCGGGCATCATGCGAAATAACGGGGTCGATCTGCAGAACGGCCTGGGGAGACCGGCCGCCGGTAGCCATCGTGCCGAATCGGTTGTTACGGATCACGACGTTGCGCGTACGTCCCGATTCGAACCAGTAGTTGGCGTCACCGCAAATGCGTATTCCGGCCATCATTGAAGAAAGATCACTGTTTTCGACGCATACGTCGCCCGGAGTCGAAAGCAGAAAACTCCGGGCGCGATTATAACGAACCGTGCATTCCGATATTTCGACATCGGCATCGGCCGCGCGGTTCCCGACGGCAATGTGCACCGAGTCCGGAATTGCACTCAGGTCGAATCCGGTTCGAATGATGTAATAGTTTTCATTCACGTGGTTCACCTCCTCGACTCGTCCGCAGCCGAGTACCCCCAGATCGGCACGATCGATGAAGACGAGCGAATCACCTTGTTCGGCAAAATCGAAACCCTCCTGCTGAAAGTGCCCAAAACTGGCCCCAAACCGGTTCCCGGAAAACCGATCCACAACCGTCATGTAAACACCGTGAATGTTCGTGGCATCGTCGAGCATGCTTTCGAACCGGCAGGCCCGGAGCACTATTTTTCCCGAACATCCGACGAAATGAGTGGCATCGGCCGATGCAGAGACCATCCGGCCGCTTTGAGGCGGGACTTCAACCCGGTATTGCGAGCAGACGACGTCGCGACAGTTCTCGGCGATCAGCGCCATGCCGCCCGAATCGTGAAGCGTGACGTTCCGGACTTCAACACCGGCCGACTTGTAAAACGAGAATCCCGGATAGCGGCGGTTAGTCGAATGGGGGCCTTTATCCGTATAGACGCTTCCCACAGGAGGCAGCTCCCGAGACGAGTAGCCGCTCAGACGGACAAGCGAATCGCCGATCCATTCGGCCTGCAGCGTTTTTTTTTGATCGTGTTCGTACTGTTCGGCCTGATAGTAGGGCGAACGGGTTCCGGGATCGAACAAAATATTTTCACCGAACGGACTCGCCCAGTCGTAGCCCGTAAACCAGGGTTCCCCGCTCCGGATCTCGAAACGTTCCGGATCGAGCGGACGGAGCGTGATGCTGTGCGTACGAGGATCGTTACCAACGACGAGGCCTTCGAAGATGAACGATGCGTCGCAATCGATCGTGAAAGCCTCGAAAACGATCTGTTCGCATCGAGCGACGCGGAACGGAACGATTGCGCCGTGAAATCTCAACTGGGTTTTTTCTCCAGCCCCTTCGATCCGTACACGTCGCATCTCCTCGAGCAGAAAAGCGCAGCGTTTATAGCCGTTGTCGTTGTTCGAAACGCAGAGATAGCTGCCGGCCGCCTGTTCGGGATAGAAGTCGAACGTCCCCGCTCCGAATCGGATTGTGACCTCACCGGCTGGATGCTCCGCAAGGATCTTGCGTACAAGAGGCGTATAGTCCTCCGTTCCGGAATCGAAGTCGATGGCAATCGTTTCCGGATGCGAAATGCATCCGGAAACGATCAGCGCGGAAAGAATGATGAATTTTCGGATCGACATTCCAAACATCAATAAAATACGACCTTTCTCCATGCGAGACTGCGTTGTCCGAGATCATTCATGTCTGCAGCATAATACATGCGGACAGCCTGTCCCCCGGTTTGATCTCCCTCTTCACTGATCAGGTTGGGATACATGGCCTCCTCCTCACCCAGATTGAGGGATATAGGGGCCTCCCACGCAATACCGTCGGCACTCGTCGAAAGACAAATGCGTCGGCTCCACGAATGATAGACCATCACCCATTTGCCTATGTAGTGGTTCCACATGACCGACGGATTTCCGCCGGCATAGGTATCGAGATTGGCGATCTTGATGTTTGCGCCGCCGAGTTGTGTCTGCCCGTTGCAGCCTTCGACGGTGAATGCTTTGCCATCCCATTTTTTCCAGGTTCCGGCAGCTCCGGCCGGATCCTCCGAACAGGCCATCGTGATCATGTAGTTTCCGGGGTCATCGCAATAGCCCGAGTAGTAGCATATCCAGACTTTGCGCGCGTCGTTCCAAACTACGCACCCGTCTCCCAAGCCGTAGGACTCACCCTGCCCGGCGGGATTTTCGGGTTTGGGGTCGGTTCCGGAAAGGATCCGTCTGCCCGTTTCCCAGGTCAGTCCGTTGTCCGAGGAATAGGTGACGCCAATGGACTTATAGGCGGCGGAGACTCCGGGCCAATGGCTCTCGGCATGGAAGAATCCGGCCAACCGACCGTCCATGAGTTTATGCACGCCGATGAACCATGCGCCGCCGTCGTAAAATCCGGATACGGGTTCGATGCACTTGCCAAAGACCTCCATATCGGAGGTCAAGGCATTGACGTTCTCATCGAGCCAGGGACTGGCGGATACCTGTCGCAGGGAATTGTCCGCAGACCAGTAGGTCGTAAACAGTCCCGAATCATCGTATTTCCCGACGGAGATCTTTCCGTCAAGCCAGAGCATATACCGGGGAATGTGGGGATCCTGCCAACAGATGTTGCGGTCACCGACGACGAACGTTCCAAAATCGGTGTAATCATCCGGATTGAAATCCGCATCGAATTCGTAGGGTTTCGAACTGGAACCGTTGTTGTAGGCATGCGCGAGGTCAAGATCGCGGTCACAGGACGACAGTGCGATCATCAGAGCGGCACCAGCGACGTATAATGCATGTGTTTTCATGGTTTCGTAATTTGAATGAAGGATCGGGTTTTATTTCCAAAGCGGATTCTGTTCGATCTTCCCATTCGAGGCGTCGATAACATCCTGCGGAATGGGGAAGATTACGTGTTTGGGTTGGAAGTTCTGCGCCTGGGAGGTCGCCACGCTCGAATACTTGGCCAGTTTCTTCACGCCTTCCTCAAGTTTTCCGAAGCGGACCAGATCGTACCAGCGCTGTCCCTCGAAGCAGAGTTCGAAACTACGCTCGGCGAGCAGGGCCTCGGCGAACTTGTCGCCGTCCATCATCTTCAGATCAACCGCTTCATTCGGAGTCTTGATATCGACTCCGAAACCACGGCGTCGCACCTGGTTGACATATTCGAGCGCTTCGGGCGAAGGAACTTCGTGAGCCCGCCAAACGGCTTCGGCATACATCAGCAACACGTCGGCATAACGGATGATCGGAAAGTTGATCGGATTTGCCCAGTTTGCCCATCCCGGCCCCCGTCCCTCCTCAGTCAGGGCATGGCGGAACTTGTAGGCGTAGTAGATCGGTTCGGAACTGAGATCCTCCTTGACGAGATTCTGATTGTCGTCGTAAACATATTTGAAGCGAGCGATGTTGTCGCGGCGCAGATCGGCGGGATCGTACGTTTCATAGAACTCCTGGGTACTCCATACCGCAGACCAATAGAGGTTATTGGGGGTCTGAACACCATCGATAGTTCCGACCTGGCCTCCGTAGGTGGTTGTACCGTTGTTGGCAAACTCGACATCGAATAGGTATTCGGAACTGTATTCGTTCGACGCATCGAACAGACTGAAATAATCCTTCACGAGCTCAAAACGACCGCTCTGGATAACCTCGTTGAGTTCGACTTCGGCTAAAGCCGCAGCTTCGGAGTCTTCCAAAGGTTCGCCGGCCATTTGCAAATAGACCTTGCCGAGCAGGGCTTTGGCTGCGTAGTAGTGAGCCCGGCCGTTCGCATTCGACACCGGAAGGTTCCCGATGGCTAGTTTCAGATCACTGACGATTTGTTCGTAGACTTGGGCCACGGAAGACTTTTCAGTCTGCACCATTGTGAGATCGGTAACTTCGTGGTTGATGATCGGCACCTCACCGAAAAGCCTTACCAGATGGAAGTAGTAGAAGGCCCGCAGGAAATAGGCTTCGCCGAGAATCCGTTTCTTCTCGCTTTCATTGCCGATATCGGTGTCAGTCAGACGGTCTATGATAACGCAGGCGCGTTGTATCCCGCGATACTGGACATACCAGGTTCGGGAGATGTAGCGGTGCGAAGGGGTGTAGGTGTAGTTGCAGAGTTCTGTCTCGTTTCCGTCAATGTTGGTCGGAATGATCATCTCATCGGTTCCGACGCGCCCAAGGATGAGGAAACCCTGAAAATAGGACCCGTATCGGTCGCCATTGGCCCATTCGGCCGAGAGCAGCATGTTATAAACGCCCGTGAGTCCCATGTCGAACTCTTCAGCAGTCTTGTAAAAATTGGAGGTCGCCACGGTACTTTCGAGGGGGACATCGAGGAAGTCGCTGCACGCCGAGAAGATACAGCCTGCAACCGCGATAACGACAAAGCGGCCGAGTCGCGAGTATGCGGAGGTGATGAACTTTTTCATGATGGAGATCGTTTTACTGGAACAGAATGTTAATACCTGCGGTGAAGGTGCACGGGCGGGGGAAGCAGCCGTAGTCGAAGCCCGACGTGAGGATATTGCTCATGCTGCTGGAACCTTGGTTGGAGTACACCTCGGGGTCGTAGCCCGAGTATCGAGTGAGGACGAAGAGGTTTTCTCCGGCGATATAGAACTTGATCGAGCCGATGTGGCTGTTAGGGCCGAACCATTTGCGCGGACAGGTGTAGCTGATCCGTGCAGAGCGGAGCCGCAGAAACGAGGCATCTTCGACGAATGCCGAGCAGACCGCTCCGTTCGTCATCGTGGAGTATTGCGTGCTTGCAAGGTTCCGGGGCGACCAACGCTCCTCGAAGAATGCCATTTGGTTGTTCGTGGTTCCGGTGAACGCTGCGAGCTGATTGTAGTTTGCGTTGTAGACGTTGCCTCCGTATGAATATTGGAACGAGAGGTTGAGGTCGAGGTTCTTCCAGGTGAAGTTCGTGCCGAAGGCTCCGAAGAAATCGGGTGTCGAGTTTCCGATTACGGTCCGGTCGTCGGATGTAATCTTTTCGTCCTTGTACAGGTCGGCGAAGCGCATGGCCCCGGGTTTTTCGGCTCCGGTTTCGACGGCGACATCAGGCTTCGGCGTTATTCCGTCGATTTCGAAATCATTTAGTCCATAGACACCTTTGGTGACGTATCCGTATATGTCTCCGATCTCTCCGCCCTCTTGCAGGATGACGGCATTCTGACCGCTCAGACAAGTGACACCCAGCAGGATCGGGGCTCCGCTCTGGCCGAGTTCAAGAATTTTGGTCTTGTTGCGGGCGAAGTTGGCGAAGAAATTCCATTTGAAATTCTTGTGGTTGATCAACTGGGCGTTCAGGCTCAACTCGATACCGCGGTTGCGCATTTTGCCGATATTCTGCCATGCCTTGTCGAATCCGACGATGTTAACAACGGGAGCCTCAAGCAACAGGTCCCGGGTAACCTTGTCATAGAAGTCTGCCGTGAATTTCAGCCGGTCGTTCCATAACCCGACCTCCAATCCTGCGTTCACTTCGCGAGTGGTCTCCCAGGAGAGGTTTTCATTAGCAATAGACAAAGAAGACTGCCCGATGGTCTCAATGGTTCCGAAGGAGTAGTTCGTTCCGTAGAGCTGCGAGTAGGAGCCCGAGGTGGGGACATTTGAGTTGCCAACCTCGCCCAGACTCAGACGCAGTTTGAGGGCGCTGACGGTATTTTGATTCTGCATGAATCTTTCGCTGTCGATGTTCCAGGCTAATGCACCGGAGAGAAACGTACCCCACTTGTCGTTGATGAAGCGCGAGGTAGCATCGCGGCGGAGGGTGAAAGTGGCAATGTAACGGTTGTCGTATGAGTAGTTAATTCGACCGATGAGCGAGACATACCGGACCTGCTCCTTGCTGGAGTAGACGTTGAAAACTTTAGCCATCTGGGCATTATTCGATCCGAGATCCTCGTATTCGTATTGAGAGGTTTCGCTGCGATCGTAGAAGTTCGTGTATCCTTGTTCAGTCATGCCGACGAGGACGTTGAGACGGTGTTTCCCGAATACGGGCTTCCAGGTGAGCGTGTTTTCGTTGATCCAACTTCCGGATTCAGAACTGCCGATGATACCCTGCCCCTTATAAAAGTAGCCGCGGGGCGTCGAGGTGGGATAGAACTGGCGGTCTTTGAGCGAATAACTGTCATATCCTGCCGTGATGCGCAAGGTCAGATTCTTAAGGATATCGGCCTCGACATAGGCATTGAGCATCATTCGGTTGATGCGTTTGGTGAGTTCGGTCTCATTGGCGATGTTGACCGGATTCCCGTGATAGTTGTCGATATAAGAGTCGAGCGAGGACTGCGAGACGCCTGCACGGCGGAAATAGGCCTGAGTCGTTTCGTCGAATTCGAAAGGAAGAGCCGTCAGGGCCGAAGTGATGACGCCTGCAACCTGGGACGTGCCTTCGCCGCCGGTCGGCACTCCGTCGTCGACGATTCGGTTATAGCCGATATCGACACCCGTGCGTATAAAATCCGTGAATCGGTGGTCGATCGTAGCTTTAGCCGTGAGTTTCTGCCAATTCGTGGCGATGAGGACCGATTTGTTCTGCATGTAGGAACCGGAGACGAACATACTCGTTTTTTCAGTAGAGTGTGAAATAGATAGCGAATGGTTTTGAATAAATCCGGTACGAAAGATTTCATCCTGCCAGTCCCGCGACTGTACGTCTCCGATTGTGCGGGGTTGCATGGTGATAGGGTCCGTGAACAGGTGGTTGTTCGAGGAGTTTCGATCAACCTGATAGGCGGCGTACTGGCGAAAATCCATCATGTCATACCGCTTATTCATCTGTTGAAATCCGAAGTAGGTGTTGTATTGGATCTTTCCGCTGTCGCCCCGGCCTCGTTTGGTGGTAATGAGAATGACTCCGTTGGCTCCGCGGTTACCATATATTGCCGTTGCCGAGGCGTCTTTTAGCACTTCGATCGAAGCGATATCGTCGGGGTTTATCATCGAGAGCGAGGACATGCCGGTGTCATATCCGTCTATGCCACCCCCGGTGGAGGTGCTGACATCGAAGAGCGGGAATCCGTCAAGGACAATCAGCGGGGCAGTGGAGCCGGTCAGGGAGTTTGCACCGCGGATAAGCATGCTCGACTCCGAGCCGGGTTTTCCGGATGAGGAGTTGACCATCAGACCGGCCACTCCGCCAGCTAAAGCGTCGTCAACGGAGAAAAGTACCCGGTTTTCGAAGGCATCGGCCTTGATCGAGGCAACAGCTCCGGTCATGTCCTTTTTCCGTAGGGCACCGTAACCGACTACAACGACGTCGTCTATCTGAAGGTCGGAGGGTGAGAGTACGACATCGATCAGGGATCGCTGCCCGACGGATTCGCGAACCTCCCGGTACCCGAGGAAGTTGAAGACGAGAATATCTTTGGATGAACGGACTTTGATCCGATAGAAACCCTTGGCATCGGACGTGGCACCGACGGTGCTGCCTTCGATGATTATCGACGCGCCGGCGACAGGCTTTCCATCCGGGGAGGTAATCGTACCGCTGACGGAGGTCTGGGCCCGGAGACTCGAAGCAATGAGCAGCAAGCCGGCCAGTAAGAAAACGAATCGTTTCATAGCGAATAGTTTATTCGGGTTATTCTTCGATAAGATTGATTTGTATGTCGTCCAAATACCAGTTTACATCAGCGGAGCCGGCTGACAGAAGAGCGAATTGGGGATAGGTGTTTAGCAACGATTCGTATTTGGCGCTTGTGGCCGTGAATTCGAACCGGACCTGTTTCCACTCTGCGGAAGGCATCAGCTCCGGAGATGCCGGGAGTGTGATCGTTTCGGTAAGCGGATATTCGATATTACTCCAAATTCCGAACATCTCTTCCACCTGTTCCTCGAAAGGAATATCGGGGAAGTAGATGCTCCAGTGGTCACTCGCAAGTACCTGGAGGTATTCATTCCAAGACCAGGAGGGCAGATTGTTATAGATGCCCGTCAAGACGATAAGCGAACCCTCCGCGGCATCCGTTTTCTGCCAGAAGGAGACTTCATATTTTTGTCCGGCAACGAGTTGGGCGTTGCAAACCCAGTTGTCTCGCGTGAACAACTGATAGATGACTCCCGGTTTGAGCGTTACCTTGAGGGCCTGCTTCGAGCCATCGGCCCCGCCGCTGACGATGGAGGTGTTAGTCGTCAGATCATCCGCGGAAGTGGTCGTGTTCCAGAGCGTCCATTTTCCAATGGACGAAAGTTCGAACCGCCAGGGATCATAATCCTTCTCGGGAATGGGGTGCAGCATTGGATAGTTTCCGACAATAAAAGTCTGTTCGACGGTAGTTGTCATTCCGTCGTCGGCCCGAGTGAGTCTGCAGGAGATTCGGGCTCCGTTTTTGTTGGCCGAAGTCCAGGTGACCACTGGGGCGGGATCAGTCGACGAGGAAGGCGTACCGCCTTCGAATGTCCATTGGTAGGATGTCGGATTACCCTCGACTTCGGTAAGGCCGAACGAGACGGGGGTATCGAGCCGAATACAGCCTTTCGGTGTAAGTTCCAAGGCTTTGATCCGAGCCGAAAGCGGGTAAAATACCTCAATGTCGAACGATTCGGACTGCACCTGACCGTTGAGAAAATGGATTGTAAGGGTTACCGTCTTTATGCCTTTCGAATTGAATACGACGCTCGGTTCGGGATCCGTGGAGGTCGCAGGTGTTGCGTCTTCGAAACTCCACTCGCGGGTTTCGACCCCGAGCGAAAGGTCCGTAAATGTAGCGGGTTTCCCGACGCTGAATTGTGATTCCGCGCCGTAGCTCCAAGCGAATTCGTAAGGTTGTGTCCACTCGTCCGAATCGTTGTCACAAGCAGCCAGTACCAACCCAAAGGCAAGAACCGGCACGAGATGAAAGAATAGCTGTTTCATGGTTCGCAGTTTTTGGAATGTAGGTATTTTTTCGGTCAGGGAATCCGGAGTGCTTTCTTGCATGAAGAATTCCGGCGTCCCTGTCCGAATCATGGAATCATATTCTCAAGATATGTATTCCTCGGAATATTCGGATTCTGCCCGGTGAGACTTCCGGGCCCAAAGGAGGCGGATCGGATGATCCGACCCCGGCGGATAGAGCATGGAGAGAGAAAATGATTCATTTGCGTTGATTTAGTTTAGGTTTTCAAATTGCCGCATTTGGTGCAGCTGATGCAAAGGAAACTATTAAAAACCTAAAAAATCAACGCAAATGTCTCAAAATACACGGATGACGGGAAAAGTATTTTTTAATTTATTTGAGAAAATCGTCCGGGGTCATTTCTGCGTCTCGGGCTCGTTTTTGGAGAAGATTTCCGACGCGGAGTCCACTTTTCCCGTTTTGCTCCGGTTCCGGAGGGCGAACTCCTTGGGGTAGAGTCCGAATTCCTCATGGAAGATTTTGGCGAAGTGGCTGAGATTGGTGTACCCTACGCGATACATTACCTCATTGACAGGAAGTGTTCCGTCTTGGGCAAGGAATGATGCAGCGTGCTTTAGCCGGATGCTGCGAATGAATTGTATGGGCGTCAACCCCGTGAGGGCAAGAATACGCCGGTAGAGCTGTGATCGTGACACGCCGATTTTGCGGCAAAGCTGTAGGACGTCAAATCGCGGATCAGCTATTTCGGTCTCGATGGTTTCGGTACATTTGACAAGGAAACGATCTTCGGATTTCTCCACAGCGACTTCTGAAATGGGAATCTCCTTTATAGGTTGACTGTTTTTGTGGATTTTATTCTGTCGGGCAACAAGGTTGTCGATACGGGAGAAGAGCACTTCAAGGGAGAACGGTTTTGCTACATAAGCGTCGGCTCCGACACGGTATCCGGATACTTCGTAGTTCTGCAGATTGTGGGCCGTAAGTAGAATGACCCCGATTGCCGAAGTCCGGGAATTCTCCTTGATTTTGCGGCAAAGTTCGATTCCCGACATTCCCGGCATGACGATGTCTGTAAGCACCAGATCGGGCTGTTCATTGATTGCCTGACAATAAGCCTCCTCTCCATTTCGTGCCGTCGAGACGTTGTATCGGTTCTCCAGCGCGCTTCGAAGATAATCCCGCAAGGCGGTATTGTCCTCGGCCACGAGAATCGAAACTCTTTTTCCATCAGATGCAGCTGCTCCGTGGCGCGTATTTTCTTCCAGGAGCCCGCACTGCATTCCACGATCGTTCCCGATTGCGGTTTCCGCCGCCATCTCCGATTCGAATTGATCGTCACCGAAGTCCGACAGCGCGGAATCCATCCCTATCGGGAGATTCTGAAATGGCCGACCCGGGACCTTGTCGGAATCTTTGATCTGTTCGGGAGCGAGGTGCGCACATCCCTTCGGGATCCGGACCCGGAAGAGCGAACCGACGTTCAATTCGGATGCGACTTCAATTTCTCCATGATGCAGAGTAACGATATGCTTGACCAGGGAGAGTCCGATGCCGATGCTTTTTTGCGGCGAGTTGTTGTTTCGAGCCTGGTAAAAACGTTCGAAGATCCGGGACTGTTCATCCCGGGCTATTCCGATTCCATTATCTTCCACCGAAATGGTTACCGACAGCTGTTGCTCTTCACAGACGAGATTCACTTTCCCTGAACTTTTCCGACTGTATTTGAATGCGTTGTAGAGCAAATTAGCGATAACGATCTCCATTTTCCGACGATCGATCCAGAGTATGAGCGGATCGTTCGGAATCTCCTGCGAGAACTGTATCTGAAGTTGGTCGGCCAACGGCTTGAACAGTTCGGCTATACCGCGGAGGAATTCCGACGCATCGGTTTGCACAGCCGCGAGTTCCATTTTGTGGCTTTCGTATTTGCGCAAGTCGAGGATTTGTTCCAGCAGGGTCTTCAATGCCCCCGCATTGCGGTTGACGAGTTCCAGTCTGTTGCGCGTCGTTTTTCCGATATGCGGATTCAAGAGCAGCTCTTCGACTGGGGCTGTAATCAGCGAGAGCGGCGTCTTGAGCTCGTGGGCGATATCGGTATAGAACTGTAGCATGTTGGCGCTGCTCTTCTGCTCTTCATAGTATTTGTTGCGTTCGAGCTCTATCTGGTGGCGCTCCTGTAGTTTTCGCAGTGAACGGCGGTGCCATCTGTAGAGAAAAAGGATGGTTAGCGCAATGTAGCAAAGCCAGGCCAAGCGTGTGGCATAGACGGGCGGACGTATCGTGATTTCGAGCACCGCAGGGGCCTGAGACCAGTATCCGTCTTCGTTCGAGGCATATACGACCAGCCGGTAGCTGCCCGGGCGCAAGTTGGTATAGACGGCTTGAGGCGACAGTCCGCTGGTGTAGTTCCAGTCGGTGTCGAAATTCTCCATTCTATATTTATAGGTATTGTACTTGGGATCGACGTAGGCGAAGGCCGAAAATTCGAAGGTGAGGTTGTTGCAGTTGTAGGAGAGGTCGAGTTTGTTGAGCCGGTTGATGGCGCGCGGCAGGACGACGCGTCCGCAAACGGAATCTCCGGCCGAGACGGTCTGATTCCGAATCTTAAGCCGGGAGATGGCCGTGCGCGGGCGGATGTCGTTGTCGGTGATGCTGTCCGGATGGAAAATGTTGAACCCCTTTACGCCTCCGAAAACCATCTCGCCGTTGCGGAGTCTGTACGATGCCCAGATTTTGAAGGAGTTGCTCTGCAATTGGTCCTTTACCGTAAAATGCCGGATCGAGTGATCCCGGGGATCGAAGCGGGTGATTCCGTAGCCGCCGATCCAGAAGGCTCCGTGGTCGTCCTCCTGCAGGCTCTCCAGTTCGTTATTGAAGAACCGGGAGTTGGATGTGTCGAAACAGCTGAAACGGGGCGTTTTCCCGCCGCAACGACCTTCGGTCATAAGGAAGAGACCTTCGCCGATCGTTGCGATCCAAAGACCCCCCCTCCTTCCGGTCACAGTGAATCGTCGAGATGAAGGCATCGGAACTACACACCTTCCGTTCACGGGCGTTCGTAGCGGCGAGTTCGATTCGCTGGCAGTTCGCCTTGCCGTCGGCATCGAATACGATTCGGTTCAGCCCCGAGCGGGTTCCGATCCAGATGGTCTTATTGTCGGTGACGGTATCGGGGTAGATGTCCGTCGTGAAATTGGAGCATAACGAATTGGGATCATCTCCGTTGTGGGTATAGTTGATCCACTGCCCGGTTTTGAAATCCCCGTGGGATGGAATGTATTCGAAACATCCCCGGTTCGAGCTGATCCACAGGTGTCTGTCGCGATCTTCAACGATTCGGAACACGGACAATTCCCCGTCGATGACCGGATGTTTGAGTTGTCGGGCCCGGACCTGACCGGTCTGTATCGCCCGGTCGATATCCCGGCTGTCGATGACCCACAATCCTTTGTCCCACGTTCCGAGCCAGATGTCGCCGTTTTCGGCCATAAAGAAGGCTGATACGGTTGCAAATTGGATGCTCGGCAATCCATTTATGCGCAGCTCCCGGAAAGTTGCGGAACTTCGATTAAACAGATTGATGCCGCCATGTGTGCTGACCCAAAGTATTCCGTCGCGGGCTTCGAGGAACGTGATGATCCGATTTTCACACAAGCCCTGCGCTTCGGTATAGCATTCGATATGTTTTTCGACGACATTGAGCCTACTCAAGCCGCCGCCGATCGTTCCGATCCAAAGCACCCCGGAACGATCCTCGAACAGTGCGCTGATCTCAAAGGAGTTGACGGCATGAGGAATGGGGAGTTTGGGGTGGTAGTGAACAATCTTAATACCATTCCGGTCGTATTTGTACAGTCCCCGGTTGAAACTTCCGACCCAGATGTTTCCGTGATTGTCCTGCGTCGTGACCCGGGATGAGAAGTCACAGATTCTCTGTAGGTCGTCGGTTTTCGGATCATAGATCCGAACGCCCGATCCTCCGGAAAGCGCGATTTTGCCGTCTGCGAAAGACTGCATCGAGAAACAGCGGGTTTTGATTTCATCCCGGAGGATATTTTGTATCTCCTCGGTTTCGGGGTTATAGATGACGGGGCCGGCATCGGTTGACAGTAGCAGTCTGCAAGAATCCAAGGCGGTTCCGCACTGTATGTAGAATCCTCTCCATCGGTTCTTGACATGCAGATAAGTGGTTGCTCCTCGGAGTGTGAGGTATCCCAATCCGTCGTTTCGACAGACCCATACGGTACCTTTTCGATCTTCGAAAATGTTGTTGATCACCTGGTCTGCAGAGGTTGTCGGCTCTTCGGCGACCGGAAATATCGTTTCGGACACCGGATCGTAACGGTTCAGCCCTCCGGATTCGGTTCCGATATAAAGGGACGAATCCCGGGCGACGAATAGGCAGAGTATCCGGTCGCTGGTGAGGTCGGAATTGTCGGTCCGAAAGGTTTGGAGTCTGTATCCGTCGTATTTACTCAGCCCGCTGAATGTCGCGAACCAAAGATAGCCGTCACGATCTTGCGTAATCGCATTTACGTCGCTGTGCGGGAGTCCTTCGTCCATCGAGAGGGTCTGGATTCGGTCATAGGAGGCGGCAGCGGCGGGGAGCGGCGGAGATAAGAATCCGACGAAGTACAACATGACATTGAACGGAAACGACCGGAGGATGGAGGGAATAAATCGCACGTCGCATGAAATTTTTTCGAAAGTTAAGATAAATCTTCAATTCTTCAAAATTCGTATTTTCCAAGTGGAAGCAGGCAAAGCCAACGAATATTTATGAGGAAATGTATTAAAAAGCAAATAATTAAGTAAAAAGATAAAAAAAGAACCGAAGATTATTTTTTAGCCGGGACAAATCCATCGATATATTGAGTTGATTGTAGTAATGGTAAGAACAGGCCTGACGAGTTTGTTAGTCACAGCAATCAGAGCTACTTTGAATGGTTTTTCATTTGCCTTTAATCGGATATAACACTCCCGACTATTGTAACGCAAGGCAGTCCAAAAGGCAATATAGAGTAAAGATCGCAGACGTTCATCGTCATTCCGGTTGATATGTTCTCTGATATTTACGGATGTTCTTGATTGTTGATAGGTTGGACATATTCCGATGAAGCGGGATAGTTGCTTTGCATTGTCAAAGTAGGTAAACCCTTCGGTGGTAAGGATCCGTATTGTAGCCTGCGAGGGCATTTTGTAGATGGGAGGATTCATCTTCTCCCCGTACATGGCGATCATGTAGGCGTCTTTTTCGTCGGTTTTGGTAACGGGCATCATCATTCGGGAAAAATGCTTGATCTGCTTTTTTTTTGGGGGGGGGCAAAACTGACGGCAATACCGTTCTGATGTAGCAGGTACAGCAGCAGCCGTAATTGCTGGTAGCTTCCATAACGCAATGATGCTCAGCGACAGCAAGCGTACCGATGAGCTCACGCATTCCCGCGGTTGTGTTAGGGAAAGTCTTAGTAGGGTTGCCGTTCGTTGATGGATAAGCCGCTACGAAACTGCTCTTGCTGATATCGATACCTCTGTAAACCATAATAAAAAACTTTAAGTGAAAATTACATCTTGTAAAACCATCGTCGCGGACATGGGCTCTACTCGACTTCACGAACAGTTCAGCTTTAAGATGCAATGCATGGGGACGGAACGTCATAAACGGTTTCTAAAACCAATAAAAGCTCTGTCTTACTTCATGCTTGATACTCCAAAATCAATTCAATTGTTTAACAATGTATGACCAAAGATTGAAGAACTCAAAACAGGGAAATTGAATAATTTGAACTATATCTTCGGTCGCGTTTGATAACGACGAACTCCTCGTTGAAGATTCTTTTGACGATAAATTGGCTCCGATTATGCTCCAGTCCAGCCTTACAAAGCATCTGCTTAAAGCGGATATTCTCTTCCGTCGTGAGTTTGAAATTATACCTGTGGACTCTGGGATCTGTCGTTGTCGGGCGTCCGATCCTCTTTTTCGTGGTTGTCAT
>NZ_CAXUDY010000013.1:0-71280 GCF_964250025.1 Alistipes sp. DJF_B185
TTTTCAGAAAAAATTTTTCCGGCGCGGCTTTTTGTTGTCGCCAGACAACAGCGAGCTGTACCTTTGTATGCCGAAAATTTTTTCGGCATACGAAAGGAGCTCGCTCTGCGAGGCCGGGCGTTCTCCCGAGTCGAACGCCTTTTTAACCGATATCATGAATACCGACCCAAAACAGACAAACAGAAATGCCCGGAAATCTGAAACACCAAGCTACAAGTACTCTTTCTGGTTCAATGAAGAGCACATCCGCTTCAAGAAGCTACTCTGCAAGTCCGGATTGGAGCATAACAGGAGCCAGTTTATCGTAAAACGCATTTTCGGAGAAGAGTTCGTCGTCATCAAACGCGACCCGTCAAAGACGCAGTTTATCGCCCGGCTGAACGACTTTTATTTTCAGTTTCAGAAACTCGGCAATAACTATAATCAGATTGTAAAGGCTGTCAATTCGCACTTTTCCAACGTCGCTATCCCGCATCAGATCGCTATGCTGGAGCAACGGACCCGCGAGCTGAAAGCCCTCAGTATCGAGATTCTGAATCTTGCAAAACGAGCTGCGGAATGGTTGCGAATATAAGATCGGGAGCATCGTCCAACCGACAACGCTATCGGAATCAAATATAGAATTGTACGCTTGCTCGTTACCTTGACCCGGCAACTTTAACAACAACAAACGTATGGCAAGCGTAAAAGTAAAATTCCGGGCCTCGTCCGTTGCGGATCGTGAAGGCCGACTGTATTATCAGATCATGCATAACCGTGTAACCCGACAGATCAACAGCGGCCATAAACTGTTACCGTCGGAATGGGCCGCTCTGCGTGCAGGATTGCTCCGGCCGGATTGCAAACCCCGACACGCTTACCTTGTCGCATTGAAAAGCCGGATTGCAGAAGACATCGCCCGCCTGGAGTGCATTATCTCCCGGTTGGAGCATACGGGCGAAAGTTATACGGCCGGGGATGTGGTCGCACGCTATCTTACGCCTTCGGATGCCGGAGGCTTTTTCTCTTTCGCTCGGAGTCTTGTCGGGCAGTTGAGACAGATCGGGAAAATCCGCACGGGCGAACGTTATACGACCGTCTTGAACAGCTTCGGGCGTTTCCGCAGGAATACCGAGGTGTCTTGGGATGAGATGGACTCCGACCTGATGATCGAATACGAGACTTATCTCAAATCGAGAGGTGTATGCCCGAATACCTCCTCCTACTATATGAGGGGACTGCGTGCCATTTATAACCGGGCCGTCGAGAAGAAAATGACCGTGCAGCGCGATCCGTTCAAGTATGTCTACACGGGCATTGGCAAAACGGTCAAGCGGGCTGTACCCTTGAAAGTCATCCGCCAGATCCGGGATCTGGATTTGGCGCTGTTTTCGGCGATGGATTTCGCCCGCGACATTTTCATGTTCTCATTCTATACCCGTGGAATGTCGTTCATCGACATGGCTTACCTGAAGAAGAAAGACCTGCAAAACGGCATACTCTCTTACCGCAGGCAGAAAACGGGACAGCAGTTGTTCGTCAAATGGGAAAAACCCATGCAGGAGATCGTCGATAAATATGATACGAACGCCACTCCTTATCTGCTGCCGGTAATTCGGGACATGCATGCCGACGCTCGCCGGCAGTACAAGAATGCGGCGCATCTGGTCAATGACAAATTGAAAAAATTAGGCGAGCGGTTGGGACTGGACATACCCTTGACCAGCTACGTCGCCCGCCACGGGTGGGCTTCCATCGCCAAGGACAGAAACATTCCGCTCGCGATCATCAGCGAGGCGATGGGACATGATTCGGAGAAGACCACGCGGATCTATCTCGCCTCTTTGGACACATCGGCTGTGGACAAGGCTAACAGCCGAATTCTGAAAGCATTGTAGTCGTACAAAGATTTTTGTTCAGCCGGCTTTCATTCGGAAATCTCTTTCAAGGCTTATTCTTGAAAGAGATATTTTTTCCGACAGATCAATCCACCGGAAAATCTCTCTCCGGAAGGAATAGGTGGTTCGGTAGTGATAATTGAAGAAATAAACGACGGCTAAATCCTCAAAATAGCATTTAACGGATTGACTGATAGATGCAACTTCTCTTCATGAGAGAAATATCTCACTGCCGCAAAGTTATGAAAAATATGAAATACGGCAACAGAATTCGGTGAAAAATAAAATTATCCCGGTCATTTCAATTCGAAATGTTAAGCAATCGGGAGAATTTGTTGAACTAATTCGGAGGCTTTCGTGCGTAGGGCGCTGGGAATAAACGCTAATCATTTCGCTATTTCTCTCATGAAGAGATGTATCGGCTGACGGAATCCTCCAAAGGAAATCGCAAACGGCTTGCAACCGGTAAAAATGGAGCAGAGAGACATTTTCGATGGATGATTCCGACTGATTGATAGGGAGAGTAGAAAGAAAAATGTTGTGAAACAGACTGCTTCTCTCCGCAAGAGAAATATTGACAAACACAAAGTTATGTAATTTAATGGAAATAACGGTATAAAACGGATGAAATTTTCGGCTGCTGAACTCGCCGAAAGGTTTTTATCCAACAATGTTATATAAATAAACCGCCCGTTGAGTGTGATTTCCGTTTGTTTACCAGATAGTTACAACCTATTATATCCATCGCTCTTTCTCTTGCGGAGAGAAAGAGCGTAAAACGAGCAGAATATCTGTTTACAGATTTACGGAATAGATGATTGATATTCCGGGAGGGGTGATATAAACGATTGTAATACATATTAATACACCTATTGGCATGAACTACGGGTATGCGCCCTGATTGATTGAAAAACAAGTATAAACATGTATAGATATCGTCTCGCCCAATACGGAAGGAATCGGAAACAGCCCGCTGGTTCGTCATGCGGGCCTACAAAAGCGAAAAGAGAGCGGAGGAAAAACTCAAAGGCAGAGATGGATTGGAATTTTTAGAAACTTTATCGAAACAGGTCCAATGGAGTTGCGACGGAAGATATTCTTATTGATGCTGGCGTGCGTTTGTTGTCTGAATGACAGCCATGCGCAACATGCCGTATCCGATTTATCCCTGCGGAGGGATACGAGCGCGATCATTCGTCTGTATTTCCGTTTCGACCGGTCTCTGCTCGAAAAGAAGTATCTGACAAACGAGGAGTCGCTCGCCAAACTCGACACCATGCTTAACAGACCGGAAGTCAGGGATAATCTCGATTCCATTGTCATCATCGCGTCGGCATCACCCGAGGGCATGTTGGAACGCAACATCAAACTCGCGGAAGAACGGGCTCGGGCTACGCGCACCTATGTGTATTGGAAGCATCCCGACATCGTGCGAGAGAAGGTGCAGATATATTCTATCGGCGAAGATTGGGCGGGCCTGGCCCAACGGATTGCCGATGACGACCGATGTCCCCATCGGGCTCGAGTCCTGGAGATCATCAATTCGGACGTCAATTCCGCGACCAAAGAGTGGCGGCTAAAACAGGTGGGCGACGGTGCGGCATGGCGGCACATCGTAAACAACCATCTGCGTTATCTGCGGGCCGGCGCAACCTGCATCATCGTGTTCCAGTCGGTTCCCCATGCGCCCGAACCGACGGTCGAGCCGGAACCCGAGTCAGAACCCGGACCGGTCGTAGAACCAGACACCGAGCAGATGCCGGCTCCGCAACCCGTTCCGGAGTCGCCGGCCATGGAACCGACGTTCGTCCGCAAGCCCCTGCTGGCCGTGAAGAGCAACCTGCTCTTCGACCTGGCCTCGGCGCTCAACGTCGAGCTCGAAGTCCCAATGGGCAAACGCTGGTCCGTTGCCGGGGAGTGGATGTTCCCGTGGTGGCGGAGCAACAAGTCGGACCTGACGATGCAGCTTCTGGCAGGACATGGCGAAATAAGATATTGGCTGGGCGACCGCGCCAAACGAGATGTCATGACGGGCTGGCACCTCGGCTTGTACGGCGGCGGCGGAAAATTCGACTTTCAGGTCTTCAACGACGACGGTTCCCAGGGCGACTTCTTCGATGCCGGGCTGAGCCTGGGCTATGCGCACCGCATCGGACGCAGCCGCAGCCTGCGTATGGAATACACGTTGGGAGTCGGTTACCTGCGTTCGAACTATGAGGCCTACGACCGAGTGCGCGACACGAAGTACGGCGACATCAAGGTCGTCCGTTACCCGTGGGAGACCCGTCGGCTGAACTGGATCGGTCCTACGAGGGCGCGGATTTCGCTGGTATGGCTGTTGCATTACAGAAAAAAGGAGGTTGCAAAATGAAAAACATACTGATTATATCGGCTCTTGCAGGCGTTCTGGCGCTCTCCTCCTGCTGGCGCGACGACCTTTATTATGCCACCGTCGACCGCGCCACCGTCCGTATCGAGGCCGACTGGACTCCGGCGCGGCTGACGCCCAACGGCGTTTCGGCATTCGTGTTCGACCGCAACGGCGCGGCTTTCGACGTGGTCCGGAGCAACGACTCCCGGAAAGTGGACCTCTCACTGCCCGAAGGCTCCTATAGTGTTGTCGTGCTGAACAATACGCTGGATGAATACAGGAATATCGAAAGCGCGGGAACCGACCGGCTGGAGACCTTCGCCCTGATGGGCAGGGCGGTGTCCCCCAACTTCACGTCGCTCGGCGGCGGCACCCGAGCGGAATCCTTCATCGGGGAGCCCGACACGGTGGCCGGAAGCGTAGTCCGAAATATCGAGGTGACCCGCAAGATGATCGAATATTTCCGGACCAAACCCCACGGCATGGAACCCGCCCCGGCGGCAGTCTATCAGACTGCTCCGACCCGCATCATCTCGGTGGCCGACATCAGGGTGCATGTCAAGGGGCTCAAATATGCCGCGGGGGCGCCCCGCACCCACCTGAAGAATCTTTCGGGCGGCTATTACCTCGATTCGGACAAGCCGCATTCGCTGCAGGTCTGCCACGAGTTCGTGCTGAACAACCGCTGCTTCGATGCGAAAGACCCGCGCAACGGCACCATCACCAGACAGCTGGCGACGTTCGGCCTGCACGATGAGACGGGCGTGCGCTACCTGATGGAGATGGAGTTCGTGCTGCTCAACGGCGAAAAACATCCCGTCTCGCTCGATGTCACCGATGCCATCCGCGTGACGCAGGGCGCGACGCACAAGATCATCCATATCGAGGTGGAGATCGAACTTCCCGAGGTGATCGGCAACGGCGACGGCGCCTTCGACCCCGACCTGGAGGAATGGGAGGACATCGATGTCGACATCCCGATGTAACCGACGAAACATGATTTTACAAACACCATAAAAAAAAGAAAAAAATGAAAAGATCTGTTCTCATCGCTCTGGCGGCCTTCGCACTGGCCGGCTGCGCAAAGGAAAGCGTGGTCGACTCCGCCCTGACCAATGCCGGCAACGCTATCGGCTTCAACACCTATTCGAACATCACCCGCGGCAATCCGTTCGACAACAACCCCGAGTTCGCCGCATCGGGCAACGTCTTCGGCGTAACGGCCTTTATTAGCACCTCGGACAGCCCCTACATGGGCAAGGCCGATGCCGGCACCGAGATCGTTTCCGACGGCACGAAATGGGACTACAAGAACACGAGCGACATCCGCTACTGGCCGACCCAGGGAGAAACCCTCAGTTTTTACGCCTATGCGCCCTACACCAAGAACGGCGTTGCGATTCCGGTTGCATATACGAAGGGCGACGGAATGATCATGACGGACTATACCGTTCCTGCCGACGATGCCGGCCAGGTGGACCTCATGTACGCCTCGGCGCTGAATGTCGCCAAGGCAAGTCCGGCCGTGAAGGTTCCCCTCCAGTTCAAACACGCGATGACGCAGGTGCGTTTCAAGGCCAAGGCCAAGGGCGACGGTGTCTTCATCGACGTGAAGGAGAACGGCATCAAGCTGAGCAACCTCAAGTCGAAGGGCACCTTCACCCTCTCGGCCGCCGGCGCTGCCAGCTGGAGCATTACTGAAGGCAACCTGACCGAATATACGGCAGTTTTCCCCGAGACCAAGGAAATCACCAATGTGGAAGCAAAAAATCTCTATGATGCGGACAAGGCACTGATACTGCTTCCGCAGGAGTTCGCTGCAAAAACCGGTGACGGAGACATGACCGGCGGCACCCTTACGATTTCCTGCAAGATCTATTACAAGGATAATAACGCAACCCCCCAGTATCTGTTCGGTTCGGCCGACACGTATGCCGACTACACGGTTCCGTTCAGCAGCAAGAAAGTTACCGGCGATACGGAGGGGGAAGAGATCTGGAAGATGAACAAGCGCATTACCTATACGCTGACCGTCACCGGCAACCTCGAACCTATCCTGTTCAAGACGTCGGTAGTGGATTGGGAGGATTCCAACGCAGACATGGAGATCTAAGACGCTCTGGCCGCACGCATGCGCCGGCCTCACGAAATTCCGGGAGGGTTGAATGTCCCTCCCGGAGTACAAACCGGACCGCCCGGCGGTCCGATACGATTTACAAGTTACGGATATGGAAACACGAAGATATTGGCTTTGGGCGGTTTTCAGCCTGACGACTCTTATATCGTGCGGCAGGGGAGGGGATGAAGCCCTGCAACCCGCGGACGACGCCATCCGGTTCGACGACCGGATAGGGGATTCGGCCGTTCCATGGACGAAAGGCGTACAGACCGACGACGGCAACTTTGCCGACTTCGGGGTTTTCGCCTACTATTCGCCCCAGGGCAGCTACGATGCCGCCGCTTCGAAGCCCGATTACATGTACAATGTCCGGGTGACACGCCCCGCCGGAGGGGACTGGACCTATTCTCCGACGAAATACTGGCCCCAGGGAAAGGTCAGCTTCTTCGCCTATGCTCCGTATGACACCGATGCGGCGGTCTCCGTCTCATGCGGGACAGGCGCTCCGCGCGTCACCTATGCCGTTCCCGACGCCGTGGCGGATCACCGCGACCTGCTGCTGAGCGCCCCGGCCCTCGACCGGACGAAAGAGGGCGGCAGGGTGCCGCTGACATTCCGCCATGCGTTGGCGGCCGTGGTCTTCGAAGCCAGCGTCGACGGCACGCTCTCCGAGGGACAGTCGATACGCATAACCGGAATCCGTCTCGGAAAGTTCCTGCATAAGGCCACCTGCCACCACGAACTGCCGGACGCCATCACGCAGACCTTAGCGACGGACGCCGCCGACAGGGAGTACGCTCTCTCGGAGGCGGACGGCACGTTGCAGGGCAATTCGCTGGTTGCCGTCTATCCCGTCTACCAGCCGGTCTCCTCCGCAACGGGCTGCGCGATGCTTTGGCCGCAACAGATCGATGACGACGACCTGCTCACCGTCACGGTCCGCTACACGTCGAACGGCGTGACGCGGGAATCTGCAATAGTTCGGAATATCGGCGATTTCGTCGTCTCCGGCAGCATCGAAGCCAGCAAGCGATATGTTTTCAGACTGAAGTTCACCCCGTTCGGCGAGATGGCGCTGACCTGTGTGGTGCAGGACTGGAACCAGGAAACCATTGATGTCCCCGATTTCGATTGACGATTATGAAACGATTATTCCATATAGCCTGGATGTGTCTGGCCGTCGCGGCGTGCTCGAAGGATGAATTGCCCGGAACGCATGGCGAGTTTGCCTCGCTGACGCTGAGCGTCGCCTCTTCGCAGAACGACGTGAAGACCCGCGCCGTGTCGGCCGATGCCGACGAACAGCGGATCAACAACCTCTACATCTTCATATTCAACCCGGACGGGTCGGTCGATTGCCGCAACTATATCTCCAGCCTGAGCGCATCGAGCTGGACCGGAACCATCGGCGGCCTGACGTGCGGCACGGGGAAAAGCGTGGCCGCCATTGCCAATACGGACAATACGGTCGTCGACATTACCCGCGAGATGCTCGACGGCATCGCCTCGCGTGCGGCGTTGGATTCGTGCGTGGTGAACCTCCGGGGCAAGTTCATCGAACGGGGCACCAACTTCCTGATGACGGGCGTCGCCGAGAATGTCACCGTCACGGCCGGCAGTCCCGTCTCGGCTACCGTGCCGCTGACACGCGTCGACTCCAAAATCCGCTTCCGCGTCACCGAGGCTTCGGGCGTCACCTTCACTTCCGACGACTGGCGCGTCGTGTCGGTTCCACGCAAGGCGGGGATGATGGCTTCGCGCACCGACCTGTGCACCGACCCCGCGGAGTGCTTCGATACGGAGTGGGCTCATTTCGAGGAGGACGGCAAGACCTTCGCCTTCTATTCGCTGGAGAGCGTCCTGACGCCCCGGGCCGAGATTCCCGTCACGGCGGGCACCTATGAGGAGCAGTATGCGCTGCGCGAGAAACAAGACAAGACCCCGACCGGCGCGGGAATCGAGGTCGCCAACGGCGACTATACCTATGCGCCGAAGACCGGAACCTGCGTCCAGTTGCGGGGTGACATACGCTACAAGGACGCGTCGTCGGGCGTGGAAATATCGACCGATGTGGTCTATACGATCCATCTCGGAGGCGTGGAAGGCGTCGACGACTACAACTTGCTCCGCAACACCTACTATACCTATAACGTGAAAATCGTGTCGGTGGACAAAATCATCATCGAGGTCGATTCGAGCAAGAAGACCGAGGAGGACGAGCAGCGTCCCGGCGCCGAGGGCGATGTCGTGATGGCGCTGCAGATCAAGGAGCTGGACGCGTACAACGAGGTGTTCACCCTGAGTTTCCACCAGAGCAACGTGGACGAGACCATGACCTGGGACGTCAACACCCCCTTCTCGCGGGGCGCCGCCGGCGAACATCCGGCCGACTACAAGTGGATAAAGTTCCGGATCAACAGCAAGAACAGCAGCAACTTCTACAGTAGCACCGATTTCCGCGCCTATCCGGGCAACGATGCGGTCTACACGGGGACGGTCTCGCTGGACACCTATATGACTGACGTGGCGAACGGGACGGACAAACTGCTGTATGTCGACCAGTTGGTGAATATCCTTCAGGCCTGCAAGGAGCGTTACCGTACCAGCGGAAGCGGGGGCTCCGACCACCTGTTCGACAGTAGCGACTACATGCGCTTCACGGCATTCGTCGACGAATACTATTACGAGACGAGCCCGACCGATCCTTCGGAAACGGCCGTGAACGGCTTGTGGAAGAAATTCGTCAACCAGCAGGCGCGGGTCATGAACATCCTTTCGAATCTGGCGTACAGCCCCGATCGCCAGAGCACGAAGACCAACGCCATCTATTCGATCCGCCAGTCCTCAATCCAGACCATGTATAACATCATGGACGAAGAGAATTTCACGGCCTGGGGCACGGAGATGATCCAGGAAGAAACGCCGGTCGCATTCGAAAAAAACACGAACGACGTTTCCAACCCGACATACAACGACTCGAACAACGGACGTGCGAATACGCTCCGGATGTGGCTGGGCGGCAGTACGACCAAACGCTGGAGCGATTACGTCACGACGTCGACCTGGACCCTGAAGTCCGATTACGAGGCTGCCAAATACAAATGTCTGCGGATGAACCGCGACAACGACGGCGACGGCACGATCGACGAGAACGAGGTGCAATGGTATCTGGCGGCCATCAACCAGTTGACGGATCTATGGATCGGCGAATGGTCCTTCGACCAGCGAGCCAGGCTTTACAGGAAAACGACCTGGACAGAGGGGCAGGAGCAGTATTTCGCCAGCAGTACGGTTCACGAGAAGTACCTTGGCTATGACAACCCCATAATCCTATGGTCATCCGAAGGCTCCTCGACCGGAAAACTTTCCCAAAATTATTCCAGTTCGATTTCTACTCCTGTTTATTATCGTTGTGTCCGTAATCTGGGAATTCCACGCACGGCCGCCGGAACCGTCAAGCCCGACGATATGGCCACCTACGATGCGATGACCCGCAGGATCTCGCTTGCCCGAATCGATCAGCAATCCATCCGCGGCTATTTCCAGACCGCCGAACTGCCCGAACACCACGAACGCGAGGCGGCCAACAAACCTTGGAGGATATTCGAAGTTCTAAACACGCCATCCGGAGGCCATGGATATAATTGGGAGTCGCTGAGGAGCGCGGCAAGCGCAGGCAACTCCCCGTGTCCGGCAGGATACCGTATCCCCAATCAGCGGGAACTGGCGCTGATGCACTCCCGAATCGGCAACGACGGAAACTGGACGCTCAACAACCATTTTTCGCGCACCCGTTTCCAGTTCGGCTCGAACCGCCCCGGATTCTCCGTCAGCCAAGGCAACAGTGTGCTGTATCTGTTGACCGGCACAGGCAATTATGGCGGCGTGCGCTGCGTGAAAGATATAAACGAATAACGCCGCAGGGAGGCATTCTCCGCCCTAATGCGCCCGGCTGTATGACCATTGTCGCGGTGGTCGTTATCGGACAGAATCGTGGTCGCAGCATCCGTCCCCCGGGTGGTGCTCCAGCACGGTGTGGGGAATGTGGCCGTGCGAAACGAGCTGGATAGGGCAGTCGTAGTTGCGCAGCTGCTCTTCGGTCAGCACGTTCGAGCGATGACGGTGCACGCGGCGGTTGACACAGACGATCTCTTTCACGACACTCGTGATCGTGCCGATGTCGTGCGACACCATGACGATTGCCATGCGCGTATTCAGTTCGTGCAGCGTGCGGTAAAGCTCTTTCTCGAACTTGTTGTCCACGAAATTCGCGGGTTCGTCCAAAATCAGCAGCTTCGGGTCCGAGATCACGGCCCGGGCCAGCAGTGCTCGCTGCATCTGGCCGCCCGACACCTCTCCGATCGGCTGGCGGGCCGTTTCGGCAATCCCCGATGAGGCTAGCAGCGCCATCGCCTTTTCGCGGTCCTCCCGGGTGTAGGGGGAGCGGAACCCGCGGCAGCCTTGCAATCCCGACAGCACGACTTCGAGCACCGAGATCGGAAACTCCCGGTCGAAATCCGACAGCTGCGGCATATAGCCGATCAGCCGCTCCTTGCCTCGGAACAACTCCGGCGCCAAACATATTTCGCCCGTATGGGGCACGGTTCCGAGTATGACTTTCACGAGCGTCGTCTTTCCGCCACCGTTGGGACCTATGACACCCAGGAAATCGTTGTCGCCGATTTCCAGATCGACATGCTGAATGGCTTCGTATCCGTCGTATGCGACGCTTACGTCGCGCATCGTTACCAGATTCATTTTGCGGTGATTAAGTCGGTTATCGTGTCGATGTTCACTATGGCGTCCCGGTCCAGCGGATCAATCGCTACGTATTCGGCGTCGATGTCTCGGGCTATGACCTCCACGGTCGATGCCGGGAATTGCTTTTGGTAGAATATCCGGCGGACTCCATCCTCCCGGGCTTGCCGGATGATCGCCGTCAACTGCTTGGCCGAGGGCTCCTTACCGTCAGCTTCGATGGCGACTTGCCGCAGTCCGTAGTCGCGGGCATAATAGGTGAGGGCGGGGTGGTAGACGATGAAATATTCGATGCCACTCCGTGCGATTTTCTCCGCCGTGCGAGCGTCCAATGCTTGTAACTCCTTCTGCAACCGGTTATAATTGGTTTCGTATTTCACCGAATCGGGATAGGCTTTGCGAATGGCTTCGAAAGCGTTTGCTGCCATCTTCTGCAACGCCTTCGGGGAGGTCCAGACATGGGGATCGACACCGTGCGTATGATTGTGTCCGTGACTGCTGTGCGAACAAGAGCCTTCGATCAGGTCGATTCCGCGGCTCAGGTCGATGACTTTCTCCTGTTGTTCGATTTTGCCCAACAGCGAGGTTTCGAAGTCGATAAGTCCCACATTGAAAATAAGTTGTGCTTTGTTTAGCTCCACAAATTGTCTGGGCGTAGGTTCGAACGTCTCGGGACTGGCTCCGGCGGGCACGAGTACTTCGACTTCGAAATCTCCGCCGACAATGCTGTCCACAAGGCTTTGCAGCGGTTGTATCGAAACGTATAAAATTCTGTTATTCTGCCGGTTATTCGTTATGCAGGCCGTCAGCAGCATGATTGCCGACAGGTATGTCGCAATTTTACGCATGATTGATAATCAAAACCCGTTGTGCATTTACGCGAGTGGTATCTTTAAGTTATTAATCTTCCGATTGTTTCTTTTGTTAATGAGTTGTATAGTAGTAAGAGCCATTATTTTAGCGGTTATTCTGGTTCTGAATCCGTCGAATGATTTGGCATAGTTTCGTCGGATCATAAACAGGTCGCAAAGTTGCGAAAAAAGAGTTTCGATCCTTTTTTGACAGCGTCGGAATACAGGATGTTGCGGCTTGTAATCGTTCTGATTTCGTCGCATGGGCACTTCCAATACAATTTGCCGGCTCTCGAACAGATCCAACTGGTAGTCAGCACTCGGATAGCCTCTGTCGCCCGACAGGACGCAGTCCCGATAAAGTTCCTTGACATCTTTCAGATAATGAATATCATGTACCGAAGCTTTCGGGAGGTCGAAACTGCGGATCACTCCATCCAACGAGCAGACGACATGCAGCTTATAGCCATAATAGTAAGTCTGTTGCGAAGCACAGAATCCCTTGTCGGGTGCAGCATAATATTCCTGCCTGCAGACCGTCGAGCGAGAACTACGGCTGATCCTGCATACCTCCAGCGGCATACTGTCTACAATCAGATAGTCTGGAGCCGTGGAGATGTTTTCGCCCATACGTTTGCGAAGGGCGGACAAATGGGGGGACAAGGCGCTGCGACGGCGGTTGCAGACGCTACGTTCAATTCGGGTTCGCAAACAATCGGGCAGCCTGCGGAACAATTGGCATTCCGAGTCTATGCCCATATATTCTGCAGTCAGAGAGAGGGCGAGAACCTCCATATCGCTCATACGGGGCTGACGATGCTGATTACGAAAATTCGATCTTGCCTCTATATTCTGTAATGTTGTCAAAATTTTTTCGTAACTTGCACTAAAGTTGTTCATGATATTTATCTGATTGGTAACCAGATAAATATACGGAATTTATCCAACATGAACAACTTTTTTATACGTTTATGCTAAATGCACAACGGGTATCTCCTTGTCTTTCTCACCCAAGGACGCCCCGCGGATGACCGACGCCCTGATGACGCAGATCGCAAAGGAGTATATGCAGAAGATGGGCATCACCGATACGCAGTATCTATTGGTGCGCCATCTCGACCAGCCCCATCCGCACTGCCATCTGGTCTACAACCGGGTCGGGAACAACGGGCAGACCATTTCGGACGAGAACATCAAGATTCGAAACGCCAAGGTCTGCCGGGAACTGACCGAGAAGTACGGATTGTATCTCGCACCGGGAAAGGACGACGTACGGCGGGAGCAATTGCGCGAACCCGACAAAACCAGATACGAAATCCACGATGCGATCAAAGGCTGTCTGTCCAAGTGCAAAAGTAGGAACGATCTGGAAGGCAAATTAAAGGAACAGGGCGTCAACGTACGCTATAAGTATTGCGGAAATACCGACCGGAAACAAGGTGTCTTGTTCTCGAAAAACGGCTTCGAGTTCTCCGGATCGAAGATCGACAGGGCTTTCAGCTTTACGAAACTCGACAACCAGTTCAACCATATTCAACAGCAGACCCAACACCGGGCAACGCTTGTCGGGAACCTCTCGGCGGCGGCAAGCAATTACCGTTCGGCATTTGCAGCGCTGTTCGGCAACACGGGCAGAGGCGGGGGTAGTACACGCGAAGAACCGCCTTCGGTCAACCTTGGAAAAGCCGGGGGCATCCCGCTGCCGCCGGCCGGTTCGCCCGTCGGAGTGTCCGCCGAGCAGTTACAGCGCAAGCCGGGAGAAAGCCCCGAAGAGCATATCGCACGAATCACGGCGCTGCTCGATGCCGCGGCCGAAGCAATGGCGATAGCCGCCGCGGAACGCCGCCGCAGGATGGAAGAACAGAAAAGAAGAGCCAAAATAAAACTGTAACCAAATTTGACTGTGATATAGCTATCTGTTTCCAGCCTTTGAAAGAGAAGGAAATTTTCAAGGTGATGCAGGAGACCGTTTTCATGCGCAACGATCTGTTTGCCAATGCGATGAATCCCGCCGAGCCGCGCAACACGTCGCTCGTCCGCAAGCACTACGCTGCCTTGCGTACCGAGATTGACGACGCTTTCGGCAAGCTCTTCGAAAAACAGAGCAAGATCAGCGACCAGAAGTAATTCACGAGTCCTTTCCCGCACGGAAACGGGATAACGTCTTGACGAGGTGGCGGTTTTCGGATTGCTGCCCCGTTTTTTTTGCAATCCTGCGACTAGGGCACCGCGATTTTGCATATCCGGGAATTTATGTCTATTTTTACTCGGGATTCCGGTAGTACCTCTTTAAAATCGATCATGAAAATTCGTTTGCTGCTTTCTCTGATGCTCTTACTGCCTGCAGCCCTTCCGGCCGGGGCGCAGCCGGCCGAAAATCTCGGAAAACAATTCCGGGAACTCGACCGGGTCATTGCCAACCGGGAGGTCTATGCGGCGCGGCGCGAAGGGCAGTTCGAAGAGATCAAATACCGGCTCGCTCACGGCAGCCTCTCCCCCGAGGAACGTTTCTACGATTACGGGCGGCTGTTTAACGAGTATCTTTCGTATCAAGTCGATACGGCCATCCATTACGCCCTGCTGAAAAAGGAGCTGGCGCTCAGGAGCGGCGACAGTCTGAAGATACTCGAAACGGACCTCAACCTCGCGCAGATCTATGCCATTGCCGGACTGAATCAAGATGCGTTCGAGATACTCAATGCCATGTCGACCCGCCATTTCACTCCGTTCTTGCACAGTTATTACCACAATATCTATAGCTTGCTTTACGAGGACGTCTACCAGTCGATCGACAATCCCGAACTCAAGCGGCACCACTACGAACTCCTGCACGATGCCTATACGACGTTGCTCGGATCGCAGTCGCCTAACGAGGACGGCAGCAGCTACTACTATACGAAAGCCAACCTGCTGAATCTCGAGAACCGCCATTCCGAAGCGCGTGAATGGCTGGAGACGAATGCCGAACGCATGAAGACCAATATGCGCGAGGAGGCCATCTATTACTACCTGCTGGCCGAAACCTGCATCCACGGCGGCGGGACGCGCGGCGAGGCCGAACGTTTCTATGTCCGTTCGGCCATCATCGACTTGAAGACCGGCATCAAGGAGTATGTTTCGCTCCACCGGTTGGCGCAGATGCTCTATGCCGACGGCGAGATCAACCGGGCTTACCGCTATCTGAAGGTGGCCCTCGAGGATGCCAACTACTGCAATTCGCAGAAACGGCTGGTCAAGGTGTCGCAGTTGCTGCCGATTATTGACAACGACTATCAGATACGCCGCAACCGCCAGCAGCGCAATCTTTACATCAGCCTTTCCTTTCTGGCCCTGCTGGTGGTGCTGCTCATTGCGGCACTTACCTATATTAATAAACTCTACCGGAACAACCGCCGGGTGGGGCTCCGGCTGGCGGCCCTGAATAACGAACTGAAAGAGCTGAACAGCCATCTGAGCGAGTCGAACCTCATCAAGCAGACCTATATCGTGCGGTATATGGATTTCTGCCTGAACTATATCGACCAGATGGATTCGCGCCTCAAGCGCATCGCACGTCTGCTCGACGGCAATAACCGCGACGCGCTGCGCAAGGCGCTGGACCCGGCGGCGTTCGCCCGCGAGAACCTCGAGCTGTTCTACAACAATTTCGATATCACCTTTCTGAAACTCTTTCCGTCGTTCGTGGAGGAGTACAATAAACTGCTGAAGCCCTCCGAACGCATCGTGCTGAAGGCTCCCGACGCACTTACCACCGAACTGCGCATCTATGCGCTCGTCCGGCTGGGTATCACCGACAGCGTGCAGATCGCGCAGTTCCTGCATTGTTCGCTCTCGACGGTCTATAACAACCGGACCTCGGCCCGCAACAAGGCTTGTGTGGATCGCAGCCGCTTCGAACATTTCGTCGCCCGCATCGGCATAGCCGAGGAGATCGGCAGCGACGGGCTGAAATAGCCCGGAGGCGATTCCCTCCACTACCGGGAGCGCTACCGATATAAATCGGTTGTGTTTATTCATATCGTTGATTATTAGCTGAATTCTTCGAAAAAACCACTACTTTTTAGCTCCCTGCTCTTGCAGGAGGCTCGGCGGCGGTATAAATTTGTCTTCAGAGCGGCAGGTTCGTTTGCCGCCGGCTAATCTAATAACAATAACCTAAACCAACCGGAGTATGCGAAAAACTCTACCTTGTTGTATACGCGCAATGCTGTCTGTCCTCGCCCTGTTTCTGTCTGCGGCGGCGGCTTCGGCGGGAACGATCCCGATTAACGGCCTGGTCGTTAATAAGGGAAAAGAGCCGATGGTCGGCGTTACGGTCCTGCTCAAAGGCACCTCGCAGGGCGTTACGACCGATGCTGAAGGCCGTTTCTTCATCGATGTCCCCGACAAGAAAAGCGTTCTGAGCTTCGGCTTCGTCGGCTACCAGATGCAGGAAATCGTGGTCGGCAGCCGGATCAATCTCCATGTCATCCTCGAAGAGCAGGTTTCGGAACTCGACGAGGTGGTCGTTGTGGGCTACGGTACGCAGCGGAAGCTGAGCGTCGTGGGGGCCGTCGAGGGCCTCGCCCCGAAGGACCTGCAGATCGGTACTAACCGCTCGCTGAGCAACAACCTTGCGGGGCAGCTTTCGGGCGTGATCGCCGTGCAGCGCACGGGCGAGCCGGGCAAGGACAATTCAGACTTTTGGATTCGCGGCATCAGCACCTTCGCCGGAGGCTCCACGCCGCTGGTGCTGGTCGACGGCGTCGAGCGTTCGCTCAACGACATGGACCCGGCCGAGATCGAGTCGTTCTCGATCCTGAAGGATGCCGCCGCGAGTGCCGTCTACGGCGTGCGGGGTGCCAACGGTGTGATCCTGATCAACACCAAACGCGGCGAGGTGGGACCTCCGAAAGTCTCGCTGCGTTACGAGGTCGCCATGAGCGAGCCGACGAAGCTCCCGGAATTCGTCGATGCGACCACCTATATGGAGGTCATGAACGCTATCGCGTCGGACAGCCGCATCACGCTGCCGTTCTCTCAAAAGCAGATCGGCCTCACGAAATCCCGGTACGATACGGACCTCTATCCCGATGTCGACTGGATCGACGCCATCACGAAGAAACATGCCTGGAACCAGCGCGTGAACGTCAATGTCAACGGCGGTTCGCCCGTGCTGCGCTACAATGTCACGGCCTCGGTCTACAACGAGCGGGGCATCATGGAGCGCGACGACAGCCAGTCGTGGGACGGTTCGACCAAGCTGACCCGTTACAACGTCCGTTCGAACGTCGATGTGGACATCACCAAAACCACGCTGCTGAAAATCAACATCGGCGGCTACCTGCAGCGGCAGAACAAGGTCAACCACGACATCGAGGACCTGTTCAACGTAGCCTTCAACACGCCGCCGTTCGTCCATCCGACCATCTATTCCAACGGAAAGGTCGCCCGCAAGGACGGCAACCAGAATCCCTGGGCGCTGGCCACGCAGACCGGCTACCAGCGTCTCTCCAACTCCAAGATCGAGAGTCAGGCTTCGCTCGAGCAGAACCTGAAATTCATCACCCCGGGTCTGCGGGCCCGTGTGACCTTCGCTTTCGACAGTTCGAACGCCAGCCTCGTGCGGCGCGGAAAGACGCCCGATTACTACAATCCGGCCACGGGGCGCGACGACGACGGCAACCTGATTATGAACATCGCCAGCTACGGACAGGAGTTTCTCGACCATGCCTCGTCGGGTGAATTCGGCGAGCAGACGACCTATCTCGAAGGCGCCGTGAGCTATTCGCGCGAGTTCGGCAAACACTATGTCGATGCCATGCTGCTCTACAACCAGCGCAGTTACGACACCGGCGAGAAGCTGCCTTACCGCAACCAGGGCTTCGCGGGGCGTTTCTCCTACTCCTACGACCGCCGTTATGTCGCCGAGTTCAATTTCGGATACAACGGTTCGGAGAATTTCGCCCGCGATCACCGCTTCGGCTTCTTTCCTTCGGTGGCCGTCGGCTGGCTGATCTCCGAGGAACACTTTATGGAGCCGGCCCGCGACGTGCTGTCGAAGCTCAAGCTGCGCGGTTCCTACGGCATCGTCGGTAACGACCGCATCAACGGACTGCGCTTCGCCTATATCACCACGCTGGGAACCAACAATGGCTATTCGTGGGGTACGGACGGCAGCGGCGGCCACACGACCCAGGGCAATGTCGCCCATACGGGCCGCTGGGAGGGACACCAGGGAGTCGCCGACCTCACTTGGGAGGAGTCCGCGAAATTCGACATCGGCCTGGAACTGGGGCTCTGGAATGCCCTGAACCTGCAGGCGGACTATTTCTTCGAGCGCCGTAGCAACATCTTCATGCAGCGCACCAATATCCCCGGCTCGGCAGGCTTCATCGACTCCCCGTGGGCCAACTACGGCATCGTCGAAAACCGGGGTGTCGATCTGGCGCTGGAGTTCAACAAGCAGTTCGGCCGCGACTGGTTCCTTTCGCTCAAGGGCACGTTCACCTTCGCCCGCAACAAGACCATCGAGAAAGACGAGGCCCCGACCGTCGTCGGCACCTACCGCTCCTATACCGGACAGTCGGTCTCGACACTCTACGGCCTGACGGCGCTCGGGCTCTTCACCGAGGCTGATTTCGCCGACGTTGAAAAAGGTATCCTGCGCGAGGGGCTTCCCACGCAGTCATACAGTTCGGTCCGTCCGGGCGACATCCGCTACAAGGACCTGAATGGCGACGGGGTGATCGACGATCAGGACATGGGGCCCATCGGCGGCACCGAGACCCCGGAGATCGTCTATGGATTCGGGGCCAGTGCCCGCTGGAAGAACCTCGATGTCAGTGTTTTCCTGCAGGGGACGGCCAATACGTGGCGCATCGTCGGCAGCGATGTCTTCATTCCCGGCAGCGGTTCGGGCGTGCTGGGCAACATCCTGACCAACTATGCCGACAGCTGGAGCCCCGACAGTCCGCGTCAGGATGTCTTCTACCCGCGTTTTTCCTACGGTTCGAGCCTCAATAACCGGCAGCCGTCGACCTGGTGGAAGAAGAGCATGAGCTTTCTGCGCGTGAAGACCGTCGAGATCGGCTATACCTATAAGAAATGCCGGTTCTTCGTGAGCGGCAACAACCTCTTCTGTTTTTCGAATTTCAAACTCTGGGACCCCGAGGTCGGAGCCAACGACGGACTGATCTATCCGACGATGCGCAGTTACTCGCTGGGAGCTTCCGTAACCTTCTAAAACCGTTCTGCCATGAAAATACGCATATACCTGACTATCGTGCTGGCGGGCTTTTCGCTGCTCGCATCGTGCTCCTACCTCGATCAGGTGCCCGAGGACGAGCTGACGCTCGAAATGGTCTTCAACGACAAGACCCGCACCGAAGACTGGCTGGCCGGCATCTACGCGGGCATCGCCGATCCCTATTGGGACTATATGAACAAGGCCGGTTACGACACGCTGGGCGACGACATGACGCTGCCCACGGCCTGGACGACCTTCGACTGGACGGTGCTCCACATGGTCGCCGGCAACTGGTCGCCGGCCACCGAATGGAAGATGTACTACTGGTCGGAACTGCCCAAATACATCCGTTCGGCCTATATCTTCCTCGACCATGTGAAACCCCTGCCGCAGGACGGTGTGACCGCCTCGGAGGTGGCCCTGATGAAGAACGAGGCCCGGTTCATGATCGCTTACTACTACTGGCTGCTGATCGAGACCTACGGCCCGATCCCGTTCTCGCCGGGGCTGGTCGATGCCGGGGCGAGCAACGAGGAGCTGCTGATCGGCCAGACGCCGTTCTACACGATTGTCGATTGGATCGACAAGGAGCTGACCGAAGCGGCCAAGGGGCTGCCGGCCTACTATACCAACAACAACAAGTTCGGCCGTGCCACGTCGGTCATGTGCCATGCCGTCCGGGCCCGCATGCTGCTCTTTGCCGCCAGCGACCTCGTGAACGGCAATCCGGACTATGCCGGGCACGTAAACAAGAAGGGCGAGGCGCTTTTCAGCACGCAGCACGACCCTTCGAAATGGACGAAAGCCGCCGAAGCATGCCGGGAGCTGATCGAGCTGGCCGAAGGCAATGGTTACAGGCTTTACACCGAACTGACGGCCGACGGCAAGATCGATCCTTTCCTGTCGTACCAGAACATGATGTTCACACGCTGGACCGACGGCAACAAGGAGATTCTTTTCGCACGCCCCGGAGGGTGTAACATCTGGGATTACGAGAAGCACGCTACGCCGCGCGGCAGCGGCGGCAACGGCGGTCTGGGTGTGAGCCAGTCGCTGGTCGACGCCTTCTTCATGAAAAACGGCCTGCCGATCGACGACTCCGCCTCGGGCTATTCCGACGTCGGTTACTCGACGGCCTCCGACCGTCGCAACACGGAGTGGATCGAGGGAAGCCCCACGGAGACCCCCGGCGAAATCACCACCGCAGGAACCTATAATATGTACTGCAACCGCGAGGCGCGTTTCTACGTCACGGTGCTTTACAACGATGCATGGTTCCGCGAGTCGAACCGCCGCACGGAGTTCCACAACCCTGACATGGACGGTGGCGGCTACAACTCCCCGCAGGCGGGCTACCTGCTGCGCAAGAAGGTGCATCCCGACCACAACGAGCTGAACGACAATTATATCTACCGTCCGGGAATCCTCTACCGGCTGGGCGAGGCTTACCTCAACTACGCCGAGGCGCTGAACGAGTGCGACCCGGGCAATGCGGACATCCTCGTCTACCTGAACAAGATCCGCGAACGCGCCGGCATTCCGACCTACGGGTCCGGTCCCGACCAGATTGCGGTCGATGCTTCGGACCAGATCGCCATGCGCAAACTGATCCGCATGGAACGCCGTGTCGAACTCTGCGTCGAGGGCGTCCGCTACAACGACCTGCGCCGCTGGAAGGAGGCCGGGAACGTGCTCAACGAGCCGGTTTATGGCATGAACGTCAACGCCACGACCCGCGACGGCTATTTCCGCCGCACGCAGCTCGACTACAAGCACGTCTACCGCAAGGCGTTCTATTTCATGCCCGTACCGAGCTGGGAGATGGACAAGAATCCCAACCTCGTGCAGAATCCCTATTGGTCAACCCAGGAATAACACGCAACCGATGAAAAAACAGCATTTTATCTGGATACTGGCTTCGCTCCTTGCATTCGCCGGATGCGACGAGGACAAAAGCCCCTATGCTCCGACCGGCGGCGAAGCGCTCCGCATCGACGCCTCCGTGGAGGAGATCGTGCTCGACCCCGCGAACAATGCCCAAACGGCCGTTACGTTCACCTGGAACCGGGGCTATACCTATGGCAGCGCCGTTTCGGTGGAGTATTGCTTCAAGATGGACATTGCCGACAACAATTTCGCCACGGCGACCGACCTCGAGGTGTTGGGACCGGATGTCTTCGAGCGCAGCTTCACGGTCGAGGAACTCAACGACCTTTGCCTCGAACGGTGGGGGATCACCCCGGGCGAATCCGCCCGGCTCGAGGGCAAGGTGATCGCCCGCCTCACGGCCGACAAATTCCTCATGCCCGGAGTCGCTACGACGGCTTTCGACGTGCAGACCTACGAACTGCCCTCCGCGCCGCTCTACCTGCTGGGCGATGCCGTCGAGGTCGACGGCGCCGCGCTGGGCTGGGAACCTTCGAAAGCCGTGGCCATGACCGAGGAGGTCCTCTCGCGCCAGTACAGCTACAAAGGCCGTTTCCGCACCGGCGAATACATCCTGCCGCGACAGCGCACGAGCCTGCTTCCTGCCTTCTTCCGCGGGGCGGACGCTTCCTCGATGGAGCTCTGCACCGATGCGGAGGGCACGCGCCTGCGGATCGACCGTTCGGCCACCTACCGGCTGGTCGTGAACACCAAGCGCCTGACCCATACGCTGGTATATTATCCGGAATACGAGTTCGTCTATATGGTCGGGGGTGCCACTCCGGGTAACTGGGCCATCGAAAAAGCCACTCCGCTAACCTGGGTCGAGGGTACCGCGCAGTTTGTTTACGAGGGCCCCTTAGTGGTCGGAGAACTGAAATTCCCGGCCGGAAAGACCAGCTGGGACGCTCCCTTCTTCATGCCCGTCGTCGAGGACTGCACCGACCTGACGATGACGGGGGTGCAGTTGGTGCAGCCCGGCGGCGTGGACTATAAATGGCGCGTCACCGAGGCCGGAAACTATCGGATCACGCTCGATATCGACGCGCTGACGATCAGTTTTGAAAAACGCTAACCCTTAAAATTTCTGAAAATGAACCGTATAAAAAATCTATTCATCCTCTTGTCGGGGCTGCTTCTCTGGACGGGATGCAGCGACGACAAGGAGGTCGGCGGAGCGGACATCCGTCCCATCACGCTCTCCCCGGAGCAGGACGCCGTGACCATCACGCGCGAAAATGCCGCACAGACGGCCCTGACTCTCACGTGGAACGACGGGAGCCGCTATGCCGGCAAAACGGCCTATACGCTCGAACTCGCCCTCAAGGACGCTCCCGTTGCGAAGGTGCATAAAGTCGGGGAAATCGCCGCGAACAGCCATTCGTTCACCGGAGCCCAACTGCAGGAGCTGATCGTCGGCGAGTGGGGTGCTGAGGCGGGCGACCCGGTGATCCTCACGGCTCGTGTCGCGGCAGTCACCGGCTCCGAATCGGTCAACCTTTCGGCGGTCGTGCAGGTCGGTGTGACGACTTATGCGACGCTGTTGCCGCTGACGCTGTCGGCCGATCCGCAGACCCTCATTCTCGACGAGGCTCAGGCTGCTGAAACGGCTGTGGCTTTCGCGTGGAGCGATGCGAACGACTATGCCGCTGACGCTATCTATCGTTTCTCGCTCGGAATTTCGGGCGACGAAACGGCCGTGGAGACCGCCGATGCCGCCGGTATGGGAAAAACCTATACGGTGGGTGCGCTCAATGAGCTGCTCACCGAGACCTGGCGGCAGGAACCCGGCCGCCGCATCACGCTCGAAGCGCGTGTCGCCGCTTATGTCGGCGGGGAACAGCAGGCGGTGTCGGCCATCTCCTATGTCGATGTGACGCCCTACGGAGCGACGCCGGTCTTCGCGTCGCTCGCGCTCTTCGGTGATGCGACTCCCGGCGGTACGGACCCGGTGCAGGCCGTGGCCATGACCCGTTCCGGGAGCGACAGCCCGGAATTCACGTGGAAGGGTGCGCTGGAGGCCGGAAACCTGCGTGTGCTATGCAATCCCGACGGTACGCTCGGTGTCGATCAGTTCATCGCCTCCGAGGCCGACAGGGAGATCGTTTCGGGACGCAGCGAGACCATGACCCTCACCCGGGCCTCCGATCCTGCCCGGAATGCGTATATGTGGAAAATCGCGCAGGCGGGCGAATACACCGTCACCGTGGATACCGAGCAGCGCACGATTCTCTTCACGCTCGAACGGCGCTTCTACACCTCCCTCGCGATGGTAGGTCCCGCGACTCCCGGCGATTGGGCGATCACGGAGGCGACGCCGCTGACGCGCAGCGGACGTGTCTTTACGTGGGAAGGCGACCTGAAGGTCGGTACGCTGCGCTTTGCGTGCGATCCCGACGGCACCTGGGAGACCGACCAGTATATCGCTTCGGAGCGGGACAAACCCGTGGTCCCGGGTGTCAGCGAGGAGCTGGTGCTGGCGGCCGTGTCGGAGCCGAACCGCGGCGACTTCATGTGGAAGATCGGCGTTCCGGGAACCTGGGCCGTCTCGGTCGATACGGGGGCGGGAACGGTCGTGTTCACCCTCAAACGGAGCCTGCTGGAGAACTGCACGGCGATGCACATGGTGGGTGATGCCGCACCCAACGGCTGGGATGCCGGGAACATGACTCCGCTTGCGTCCGAAGGCACGACGTGGAAATGGTCGGGACACCTGAACCGCGGCGAACTGAAATTCGTCTGCAACCGGACTGCGGGTAACGACTGGGGAGAGTACCAGTTGCTTGCGACGGTCGCAAGCGACCCGGTCACTCCGGATGCTACGGTCAAACCTTTTGCCTGCACCCCCGCCGACGACAACAAGTGGGACATCCGCACGCCCGGCAATTATGAAATAGCGGTCGATATGCAGGCCCAGACCGTCACCTTCCGCCTGGTGCGGAGCGATGCCGAGGAGACGGCCTATCCGTCGCTCGGGCTGATCGGAGGCGCGGCGCCCCAGGGCTGGGGATTCGATTACAGTCAATCGACGCTCCTTCCGGAAGACGGCAACCGCTATTACACCTGGACTGGACACCTGAACGAGGGCGGTCTCAATATCATGTGCGACATCTCCGATACGGCGTGGGGGAGTCCCCGGCTGACGGCGCTCGAGCCGGACACGCAGGTCGTGCCGGGTGAAGCTTGCGGCATGCACTACAAACAGGACGATAATGCCTGGCTCATCGCCACGCCCGGACGTTACACGATACGCGTGGACATACACGCTATGCAGGTGATCTTTACGCTCGAACAAGCTGACGAATAAAATAAACTGTTATGAAAATGATCGGATATTTATATGCAATAAGCCTCATGGGGTCGCTGTGCGTTTCGTCGTGTGAAAGCGACGATGCGCGGTCGGATGCCGGTCCCCTTTCGGATTTCTACCTCACGGTGTCGGCCGATGCCGTGCAGCTTTCGCAGCAGAACGCCGCGCGTCAGGCGCTGGAGATCGCTTGGAGCGGCGGTGCCGACGACAGATCGACCCGCTATACGCTCGAAATCGGCATCGACGACGAAGCACTGGCTGATGCCGGAAGCTGGTCGAAGAGCTTCGCCCGGGGCGAGCGTGCCTGTGTGCTGACGCAGGAGGAACTGAACCGGATCGTCGTCGACGAATGCAACGTCCGCGAATCGGCCTCCGTGCGGCTGAAAGTGAAACTGACGATGAACACCTCGGTCCACTGGAAACTTTACAGCGTCGCCGACAGCGCCTATGTGAATTGTAGTCTCTACACGCCCGTCTATCCCGAGCAGCGCCACAAGGCTCCGATGTACTGGAGTCCTTATGAGTACAACTACGAGAAGAACAGTTATATGCCCGAGGACGAGTGGCAGGCCAACATCGACTGGGTGGCCGCCAACCTGAAGAATTACGGCTATACGCTGGTCTCGACCGACGGCTGGATGACCGAACACGACCTGCGTGTCTGCAACGAGTACGGCTATGTCTCTCGGGCGTCGATCAACTGGCAGCACGATTATGCCTACTGGGCCGATTACTGCCGTTCGAAGGGGCTGCAACTGGGTATCTACGGCAATCCGCTCTGGGTTCCCCGCGAGGTGGCCCAGTCGGGCCTCAAAATCAAGGGTACGGACATCCCGGTCGCCAACATCGTTGACCTGAACGAATACCGCAACGGGCACCAGTACAACTGGGTGCAGCTGGACCGGGAGGGTGCCGAAGCGTGGGTGAGGGGCTATGTCGACCACTACGCCGAGATGGGTGCCGTCTTCCTGCGTGTCGATTTCCTCTCGTTTTACGAGGACGGCAAGGATCGCTTTCGTCCCGAGGGTGTGGGGCCCGACCGTCCGGACTGGATGTATGAAACCGCTCTGCGGTGGATGCGCGAGCAGTGCGACAAGCACGATATGTTCCTTTCGGTGGCCATGAACCACGCCTATGGCGACGCCGCCGTCGAACGCAACTATGCGCACTCGATCCGCGTCAGCGTTGATACCGAGGCCGGGGGCTGGGAACGCTTTTCCGCGCTGGAACGGGGCGTGCACTATCCGATGTGGATGCAGTGGATGAACCCGTTCGACGGCCTTGTCTATTTCTCCCGCATTTCGGGCCGGGGCCGCGTGATGCTCGACGGCGATTTCATCCGTCTGAACACGATGGCTTCGGACGGCGAATGCCGCTCGGTCGTTTCGCTCAACGTGATAGCCGGAGGGCTCGTGGCCGTTGCCGACCGTCACGACACGGCGGGCGACCGGCTCCGGTTCTACCAGAACCGCGAACTGACGGCCCTCGTGCAGGACGGTTTCACGGGCAAACCCCTCTCGGACGACCCGAACGATCCGCAGAGCTCCGTCTGGACGGGCGAGCTGACCGACGGCAGCCGGATCGTGGCGGTGTTCAACCGCGAGTCCCAGCCCCTCGAGTATACGCTCACGCCCTCTGAACTGGGCTTCACGAGTGGGGTAGTGCGCGACCTCTGGGAGCACCGGAATCTGCCGCAGCAATCCTCCTACGAATTCGACATTCCGGTGCACGACTGCGTCGTCCTGAAAATATCCAAGCCCTAATTCGCCATGAGAACACGCATGATCCGCCTCGTCGGAACCGCCGTCCTGCTGTGGGTAGCCTCGCTCCCTGCGGCGGCCGACGGCTGGAAGCTCGAAGCTGACGACTATACCGCCGATTATACCGGAGCCTCGACGGCCAACGGCATGCTGGGCATCCTGCCGTGGAAAGAACCTTTCTCCATCCGTCATGTGGTGCTGAATCACGTCTTCGAACTGAACGACCGCACGGGTGTCAACTGTGCCGTCCGGGGTATCGATCCCTTTTCGATGACGATGCGCGTCGACGGCCGCGAGATCGACGGAGACGCGATTTCCGGATGGCGGCAGACGATCGACATGCGCCGGGCCGAGCATACGACGACGTTCGTCGCCGACGGCAAGCTTCGCGTCGCCTATTCGGTCATCGCCCTGCGCAATATGCCCTATGCAGCGCTGATTGATGTCGAAGTGACGGCCCTGCAGGATGCCGAGGCCGATTTCCGCACCGCGATGCAGGTTCCCGAGGGTGAATACCGCACATCCCGCCGCACGCATAGGTCGTTCCTTGTAGACGGCCATCCGACGAACATTCTCCGGACCGATGCCCGGACCGCGCACGGCCGTTACGATGTTTCGGCTTCGTCGATGTTCATTCCTGCGTGCGAAGGGTTCGGATACGAGGGACGGGATGATGCCGCGAGGCTCCGCCTGCGCCTGAAAGCGGGCGAAACAAAGCGTTTCACGCTTGCCGGGGCCGTCTGCACGACCCGCGATTTCAGCGATCCTTACAGCGAATCGGAACGTCAGGTCATCTACATCGCCCATGAGTCGGTCGACCGAGTCCTGGCCGGTCACCGTAGACTCTGGGATGAGATGTGGCAGGGCGACATCGAGATAGAGGGCGACGACGAGGCCCAGCGCGTCGTGCGTTTCGCGCTCTACAACCTCTACGCTTCGTGCCGTGCCGGTTCGCGGTTGAGCATTCCGCCGATGGGACTTTCGTCACAGGGGTACAACGGCCATATTTTCTGGGACGCGGAGCTGTGGATGTACCCGCCCATGCTGCTGCTGAACGAGGGTATTGCCCGTTCGATGGTCGACTACCGCACCGACCGCCTCGCCGCCGCTCGCCGCCGTGCCTCGGCCTACGGATATCGGGGCGTGATGTTTCCCTGGGAGTCGGACTGGTTCGGCGAGGAGTCTACCCCGACGTGGGCCATCACGGGCCCGATGGAGCACCATATCACGGCCGATGTGGGCATCGCCGCCTGGAACTACTACTGCGTGACCCGCGACCGGGAGTGGCTCCGCACCACGGGATGGCCGCTGCTGAAGGAGATCGCCGCATTCTGGGTGAGCCGTGTCGTGCGCAACGACGACGGCAGCTATTCGATCGCGGGGGTGGTCGGCGCCGACGAATACGCCATGAATGTCACCGACAATGCCTTCACCAATGGCGCCGCGAAGGTCGTTCTGTGCAATGCCGTGGAGGCTGCCCGGGCGTGCGGGGAGAAAGCTCCCGTTCTTTGGAGCGACATTGCCGACGGACTACGCATCCTTCGGGACGACGCCGGCGTGACGCTCGAATACGCAGGTTATGCAGGCCAGCAGATCAAGCAGGCCGATGTCAACCTGCTGGGCTATCCGCTCGGTGTCGTCACCGACCGCGGGCTGCTGCTGCGCGATCTGGCCTACTACGATGCGAAGATCGACCGCGTGAACGGTCCCGCCATGGCATTCAGCGTCTTCTGCGTGCAGTATGCCTGGCTGGGCGACGCCGCGAAGGCCGAGGAGATGTTCCGCCGCTGTTACCGGCCCAACCTGCGGCCCCCGTTCGGGGTGCTGGCCGAGACTCCGACCTCGCACAACCCCTATTTCACCACCTGCGCCGGAGGAATGCTCCAGGCCGTTATGAACGGCTTCGGCGGACTGGAGATCACCGACAAGGGGATCGTGTGCCGGGAAACGGCCCTGCCTGCCTCTTGGAAGCGGTTGACCATCAAAGGAGTAGGCCCCGAACGCCGTACTTATGTCATAAATAACCCATAGAAATGATGATGAAACGAATTTTCTTGTTTTATGCCCTTTTGACGGGCTCCGTCGCTGCGGCGCAGACCTTGACCTCTCCCGACGGGAACCTGACGATGACCTTCGGGCTGTCCGATGGGGGAGTGCCGCAATACGTTCTGACCTGTAAGGGACACGAGGTGATCCGGCCCAGCCGCCTGGGCTTCGAACTGAAGGGCGGGGGAACGAAGGCCGATTTCTCGATGGACGTCACGCAGGTTCCCGCCAATCCCGGGACCTCGCTTTACAACGGCTTCGAGGTGGCCGACACGGAGCGCTCGTCCTTCGACGAGACATGGCGTCCCGTGTGGGGCGAGGAGTCCGAGATCCGCAACCGCTACAACGAACTCGCCGTGACACTCCGCCAGCCCTCCACCGACCGGGCGATGATCGTGCGGTTCCGTCTTTACGACGACGGGCTGGGCTTCCGCTACGAATTTCCCCGGCAGCGGAACCTGATTTATTTCGTGATCCGCGAGGAGCGCACGCAGTTCGCCATGCCGGGCGACATGACGGCGTGGTGGATTCCCGGCGACTACGATACGCAGGAGTACGACTACACCCGCTCACGGCTGTCGGAGATTCGCTCCCGGATGAAGGATGCCATCACGGGCAACCTCTCGCAGACCTCGTTTTCGCCGACAGGCGTGCAGACAGCCCTGCAGCTGAAAACCGACGACGGTCTCTACATCAACCTCCACGAAGCGGCGCTGGTGGACTATCCCTGCATGCACCTAAACCTCGACGACAAAAATTTTGTTTTCGAGTCGTGGCTGACGCCCGATTCGCAGGGCGACAAGGGCTACATGCAGGCGCCCTGCACGACGCCGTGGCGCACGGTGATCGTCTCCGACGATGCCCGCGGCATTTTGGCTTCGCGCCTGACGCTCAACCTGAACGAACCCTGCAAAATCGCCGATACGTCGTGGATCAAACCTTGCAAATACGTCGGGGTGTGGTGGGAGATGATCACCGGCAAAAGCGCCTGGTCTTATACCGACGACGTACCCTCGGTCCAGCTGGGTGTTACCGATTACACGAAACTCCGTCCCCACGGACGCCACGGTGCCACGACCGCCAACGTCCGGCGTTATATCGACTTTGCGGCCGACAACGGACTCGATGCCGTGCTGGTCGAAGGCTGGAATACCGGCTGGGAGGATTGGTTCGGCAATTCGAAAGACTATGTGTTCGATTTCGTGACCCCTTATCCCGATTTTGATGTCGAGGGGCTCCGCGACTACGCCAGGGAGCGGGGCGTGAAACTCATCATGCACCACGAGACCTCGGCCTCGGTGCGCAACTACGAACGCCATATCGACCGTGCCTACCGCTTCATGCAGGAGAACGGTTATGACGCCGTGAAATCGGGCTATGTGGGCAACATCATTCCCCGCGGTGAGAATCATTACAGCCAGTGGATGGTCAACCACTACCAGTATGCGCTGGAGAAAGCCGCCGACTACCGCATTATGGTCAACGCCCACGAAGCCGTGCGTCCGACGGGACTGTGCCGCACATGGCCCAACCTGATTGGCAACGAGTCAGCCCGCGGCACGGAGTATCAGGCCGGCAACGGATCGAAATCCTCCCACGTCTGCGTGCTTCCGTTCACGCGGCTCATCGGCGGTCCGATGGACTATACGCCCGGTATTTTCGAAATGGATATTTCCAAAGTGAATCCCGGCAATCGGGCACACGGTAATTTCACGCTGGCCAATCAGCTGGCGCTCTACGTCACGATGGCCTCGCCGCTGCAGATGGCCGCCGACCTTCCGGAAAACTACGAACGTTTCCCCGATGCCTTCCGGTTTATCCGCGACGTGCCCCTCGACTGGTCCGAAAGCCGTTATCTGGAGGCCGAGCCGGGCGAATACATCACCGTGGCCCGGCGGGCGAAGCATACTGGCGAATGGTTCATCGGCTCGACGGCAGGGGAGGAGGGACACCTGTCGAAGATTGCGTTCGATTTTCTGGAGCCCGGCAAAAAGTACGTCGCTACGATCTACGCCGATGCGCCCGACGCCCACTACCGGACCAATCCGCAGGCCTACACCATCCAGCAGACGGTCGTGACCTCCCGGTCGAAGTTCACGCAGCGGGTGGCTCCCGGCGGCGGCTATGCCGTCAGCATCCGCGAGGCTTCGCGGTAATCCTGCGGCGTATTAACCGCACTATTCCCGGACGGTCGTATGCGGAACCGTCCGGGATTTTTTTGTCGTTTGATGACGGACGCTTGGACAAGTGTTTGTTCTTTATTTGTGGGTTGCAGTATCCGTCGCTTAGATGGTGCTTCAACACGGTGTGGGGAATATGACTGTGCATGTAAATATGGCAAAGAACCAAAAAACATTACTTTTCAGAACGATTTCGGGATTTTTGCCCCCCCCCAGGTCGTCCGAGAACGGCATTAGAGCGCATATCACAGTGTACGGAGCCGCAATTGCGGCTCCACATAGGTCTATCTTTATGTTAAGCGATTCTCGATCAAGGCTCAAAAAACGATATGAGCCTTGATAATGCGTGTTTTTCAATGGTGTCCCCCCCCAAAGGTCATTGTTGGAGAGCGGCAACAAGAGAAGGTACACCTTTGAGTTTTATAGCACGTCGTAGATTGTAAGACGGACAGAACAAGCCCATCTCGGCTCCTACTTTGGCAAATCCTTTTAATAAGAAAACCCATGGTAGGGTTAAATATGCGCTAATTTAATTCCGCCAACGGGTATAAATTAATTTTTACGACTTACTTATTTTATCTTGTCATTGTAAAATCACACTATAAAACGAGACAATTTGAAATGCTATATTTAGGCTGGAATTTTAACCATACTTTTAGTGCTTACTATGAATGCATTACTTTATTTTACGACCAATTTTAATCCCGCAAAGGTATTAGGCTGAGCAACATATCATTCGAAGTTCGTATCTACCTACGTATCCGGATTGCGGAAAATCTGTCGAAGGTCTGATCCGAAAAACAAGCTTTTTACCAGGTTCCAGAGTAAATAACTCCGGGACTCGACATTGGTAAGGGCAGACCCTAAATTTGCCCGGTTGAAAATTTTTTCGTATTTTGCATCTAGTTATTTGAAATGCGGTATTTGAGCGCAAGACGCTGAAAACAAATCGTTGTTTTCTCATTACCTATTATCCTATATAAAAATGTAACGACCCGAATATCGAATCGTTACATCACTTTAATCCAGGACCGATGATTCGGTTCGGGTTGTTATTGGTTTCAGGTTTTTGCTATTGCCGTCGGCCCGGCGTTAAAATACGCCGAGGTTGTCGAGGAAGATCAGCAGCAGCACGGCGGGGCAGACGTAGCGCAGCAGGAAGATGAAGACGCCGTAAATGCGGAATTTCAGCTCCCCGTTGTTGGTGATCTGGTCCCTGAGTATCTGCCGGTCGAGTTTCCAGCCGACGAAGACGCAGGTGAAGAATCCGCCCGCGGGCAGCAGGATGTTGGCAGTCAGGAAGTCGAGCGAGTCGAAAAGCGAAAGTCCGCAGATCGTCCAGCCGCTCAGCACTCCCAGCGACAGCGACGCCAGCGATGCGAGCGCGGCCGTTGCGGCGGTCGTCAGCCATGCCGCGGTCTTGCGGCTCAGGTGCCACTCTTCATGCAGGTAGACCGTCACCACTTCGTGCAGCGAGATCGTCGAGGTGAGCGCCGCCACGACCAGCAGCAGGAAGAATACCGACGACCAGACCATGCTCAGGGGCATGTCGTTGAAGATGCTCGGCAGGGTGATGAACACCAGCGAAGGACCCGACGAAGGCTCGATGCCCACGCTGAATACCGCCGGGAAGATCACCACGCCGGCCAGAACGGCTACCAGCGTGTCGAGGATCGTGACGTTGAGCGCCGTATGGCGCAGGTTGGTGTCGGGCTTGAAATACGAGGCGTAGGTGACCATCGTCCCGATGCCGATCGAGAGCGAGAAGAACGCCTGCCCCAGCGCGACGAGCACCGTCGTGGGCGTCACTTTCGAGAAATCCGGAGCGAAAAGGAATTTCAGTCCCGCTTCGCCGCCCGGCATCAGCAGCGAGTGGACCGACAGGATGATCAGGATGACGAAGAGCAGCGGCATCAGAATCTTGGCCGAACGCTCGATGCCCTTCTGCACGCCGAGCGCGATCACGAAGTGGGTCGCCAGCACGAACAGACAGGTGTAGAGAACCGGCCGCCACGGATTGCTGATGAAGGTTTCGAAGAGGTTTTTGTACTCCTCGGCCGTAGAGTAGCGGGCGATCTCGCCCGTGGCGGAGTGCACCATGTATTCGGCCGTCCATCCCGAAACCACGAAGTAGAATCCCAGAATCAGAAATGCCGCCAGCACGCCGTTGTAGCCCAGAAAACTCCATCGGCGGTTCAGCTTCCGGTAGGCGCCCACCGCATTGAGGTGCGACGCCCGTCCCACGGAGAATTCCGCGATCATCAGCGGCAGCCCCAGCAGCAGTACGCAGAGGATGTAGATGATCAGAAAGGCTCCGCCGCCGTTGTCTCCGGCGACGTACGGAAACCGCCAGATGTTGCCCAGCCCCACGGAGCTGCCCGCCGCGACGAGCACGGCGCTCAATTTGCCACCCAGCGTGGCGCGACTCTCCTTATGATGCATAACCTAACCTGTTTATTATCGGAAACGGGTGCGCGCATGGCGCACACCCGTCCTATTTCTCCAGCACGACGCTCACTTTCTCAAGCTTTCCGCCCAGCGGCGGCGCCAGTTTCGATACGGTGCATTTTACATGCCGTACCTGCGCGAAGGCGGCGTAAATCGCTTCGATGATGTTCATCGCCACCCGTTCGATGGTGTGCTGCGTGATGCGCATCTGCATCCGCACCACTTCGTAGACCGTCAGGTAATTGACCGTCTTGCGCACGTCGTCCTGCACGGCGGCGTCGCCCAGCTCTGCCGTCAGTTCCAGATCGACCGTGAAACGGTTGCCGACCTTGCGTTCCAGTTCGTAGCAGCCGTGCAGCGCCCGGAACTCCATCCGCGAGAGAACGATGCGATACTCCATCTTATTCGGCGATCAGGAGGAAGTAATTCTTCTTGCCCTTCTGCACCAGCAGGTACTTGCCGGCGATCAGGTCCGCTTCGGTCACCTCGCGCGCCGCGTCGGCGACCTTCTCCTTGTTGAGCGACACGCCGCCGCCCTGCACCATCTTGCGGCATTCGCCCTTCGAGGGGAAGACCTGCGCCTTTTCGGTGCAGAGGTCCACGAACGGCAGCCCCAGCTCGGCGCGGGCGATGCGGAACTGCGGCACGCCCTCGAACACCTGCAGCAGCGTCTCTTCGTCGAGTTTGCGCAGCGCCTCCGAGGTCGATCCGCCGAAGAGGATCGCCGAAGCCTCGACGGCCTTTTCGTACTCCTCCTTGGAGTGGATCATCGTGGTGATCTCCTGCGCCAGCCGCTTCTGCAGTATGCGCAGGTGGGGCGCCGCCTCATGCTCGGCGGTCAGCGCCTCGACGGTCTCGCGGTCCAGCAGCGTGAAGATGCGGATGTAACGCTTGGCGTCCTCGTCGCTGACGTTGAGCCAGAACTGGTAGAACTTGTAGGGCGAGGTGTAGCGCGGGTCGAGCCATACGTTGCCGCTCTCGGTCTTGCCGAACTTCGTGCCGTCGGCCTTGGTGATGAGCGGGCAGGTGATGGCGAACGCCTCGGCTTCGCTGCCCAGCTTGCGGCGGATCAGCTCCGTGCCGGTGGTGATGTTGCCCCACTGGTCGGCGCCGCCCAGCTGCACCTTGCAGTTCATCGTCTGGTAGAGGTGCAGGAAGTCGAAGCCCTGTACCAGCTGGTAGGTGAATTCGGTGAACGACATGCCGTCGCCCTCGCCGCTGAAACGCTTCTTGACCGAGTCTTTGGCCATCATATAATTGACGGTGATGCACTTGCCGATGTCGCGGATGAATTCGAGGAACGAGATGTCCTTCATCCAGTCGTAGTTGTTGACCAGCACGGCGGCATTCGGCGCGTCCGACTCGAAGTCGAGCAGTTTGGCGAGCTGCCGTTTGATCGCCTCCTGATTGTGGCGGAGCGTCGGCTCGTCGAGCAGGTTGCGCTCCTGCGACTTGCCGCTGGGGTCGCCGATCATGCCCGTCGCGCCGCCTATGAGCGCCAGCGGACGGTGGCCGCACATCTGGAAATGCTTGAGGATCATCACGCCTACCAGATGTCCGATATGCAGCGAGTCGGCCGTGGGGTCGATGCCCAGATAGGCCGTCGTCATCTCTTTTTCGAGTTGTTCCTTTGCGCCGGGCATGATCGTGTGGATCATGCCGCGCCATTCGAGTTCTTCGATGAAATTCTTTGTTGCCATTTTATTGTTTCTTTGTCTTGATTATCAATATTGTCCGGCGTCCGGCGGTCGTGCCGGCGGTCTGCATGCGCCTCCGTCTGCGGCCGTTCGCCTGAACCGGTCCTGCGGCGTGCGCCGTAAATCGGGTGCGTTATTCCACTTCCAGATCCAGCGCCTTGCGAAGCTCCGCCACCAGCGGGTTTTTCTCCGTAATGTACCGTACCCGGTCTTCGAGTTTGATCGGACGCACCGCCCGTATCTCTTCGTTTACGATGACCTCCAATTCGATCATTCCCTCTATTTCGGCCAGTTCGGCGATGCGCATCAGCATTCCCGTCTTGCTGCGCAGAATCTCTTCGCGCAGTTCGGTCGTCGGCACGCTCACCGAGATCGTGTTGTCGCGGAACGTCATCAGCTCGAAGGCCGGCACGAAGCGCGGGCGTTTCTCCTTGATGAGGTTCAGTATCCTGCTACGGGCGTGCTCCAGCTTTTCGGCGCACTCCGGATCGACGGTTGCGGCTTCGGCTTCGTCGGGCGTTTCGCCGTCCGAAAGCTCTTCGTCGGGATCGCTGCCCGCCGAGGCGAGCAGTTCCGAGAGCGAAGCGCCCGATATGAGCGGACGCCGTGCCGGAGCCGGTGCGGTCTGCACTGCGGGCTTTGCCGGTGCGGGCTGCGGAGCCGTTTCAGCGGTTGTTCCGCCTGCGGTTTGCGCTGCCGGGACGGCCGCTCCGCCTTGTGCCGTCGGATGCGGTGTTCCGCCCAGTACCGTCGGTCCCGCAGTTCCTCCTTGCGCTGCCGGATTTGCCGCTCCGCCCTGCGCGGTCGGGTTTGGGGTCCCGCTCTGCATCGCCGGATTCGCCATTCCTCCTTGCGCCGCGGGATTCGCCGCTCCGCCCGGTATCGTTTGTCCGGCTGCCGCAGCCTGCGGAGCGTTGTCCTGAGCGGAAACTTCCGCTGCCTGCCGACCCGCCGTCTGCATCGCGGCTCCGCGTACGGAAAATCCGGATACCTGCGGTATGCCGGCCGATGCCGTCGGTCCGGCTTCCGGCCGAACAGTGCCTTGCCCCGTTTGTCCTGCTCCCGGCTGAACTGCGGACGGTGCCGTTTGTCCTGCCGCCGGTGGAGTTGCGGCCTGCACCGTTGCTCCCGCACCCGACTGGGACGTACCCGGCGTCGTTTGTCCTGCCGCGGAAACTGTCTGCGCCTGAACTGTAGACGCGCTCTGCTGCGGCGCGGGTCGTGCCGCAGCCGTCGGAGTCGCCGCCGCGCCTGCGGCCGTACGGGGTGAGAGGGCGGGGAGGGAATACTCCCCGGAGGAGGTCAGATCGTCATTTTTTTTTTGGCCGAGTCCTGCGATCTTCATCAGGCCCAGCTCGACGAGCAATCGCTGGTTCGACGATTGCCGGATCTTCCCGTCGAGCTCCGTCAGAATGGAGATGGCTCCGAACAGGAACTCGACATTGCAGGCGCCCGCCTGCGTCCGGTATCGTTCGAGCAGCGTTCCGGTCATTTCGATCAGCCGCAGCGTTTCGGGGCGCTTGGCCATCAGCAGGTCGCGCATGTGGCGGTTGAGTCCCGCCGTGAAGGTCTGCCCCGAAAAGCCTTTCGAGAGCACCGTGTCGAACGTGACCAGCACATCGACGTAGTTGCCTGCGAGCAGCATCTCCGTAACGCTGAAATAGGTGTCGTAATCCAGCACGTTGAGCGTCTGGGCCACGTTGCGGTAGTCGAGCGTCGTGCCGCAGAACGACACGGCCTTGTCGAACATCGACAGGGCGTCGCGCATGCCGCCGTCGGCTTTCTGCGCGATGAGGTTCAGCGACTCTTCGTCGGCCGAGATGTTCTCCTGCCCGGCGATGTATTTGAGGTATTCGACGCTGTCCTCGACGCGGATGCGGTTGAAGTCGTAAATCTGGCACCGCGAGAGGATGGTCGGAATGATCTTGTGTTTCTCGGTCGTCGCGAGGATGAAGATGGCGTGTGCGGGCGGCTCTTCGAGCGTCTTGAGGAAGGCGTTGAAGGCTGCGGCCGAGAGCATGTGGACCTCGTCGATGATGAATACCGAGTAACGGCCCACCTGCGGGATGATGCGCACCTGCTCGATCAGCGTGCGGATGTCCTCCACCGAGTTGTTCGATGCGGCGTCCAGCTCGTGGATGTTCAGCGAGCGGCCCTCGTTGAACGAGCGGCACGATTCGCACTCGTTGCAGGCTTCTGCGCCGTTGGGGCTCAGGCAGTTGATGGCCTTTGCAAAGATGCGGGCGCAGGTGGTCTTTCCCACGCCGCGGGGACCGCAGAAGAGGTAGGCATGGGCCAGCTGGGCGCGCTCGATGGCGTTTTTGAGCGTCGAGGTAATATGTTTCTGCCCGACGACCGAGGCGAAGGTCGCGGGGCGGTATTTGCGTGCGCTGACGATAAAATCACTCATAGTTCCGCAAAGATAAGAAATATGAGCGAAGATTTGAAAATTCGGGATTAAAAATTGTCCCCTCCGCCGTCCCTGCGCGCCCGTCCGCCGTTGCGCCAAATTGGCGCATTTTGACAGCGTGTTGTGACAAAAGATGACACAATGACCGAAAAATGAGGTTGGCAGGTGTTTTGCGGATGTTGATGACGAATGGTTTGCGTCTGCGATCCGGTCGCAATGCGACGAGTCCCCGCCGGGCGGGGATTTGAGGGGGAGTCGGACTTGCATGCGCGGCGGTAAGCCGCGGGTTGCGGCCCCGGACGCGAACCATCGGACCGTGTGAAATTTAACTTTGCGATTATGAATATAAACACATTGACCATCAAGGCGCAGGAGGCGTTGCAGGCAGCGCTCAACCTTGCGCGGGAGCGCGGACAGCAGGCTGTCGAGCCGCTCCATCTGCTCGCGGTGCTGATCCGCGAGGACGATTCGCTGGCCACGTTCCTGCTGGGACGCGTCGGCGTGAACGTGCGCGGACTGCGCGACGAAACCCAGCGCGCCGTCGGCTCCCTGCCGCGGGTCGAGGGCGGCGGCGAGCAGTTCTTTGCGCAGGAAACCTCGAAGGTGATCCAGCGCGCCGTGGACTTCACCAAGAACTTCGGCGACAAATACGCTTCGGTCGAACACCTTCTGCTGGGTCTCGTGGCCGAACGCGGACAGGCGGCCGACATCCTCAAGCGCAGCGGCGCCACCGAGAAGGAGCTTCTCGAAGCGATCCGTATCTTCCGCAAGGGTGCGACGGTCGATTCGCAGACCTCCGAACAGCAGTTCGACGCGCTGGGCAAGTACGCCGTCAACCTCAACGAACAGGCCCGTTCGGGCAAGCTCGACCCGGTGATCGGCCGCGACGAGGAGATCCGGCGCGTGTTGCAGATTCTCTCGCGCCGCACCAAGAACAACCCGATTCTGGTCGGCGAAGCCGGCGTGGGCAAGACTGCCATCGCCGAGGGCATCGCCCACCGTATCGTGGACGGCGACGTGCCCGAAAACCTGAAATCGAAGGTGATCTACTCGCTCGACATGGGCGCCCTTATCGCGGGCGCCAAGTATCAGGGCGAGTTCGAGGAGCGGCTCAAGGCCGTCGTGCAGGAGGTCGTCGCCAGCGAAGGCGAAATACTGCTGTTCATCGACGAGATCCACACCCTCGTCGGCGCCGGCAAGTCGTCGGGCGCGATGGACGCCGCCAATATCCTCAAACCCGCGCTTGCGCGCGGCGACCTGCGGACCATCGGCGCCACGACGCTCGACGAGTATCAGAAATACTTCGAGCAGGACAAGGCCCTCGAACGCCGTTTCCAGAAGGTGATGGTCGACGAGCCGACGCAGGAGGACGCCATTTCGATCCTCCGCGGACTGAAAGACCGTTACGAGAACCACCATCAGGTCCGCATCAAGGACGAGGCGATCGTCGCCGCCGTCGAACTTTCGACGCGCTACATCACCTCGCGTTTCCTGCCCGACAAGGCGATCGACCTCGTGGACGAGGCGGCTTCGCGCCTGCGTCTGGAGATGAACTCCGTGCCTGAGGAGATCGACACCCTCGATCGGCGTGTGCGCCAGCTCGAAATCGAGCGTGAGGCGATCCGCCGCGAGAAGGACAGGGAGCGTGTGGAGCAGCTCACCAAGGAGATCGAGGAACTGAAGTCCAGAGACGCCGAGATGCGTGCCAAATGGCAGGGCCAGCGCGATCTGCTGAAGAGGATTCAGGAGAACAAGGACCGGATCGAGCAGCTGAAGATCGAGGCCCAGCAGGCCGAGCGGCAGGGCGACTACGGCAAGGTGGCCGAAATCCGCTACGGCAAGATTCAGGAGGCCGAAAAGGAGATCGCCGCCTTTCAGGAGGAGTACAAGCTGGCGTCGGCCAACGGCTCGATGATCAAGGAGGAGGTCGATGCGCAGGACGTCGCCGAGGTGGTGTCGCGCTGGACGGGTATCCCCGTGACGCGCATGCTGGCTTCCGAACGCGAGAAACTGCTGCACATGGAGGACGAGCTGCACCGGCGCGTCATCGGTCAGGAGCAGGCCATCGCCGCCATTTCCGACGCCGTGCGCCGTTCGCGCGCCGGGTTGAACGACCCCCGCAAGCCGATCGGCTCGTTCATCTTCCTCGGCACCACGGGCGTCGGCAAGACCGAGCTGGCCAAAGCGCTGGCCGAATTCCTCTTCAACGACGACTCGATGATGACGCGTATCGACATGAGCGAGTATCAGGAGCGCCACAGCGTGTCGCGTCTGGTGGGAGCGCCTCCGGGATACGTCGGTTACGACGAGGGCGGCCAGCTTACCGAAGCCGTGCGCCGCAAGCCCTATTCGGTCGTGCTGCTCGACGAGATCGAGAAAGCGCACCCCGACGTCTTCAACATTCTTCTGCAGGTGCTCGACGACGGCCGTCTGACCGACAACAAGGGCCGCACGGTGGACTTCCGCAATACGATCATCATCATGACTTCGAACATGGGATCGCATATCATTCAGGAGAATTTCGCGGCGGCGTTCAGCGGCGAGAAGCTCGCGCCCGAAGTGGTCGAGAAGACCCGGATGGACGTCATCGACCTTTTGAAACAGCAGCTGAAGCCCGAATTCCTGAACCGTATCGACGAGATCGTGATGTTCGAGCCGCTGACGCGCCGGGATATCGAGCGCATCGTGGACATCCAGCTGGGCGCCGTGCGCCGGATGCTGGCCGAGAACGGCATCCGCCTCGAATACAGCGACAAGGCGCGCGAATGGATCGCCGCCGCCGGCTACGACCCGCTCTACGGCGCGCGTCCGGTCAAACGTACGATCCAGCGTTACATCGTCAACGAACTCTCGAAACGGATTCTGGCCGGCGACGTCAACCGCGAAAAACCGATCAAGATCGGCGCCGACGACAAGGGCCTGACCTTCGCCAACTGAGAGCGGCCGCAAGACCGCCGGAGCGGAGGCTCGGATGCGCCGCTTCCTGAAAACGAAATGGTTCCGGATTTTTTCCGGAACCATTTTTTATTGCCGCCCGCGTTCGGAGCACTCCTCTTTCGGCCCTGCGGGGGCCGTTCCGCCTACTTTACGAACCTGCTGAAGAATTTCCACAGCTCCTCGCCCGTGTCGATGTCCTGCTCGCCCCACGAGTGTTTGCCGCCGACGATTTCGTAAAGCCACACCTCGCTGCCCCCGGTGCCGCCCGTGAAGCGGTGCGCGATCACCGTGCGGCCGCCGGGTGCCTTTGCCGGCAGCATGTCGGTCTGCATGACGGTGCAGCGGTTCTTCGCCGCCCAGTAATGTACGGCCAGCGGCACGGGCAGATAAGCTCCCCAGCCGCCTTTGTTTTGCGGATCGCCCAGCCATGCCGAGGTCTTGTCCTCCGTGCCGTGGATTTCGAAGAGCGGAACCGGCGCCGTACTCCGGTCCGCTTTGTAGAGCCAGTCGAGCATCAGTCCCGAAACCGGCGCCACGGCGGCGAACAGGCGGGGACGCTGCGCCGCCAGCTGGTAACACATCTCTCCGCCGTTCGACATGCCCGTGCAGAAGACGTTGTGCCGGCTCAGTCCGTGCTTTTTCTGCAAATGGCGCACCAGCTCGGTCAGGAACCGCACGTCGTCGACGGTCATGTCGGCCTGAAAGGGGTATCCCACGTTCCAGCAGCTCTTGCCGCGTCCGTCTTTCGCGCCCTGCGGGTAGCAGACGGCGAAACCGTGGCGGTCGGCCGTGGCGTTCATGGCGAAACGGTCGGGATTGTTGTTGCCGCCGTAGCCGTGCAGGACGACGACCAGCGGGGCGTTCTCCGGCAGGCCGGCGGGCAGGTGCAGTTTGTAGGTGCGCTCCATGCCGCCCGAACGCAGGATGTAATCCGGGGTCTCCGGCGCCACGGACTGCGCCCGGCAGATGCTTGCCGCGAAGAGCAGAAGGGCCGTAAGAAGAAAACCCTTTGCCGCGGCGGATTTCAGCAGGTGTCTCATTTTCAGCAGTATTCGATTTACAGACCCTTGCGGGCGATGCGCCATGCCAGACTGTTGTATAGCCCGATCAGCGGAGCGCGCCAGCTGCGGGGCAGGGCGTTGAGGACGCGGACCTTGCGCAGCGTGCGGCGGTAGGTCTTGGTGTAGCCGAAAAACTCCGCCGCGCGCGCCGCCTCTTTTGTGCCGCCCTTGGCGCTGATGATGAGCGCTTTGCCCAATGCCGCGCGGGCCACGAATTCGTTGTATTCCTCAGGCGCCGACGGGTCGTAAAGTTCCTCGAACGAATAGCGCGTCCGTTCGGGCGTGTAGCTCGACGCCGAGCGGTTCGATGCGACCTTCGAGTAGTTCGCCAGCGGCTTGGGCGAGAAGCAGACCGCGTAGCGGCGGGCGATCTTGATCCACATATACATGTCGCCGCCGATCTTCATCCCTTCGGGGAATCCGCCCACCGCCTCGAAGACCGCGCGCGGTACTGCGCTGGCCGACGGGATCGAGATGTACCGGTGCGCCGAGTCGCGGAAGAAGTTGGCGACCACACCGCGTTCCGAAGGGGTGCGGGCCGGGAAACGCCCGTCGTGGCTGACGATGTTGAAGGCCGTCGAGTAGACCCCGCAGCCCGGAAACTCCGCGATCATCGCGGCGATCTCCTCCAGAAATCCCGGCTCCCACGTGTCGTCGGCGTCCAGCAGGGCGATGTAGTCGCCCGTCGATTCGGCGATGGCGCGGTTGCGGGCCGCGCATTCGCCGGCGTTGGGCTGCGTGACGAGTTTCACGAGCGGCGAGCGGATGCCGCGCACGATTTCTGCGCTGCGGTCCGTCGAACCGTCGTCCACGACGACGATCTCTGCCGGGGGCAGCGTCTGGGCTAGCACCGAACGCAGGGTGTCGCCGATTTCGCGTTCCTTGTTGTAGAGGGGTATGATGACCGAGATGGTTGCGGATGCCATTTTTAGCGGTTTGATTTATTGCGAAGATACCGATCTTTTGCTACATTTGCAAATAATTAACGGGTGCGCGGCACTCTTCAGGCGACCTTCCGGGCTGAAACCGGCCGGCCCTATGCGCGCGGAGTCCCTCCCGCCGCTCCCGTTCCGCTCTTCCCGTTCCGGACGGGAATTAACGAATAACGCACTATGACCGCAGCCGAGAAACTCATCGCTTTCATCCGCAACTCGTTCGACACGGCGTTGTATTTCGCCGTGATGGCAGTCAAGGAGAATTTCCGCAACTACGTCGGGCGTGCCGGAACGGTCGGCCGGCCGGCGCAGTCGATGGTGATTCTGGGCAACGGCCCCTCGCTGGCCGGTGACCTGCCGCGGCTGATCGAACGCCGCGAATACGAAACCGAAGATTTCCTTGCTGTCAATTTTTTCGCCGAAGACGACCGCTTCGAGGTCGTGAAGCCGAAGTATTACGTCCTTTCCGACCCGATGTTCTTCCGTGACAGCGCATGCCGCGACCGCGTCCGGGCGCTTTACGCGACGCTCGCCCGCAAGGTTGCGTGGCCGATGAACCTCTACGTGCAGTACTATAACCCCGAAGGCTTCGACTACCGCGCCGCGCTGCCCAATTCCAATATCCGCATCGTCCGCTTCCATACCCAGATGTACCGCGGTTTCAGAAGTCTCGAATTTTGGCTTTTCCGCCGCGGGCTGGGAAGCGCCAATTTCGGAACGGTGGTGCAGGTCGGCGAATACGTCGCTCTGCTGCTGGGGTATAAGCGGATCGAGCTTTACGGCGTGGACCATACGCTGTTGGACGGACTCTGCGTGGACGATGGGAACCGGCTCTGCCGCATCGACCGCCACTATTACGACGGAGCGGAAGCCGCCGCGCCGCAGCCTATTTACAAGAAGGTTCCCCATGTGCCCTATACGATGGCGGACTATCTGGCCGAAGTCGCCGAACTGTTCCGCGGCCACGAAGTCCTGCGCGACTATGCCGCCGCGCTCGGTGCGCGGATCGTCAACCGCACCCGCGGTTCGATGATCGACGCCTACGAACGGAACCCGGAGTGAGCTGCCCGATGAAAACGAAAAAGGAGGAATCGAAATTTCTCCTTCTTCGTATCGCCTGATGTGCCGGTAGATGCGCCGGAATTTATTTGGGCAGGTTGCGGCTTGCGGCGATGATCTCGGCCATTGTGAAATCCTCCGGATAGTCGATGTCCAGCCCCTCGATGCGGTCCACAACCGCCATGTAGGGTCTGTCTCCGATCCTGCGGTGCCGTCCGGTCCACAAGGCCCGCGGGAAGATGAAGAACGCGCTGGTTTCGATATACACCGGCTCGATGGTCTGCGTGCGGGGGATGTTTTCGGGCGAATAGTTGAGCGGCCGTCCCTCGTACCACGCGAACGTCTGTATCTTTTCGGCGCTGAATGCCGAGTCGTATTCGCCCGAAAACACTTTCCGAAGCGCATCCGCGACGGTCTCGGCGCGGATAAAGGGCGACGTGGCGTGCGCCAGCACATAGAGGTCGGCTTCGACCTCGGCGGTGAAGCTGTCGTAAATCTCCCGTCCCAGCGTCGTGTCGCGGTCCAGCTCCTCGCTGCGGCGCAGGAACCGCACCCCTTCGGGCAGGAATTCGCGGATCCGCTCGTCGCTGCAATAGACGTAAACCTCGTCGATTCCCTCGACCTCGGTCAGCGTCCGGAGTATGTGGCACATGAGCGGCGACCCGCTCAGCGGACGCAGGTTCTTGCCGCTGACGCGCTGGCTGTTGAGCCGTATGGGGACGAATGCTGCTGTTTTCATAATTCGGTTTTATATCGGGGCCTGCCCGCCTTGCGGCGGAAACCCGTTTAGGTTCACTGTACCAGTAAGTTGCATCCTCTGATGTCGCTGTGGTCGATGCGCCCCTCGACGACGAACGTTCCGCGGGCATCGACCCGGCCCACGTCCTGCGTCTGGATGAACGCGCACGACCACCAGTTCGCCAGATCGGCGATGTTCAGCCCTCCGCGCGTTCCCGCGGGCTGGGGGTCGAACGGATCGTTCACGTCGCGGGTCGTGACGCGCATCCACGGCGGACAGCGAAAGAGGTTGCCGCCCTGCGAATAGGCCTGCGAAGTCAGCTCGGCCATGCCGTATTCGGAGTGTATCGCGCCGACGCCGAATGCGCCGCACAGGATTTTGTGGAACTCCTCCTTGGGAATCTCTTCGCGGTAACCCTTCATGCCGCCCGTCTCCATTATGACCGTATTTTCGAGCTTCGGGGCGTAACGCTCCGCCAGATCCCACAGCGCATAGCTTACGCCCAGCAGGATTTTGGGCTTCGGATCGGCCTGCATGGCCGCCAGCAGCGCGTCGTAGTCGTCCAAGTAGAAGCCGCCCGAACCGCAGTCGGCGATCAGCCGGTCGGCCATGTAGACCAGCGACGACCCCTTGCGGCGCAGGTAATTGGGCAGCAGGGCATAGAGGCTCCACTGCCCCGGTTCGCCGTAGAACGTGCCGAATGCTGCGCGGAACGTCCGTTCGTACAGCGCCAGCGAACGCATCGGGTGGCGCGACGGCGTCATGCCCGTTGTTGCCGACGAGGTGAAGACCGCCTCCGGCTCCGTGCCGCCGCAGTAGACGTCGTGGGTCTTGAAGATTTCGATCGGCAGGAACGGAATTTCGCGGGCCGCTCGCACCTCTTCGGGCCGCACTCCGGCCAGCGCGAGATACTCGCGGTAGGGCGGGCATTCGGCCGCCTGCCGCCTGAATACCTCCAGTGCGGCGGCTTCGAACGCCGCGTCGTCCGTGATCCCGAATATGTCGTCCTGCGTAATCATTTCATTGCAAAGGTAAATATATTTCGAAATTCGGCAAAATCCCTTTTCTGCGGACGGAATAAGTCCGGCAGGGCGGTTCCCTGCGTAGCGCTTCCGAAAGTCTGTCCCCCGCGTCGTTCCTGAAAGCCCGTTCCCGAAAGCTCGTTCCCGCAGGTGCATGCCTGCAGGTCCGCTTCCGCAGGTGTGTGAAAGGCCGCCGCCTCTCTGCCGCTTGCGTCGGTCATGAAATAAAAATCCACAATCGGACTCCCTTCCGGGACCCCGATTATGGATCGGATATAGTCGCTTCGCGCGGTGTCGGAACCGCTCGGCCGCTACTTCTTGTTGGTTTTGGGCGCCAGCATCATGTTCATCTTCTTGCCGTCGAGCTTGGGCATCATCTCCACTTTGGCGACCTCTTCGAGGTCGGTGGCGAAGCGGAGCAGCAGGATTTCGCCCTGCTCCTTGAAGACGATCGAACGGCCGCGGAAGAAGACGTACGCCTTGACCTTGCAGCCCTCCTTCAGGAAGTTGGTGGCGTGCTTGAGCTTGAAGTTGTAGTCGTGGTCGTCGGTCTGCGGACCGAAGCGGATCTCCTTGATCACGACTTTCACCTGATTGGCTTTCAGCTCCTTGGCCTTTTTCTTCTGCTGGTAGAGGAATTTCTGGTAATCGGCGATGCGGCATACGGGCGGCTCGGCCTTGGGCGAGATCTCGATCAGGTCGAGTTCCATGCTGTCGGCGAGCTTCAGCGCTTCGCGTATGGGTAAAACCAGCGGTTGTTCGACGTTGTCGCCCACGACGCGCACTTCGGGAGCCGTTATCTGCTCGTTGATGCGGTGCGGATTCTCCTTTTCGGGCGGGCGGCGCCCGTACCGGTTGTTGGTGCCGGCTGCCGGTTTCGGCCGGTTATTCCCGGGGTTGAATGGCCTCGGCGGGAATGGTTTCGGTGCTGCGATAATCGTAAAGTATTAAAGTGGTTAATTACTTTTGTTTTTCATTGTCCGGCTGCCGGGGCGTGACCTGCGGCGTGCCGTAAACCCCGCCGTCCGGAATTTCCCCCGAAAGGGGGAAGTCCCGGATGCGGACCGGAGTCGTTATTTCTTTTCCATTTTGTTGGCCTCGATCTCCTCCTTCACCAGTCCGGCGATGAAGTCGCGGAAGCCTTCGAGCGTCATCTGACCCTTGTCGCCTTCGCCCTGCGCGCGTACCGACACGAGTCCTTCGGCCTCCTCCTTCTCGCCGACGATCAGCAGGTAGGGGATGCGCTTGAGTTCGTTGTCGCGGATCTTGCGGCCGATTTTCTCGTTGCGGTCGTCCACCTCGGTCCTCACGTCGCTGCGGTTGAGGTACTCCGCAACCTGCTGGGCGTAGTCGTTGAACTTCTCCGAAATGGGGAGCACCACGACCTGCTGGGGCGAGAGCCACAACGGGAATTTGCCGCCCGTATGCTCCAGCAATACAGCCACGAAACGCTCCATCGAGCCGAACGGTGCGCGGTGAATCATGATCGGGCGGTGCAGTTTGTCGTCCGCGCCCTTGTACGTCAGGTCGAACCGCTCCGGCAGGTTGTAGTCCACCTGAATGGTTCCCAACTGCCACTTGCGGCCGATGGCGTCCTTGACCATGAAGTCGAGCTTGGGACCGTAGAACGCGGCTTCGCCGTACTCCACGACCGTATTGAGTCCCTTCTCCTCAGCGGCCTGCATGATGGCGCTTTCGGCCTTCTCCCAGTTTTCGTCCGAGCCGATGTACTTCTCCTTGTTGTTGGGGTCGCGCAGCGAAATCTGTGCCGTATAGTTGTCGAACTTCAGCGTCTTGAAGATGTAGAGCACGATGTCGATCACCCGCTCGAACTCTTCGAGCAGCTGGTCGGGGCGTACGAACAGGTGGGCGTCGTCCTGCGTGAATCCGCGCACGCGGGTCAGTCCGTGCAGTTCGCCCGACTGCTCGTAGCGGTACACGGTGCCGAACTCCGCCAGACGGACGGGCAGCTCCTTGTACGAACGGGGCTTCGAACGGTAAATCTCGCAGTGGTGCGGGCAGTTCATCGGCTTCAGGAGATACTCCTCGCCCTCGATCGGGGTGTGAATCGGCTGGAACGAATCCTTGCCGTACTTGGCGTAGTGTCCCGAAGTCACGTACAGCTCCTTGTTGCCGATATGCGGGGTGATGACCTGCTGGTAGCCGTATTCTTTCTGCACGTTGCGCAGGAACTGTTCGAGCCGGTCCCTGAGCGCGGCGCCTTTCGGCAGCCACAAGGGCAGACCCTGTCCTACGCGCTGCGAGAAACAGAACAGTTCGAGGTCCTTGCCCAGCTTGCGGTGGTCGCGTTTCTTGGCCTCCTCCATCATCACGAGGTATTCGTCGAGCATCGACTTCTTGGGGAACGAGATGCCGTAGATGCGCGTCAGCATCTTGTTCTTCTCGTTGCCGCGCCAGTAGGCACCTGCCACCGAAGTCAGCTTGAGGGCCTTGATGTAACCCGTGTTGGGGATGTGCGGCCCCCGGCAGAGGTCGGTGAACGCACCGTTGGTATAGAATGAGATGGTTCCGTCCTGCAGGTCCGAGATCAGTTCGACCTTGTACTGGTCGCCCTTCTCGGTGAAGGTCTTGAGCGCTTCGGCCTTGGGGACCTCGCGGCGGACGAGCTGCTCTTTGTTGCGGGACAGCTCCTGCATCTTCTGTTCGATCTTCGGAAGGTCGGCCTCGGTGATCGGCGTCGGCGAATCGACGTCGTAGTAGAAGCCGTTTTCGATGGCGGGGCCGATGCCGAACTTGATGCCCGGATAGAGGGCTTCGAGGGCTTCGGCCAGCAGGTGCGACGAGGTGTGCCAGAAGGCGTGCTTGCCCTCTTCGTCGTCCCATTTGTAGAATTTGACCGAGGCGTCTTCCCCGATCGGGCGCGTCATGTCTACCGTTGCGCCGTTTACCGAAGCGGCCAGTGAGTCAGCAGCTAAACGAGGGCTGATGCTCTCTGCGATCTGGTAAGCAGTAGTCCCTTCGGCGTATTCTCTGACCGAGCCGTCGGGAAAAGTGATTTTGATCATAAAATATAAATTAAGTTTTCGGGGCCTTCGGCGCTTCCACAATTACGAGACGGAATACGCCTCCGGTTTGCCCGGTGTGTTGTTTCTGTTCTTGCTGCGCCCTGCCCGCAATCTTTGGGCGGATACGGCGGATGTCGTTTGCTCTTCCTTTTCTTCCTCTTCCTCTTCCTCTTCCTCCGGCCCAGATCCCGGTTTTTCGTCGCTCCTGCGCTAATCCTCCTTTTCGGTCTGCGGCAGGTCCTTGACCGAGACGTCGCGGCCGCCCTTCTCGCGTTCGGCGCGTTGCAGCGGGTTGCGGCTCCATTCGGCCCATGCGCGGCGGTGCTCGACGATGTCGATCGCGGCGTAAATCGCCGAGCGCATCGACTGCGGGTCGGCTTTGTCCTGCCCGGCGATGTCGTAGGCCGTGCCGTGGTCGGGCGAGGTGCGGACCTTCGAGAGTCCGGCCGTGAAGTTCACGCCGTCGGGCGAAAGCGTCTTGAACGGCGCCAGCCCCTGATCGTGGTACATGGCCAGTATGCCGTCGTATTTTGCGTATCCTCCGCCTGCGAAAAGCCCGTCGGCGGCAAACGGTCCGAACGCCAGCACGCCCTGATTGAACGCCTCGACGACGGCCGGGCGGATGATCTCCTGCTCCTCGCGTCCCAGCAGTCCTCCGTCCCCGGCATGCGGGTTGAGAGCCATCACGGCGATGCGCGGCTCGACGATGCCGAAGTCCTCTTTCAGCGTGCGGCGGAGCGTATGCAGGTCGCGCACGATCTTCTCCCCGGTGATGCTGCCGCTGATCTCCGACACCGGAATGTGCTTGGTGACCAGCCCCACGCGCAGAATCTCGCTGCACATGATCATCATCGGCTCCCCGCCCAGTTCGGCCCCGATGAATTCGGTATGGCCCGTGAAGTGGAACCCGTCGCCCTGCACGCTCTCCTTGTTGAAGGGGGCTGTGACGATGGCGTCGAGCAGCCCCTCCTTCAGCTCCTGCGTCGCGCGGCGCAGCGCCTCGACGGCGGCGCGCCCGGCCTCGGCCGAAGCTTTGCCCGGTTCGATCTGCTCCGTGTCGCCGCATGCGACGAGGTTCACTTTGCCGCGGCGGGCGTCGCGGGCCGACGTTACGGCGTTGAACTGCACCGGTTCGGTCTGTGCGAGCGTATTTCGGTAATAGGCCGCGGCCTTGGGCGAGCCGTATACGACGGGCGTGAAAAGCTCCGTCATGCGCGGATCGGCCAGCGCCTTGAGGATGACCTCCCAGCCGATGCCGTTCGTGTCGCCCTGCGTGATGCCTATTTTAAGTTTCTGTTCTGACATGGATACAAGTATTTCAATCTACAAAGATACATATTATTCAGAATCTGCAATAGGCCGGATGCAATTAAAATGTTTTTTTGCACTGCGGCGATCCGTAATGTTTTGCGGATGGACTATTTTTTCCTACCTTTGTTTTATGCAGCCTGTTAGGGCTGATGACATATTCGGATTAAAGCGCATCGGCTTTTTTCTTACCGTCGAAAATTGGACACTTTCGCGTAACGTAAGGAACAAAGGTTGATGCTCTCGCTGTTTTCGGCGTGGGCATTTACCGTATTCTACGTTACAGGTCGTCCAATACCTCGATGGTGGATTCGGTGATACTGCCCGCGCTTTTTTCGATAAACCGCCCGAAAGATGGAACCTTGCGCACAAAAGACGACTAAAAAACACAATCCGGAACTGGTCGATACGGTTTTCCGGCTGATGTTCGAAATATTATGGGTGGCTCCCTACGACCGGCGCCGGAGCAATGCGGCGCTTTCGGAGTTCGAACGCCGCGGCCGGGAGACTGCCGTGCTGCTGGCCGCCACCGACTTGCGCTCGGCCTCGCCCGGCGAACTGCAGACGCTCTTGCAGGCCGTCGGCCGGCTCGTGCAGACCATAGGCCGGCTCGAATCGGAGGCGCTTTTCTCCCGCTGGCAGTGTGCCGAAGCGCTGGCGCAGGTGCGGCGGATCGCCGCCATCGTGCAGGAGCATGCCGCCGTTGCCGTGGGCTGAGCCTTTTGCCGGCGCCTGTCTGTTGCGGGGCTTTGTCGGTTTGTTCGCGGTTTGTTATCGGTTTGCCGCCGGGCGGCATGCGCTGAATCGGTTTTGCGTTGCGCCGGACTTGTGTCTAATCTGCCTTGTGCCGACCTGCCTTGTGCCGACCTGCCTTGTGCTGAATCTGCTTTGCGTCGCGCCTGCCTTTGCCGAACCTCCCTTGTGCCGCAGTCGGTTCCCGCGCCGCGGGCCTTGCCGGATGTCGCAAAAAAAATAACTGCCGGGAGCAATCCCGGCAGTCTTTTATTTGTGGTGCGGCGGGCCTATTTCCCGCTTCCCATGCCTGCCCGACGCCGGAATTCCGAGCATACGATGCCCGTGGCCATCGCCACGTTGAGCGACTCCGACCCGCGGCGGTCGGCGGGGTAGGGCGGGATGAAGAGCTTGTGCGTCACGGCGCGCGCCGCGGCCTGCGAGATGCCGCGGCCTTCGTTGCCCATGACGACGACGCCCTCTTCCGTAAGCGTCGTGCCGTAGATATTCTCCCCTTCCAGAAACGTGCCGTAAACGGGCAGCCCGGCGGCTCCCGCGTCGTGCAGAAACGCTCCCAGATCGGTGTAGTGAACCCGCACCCGCAGAATCGCGCCCATCGTGGCCTGCACGACCTTCGGGTTGAAGCAGTCGGCCGAAGCCTCCGAGCAGACGATGTCGGCGATGCCGAACCAGTCGGCCAGCCGGACGATCGTGCCGAGGTTGCCGGGGTTCTGCACGTCGTCGAGCGCCAGCGTCAGCCGCCCCGCGAGCGACCGCATGTCCAGCCCGTAGCGGGGCGTCTCGACGATTGCCAGCGAGTTGGCGGCGGTTTTGAGCAGCGACAGCCGCTCCATGTCGCGCGGGGCGACGGTCTCGACCTCCGGCCCTGCGAACACGCCCTCCAGCGCGAAGATCTTGCGGACCTTCAGGTGCGAGCCGCGCAGTTCGCCGATGAGTTTCTCCCCTTCGGCCACGAACAGTCCGTGTTCCGTGCGTCCGCGTTTGTCGGCCAGCGCGCGGACGAGTTGTATTTCGGCTTTCGTCATCGTTGTTTCTCTATGGTGAAGGTGACGCCTTCGGTGGCCGGATAGGTCTCCGGGAAGATCGCGCGGGCCTCTTCGACCAATATGTTTTCGTTCTTGTAGCGGGACGAATAGTGTCCGATTATCAGCCGCTTGGCTCCGGCCTTTAGGGCGGCTTTGGCCGCGTCGGCGCTTGTCGAGTGGCCCCGCTCCTTGGCCGTTTTCTGTTCGGCGGCGGCGTAGGTCGCCTCGTGGTACATCAGGTCCGCGCCCTTGGCCAGCGTCGCGGCCTTCGCCGAGAAGTTGGTGTCCGAGAGGTAGGCGTACGACCGGGGCGCATAGGGGCGGTAGGTCAGCTCCGCGTTGGGTATGACCTCGCCCGTCGGGAGCGCGATCTCCTCGCCCCGCTTGGCGGCGGTGATCTGCGCGACCGTAAGGCCGTATTTCGCGATCTTGAACTTCTCGACGTTCAGCGGCGGCTCCTTCTCGCGGAAGAGGAATCCCGCCGTCGGCACCCGGTGGCGCAGCGGAATGCTCCACACTTCGAGCGTGCGGTTTTCCAGCAGCAGCGCGTGCTTGGTCGTGTCCACCTCGGTCCAGACCACCGGATAGGGCAGCTCGCTGTCAAAAAACCGCAGGTGGCAGGCCAGTATCTCGCCGAAAGGCGCCGGGGCGAATACCCGCAGCGGGGTTTTGCGCCCGTAGAGCGCCAGCGTCGAGATCAGCGGAAAGAGTCCGAAGACATGGTCGCCGTGCAGGTGCGAGATGAACACGGCGCGCAGTTTCAGCGGGGTGATCCCGCAGCGGATCAGCTGCTGCTGCACTCCCTCGCCCGCATCGACCAGATAGTACTGCTCGTGCACATTGACCGCTTGGGCCGACGGATGGCGGCTCAGAGTGGGCTTGGCGGAGGACGATCCGAGTATGGTGACGCTGAAACTCATGCGGGGTGCCTGTTTTTGTTCGCTCTGCGTGATTCGGTTTACTCTGCGCGGTTCAGGATGAAGCGTTCGCAGTCGATCGCCGCGATGCAGCCCGACGCCGCGGCCGTTATGGCCTGCCGGTAATGCGGGTCGCGCACGTCGCCCGCGGCAAAGACCCCTTCGATATTGGTCTTCGAGGTGCCCGCTTCCGTTTTGATGTACCCTTCCGCGTCGAGCGTCAGCTGGTCGGCGAAAAGCTCCGTATTGGGATGGTGGCCGATGGCGAGGAAGAATCCCGCTATGTCGATCCTGACCTCCTTGCCGTCGTTGCAGCGCAGCAGCGCGCCCGTCACGCCCGATTCGTCGCCCAGCACCTCGGCGGTGTTGTGGTTGAACATCACTTCGATATTGGTGGTGTTGAACACCCGCTCCTGCATGGCCTTCGAAGCGCGCAGGTGGGGCTTGCGCACGATCATGTAGACCTTGCGGCAGATCGAGGCCAGATAGGTGGCCTCCTCGCAGGCCGTGTCGCCGCCGCCGACCACGGCCACGTCCTTCTTGCGGTAGAAGAATCCGTCGCACGTGGCGCACGCGCTGACGCCCATGCCGCGGAATTTCGTTTCCGAAGGCAGGCCGAGGTATTTTGCCGATGCTCCCGTGGCGATGATGAGCGTCTCGGCCTTGATCTGCGTCGTGCCGTCGATCACCACGTGGAACGGACGCGACGAGAGGTCCACGCTCGTCACGGTTCCGATGCGGATGTCGGCTCCGAAGCGTTCGGCCTGACGGCGCATGTCGGCCATCATCTGCTGGCCGCTGACGCCGTCGGGATAGCCCGGAAAATTCTCCACGTCGGTCGTGGTCGTGAGCTGCCCGCCCGGCTCGATACCCTCGTAGAGTACGGGCCGGAGGTTGGCGCGCGAAGTATAGATAGCTGCGGTGTACCCTGCGGGGCCGCTGCCGATAATCAGGCATTTGATCGTTTCTTCCATTGTCGTATGTTTTGTGACGTTGTTATCTGCAAATTTCGGACCTGCACGGCTCCTGCCGGACAGGCTCCTGCATATCCTCCCGGCCGAACTCCGTCAGGCGGCGGCCCAGATAGTCGAACAGCGCCCAGCGTCCGCCGTGGCGGACGTGCACGATGCTGACCGCCGGGTCGTAATCGACGATTTCGTATTCGGGCGGGATGACGTAGCCTCCTTCGCGGTCGATCAGTCCCATGCCGGTCCGCGTCTGAACCTCGGCGCGGCCTTCGTGGAAGTCGCCCGCCCAGAGGAACTGCGACGGAATCACCGGGTTGTTGTCCGTATCGACGAATCCGAATCCGCCTTCGTCCTCGACGCATACCAGCCCTTCGAATACGTGGCTCGTCCAGCGGTGCCCGGTCAGCTTCCGCACCGGATTGTAGACCGCTTCGACGTCGTTTACCGACTGCCGGGGCATGGGCGCCTCGGCGATCCGGCGTTTCAGGGCCTCGAACGCCTCCGCATCGGCCCCGCCGTTTTCCGCCGCGCCTATGCGGGCGTCGTAATAACGGATCGGTATGATTCGTCCCCGGTGCCAGCGGAGGTTGCTTTCCCGGAGGTTGTTGTGCGTGAATTCCAGCTCCCGCAGGGCTTCGCGCAGCGTGTCGAGCGCCGCGAGCAGAACCGTTTTGTCCTCCGTGAGCAGCGCCTCGGCGAATTCCCGGCCCGGAAGCTGCTGCAGGACGAGTCCCGTGCGCCGCTCGTTGCCCAGCGCGTCGGTCCAGCGCATTTCCTCCGGCAGAATGCGGAATTGCGTCAGGTGTTCGGTGTTCATGCGCCGCAGGACCGAAGCCGTGCGTTCGATGCGGGGCAGTGCTGCAGGCGTCAGGGGCATGGCGGCGAGCCACCGCTCGCCGCGCCATTCGATTTCGGCTTCGGCGAACCGCGTGGTGCGTACCATGCGCGGCATGCCGTTGCAGTCGGTGACGGCGCGGGCGTCGGAGAGCGTCGCCAGCGACAGGTCGGGCGTCAGCAGCGCACGGGTGAAGTGTTGGATGGTCGCTGTCATGGCTATTCGGTTTTGACGCTGATGGAACCTATGTTGAGCATGGTGACCAGCTGGGCCGCCGATGCGTTGTAGCTCATGCCCCGGAACGGGGGCACCGCGCCGGGGCCTTTGGCTTCGCGTATGGCTTCGTTGAATACCGCCGGCATTTCGCTCGAACAGTCGTACAGCAGCGCCGCATAGCGGTTCGTGTAGTTGGCTTCGTCGGCTTCGGGAAAGAATACGTGCCGTCCGGCGTCGCCTGCGGCGATGTGGATGTTTATCAGCAGCACGTTGCCGTCGGCGGTCTCCAGCGCCTTGATCTGGTTGCATACCGCACGCAGCTCCTCGTCGTCGCAGTCGGTCGCCTCGCCGTCGGTGATGTTGAATACCACGGGCGGGAAACTCTCGGCGTTGGCCGCGCGTGCTGTCCATTCGGCGGCGATGTCGCGCACTCGGCGCAGCGCTTCGCACATGGGCGTCTGTCCTGCCGCCTGCGGCTCGATCCACGACGGTGCGGGAATCTCGCGCAGGGCGATGCTGCCGTCGGGAAGACGGTGTTCGATCACCTCCGTACGCACCGGCATCTCCCGCGCCGCGAGGGCGCTCACCGGCACCAGCTCTTCGCCGTCGGGCAGCAGCGAGCGCACCTCGTCGTCGCCCGAATAGCCGATCACGGCGATGTCGTAATAGTCGCGTATGCCGTCGCTGCGGCGGGCGCGTTCTACCAGCTCGAACAGCAGGTCGTTGGTGATGCCTGCCACCGCCTCGGCCTTGGTGAGCCTGCGTCCCCGGAAGAGGATGCTTTCGGCCATCGATCCCGAACAGTCTATGGCCAGTATGAATGCCGTGCGGTGGTTGCGTGTGATGCTTTGTGTATACATGTTGCGTCTATTTTAATCCCCGGACCGAGTAATAGTCGTCGCGTACTTCGCGCTCGTCGTCGCTGTCCAGACCGTAGCTGACGGCCATGTCGAGCGAACAGTCGCGCTCGCGGTCGGCGTCGGTCGTGCGGCGCATCGCCTCCCTTGCGTTGCGCCCCGCCTCGATCGCGTCGCCGATCTCTGCCGCGGTGGGCACGCGCCCCAGCAGCGAGGCGTAAATCCCTTCGGCCCAGCTGTGGGCGTAGTCGTCGTAATGCACGAAAAAGACCCTGAAACGGTTGTCCACCTCTTCGGGCGTTGTCAGCTCGCCGCGGTCCACGGCGTCGAGGATCGCTTCGACCTCGCGTTTGGTGACGTACTGCCCCGCCACGTCGAGCCAGCGGCCGCTGCCGTCGTAGCGTGCGGCCGATTCGCCGCGGTCGAGCATGGCGCCCAGCGCCGCGACGACGAATTTGTTGTAAAGGCCGATGCCCCGTTTGAGGGCCGCGGCGCGGATGACCGCCTTGCGGTAGACGTACGACGGCGCGTCGGGGTCCTCTTCGGCCAGCGTGTGGAGCGTGTCCACGGCCCTGAGCATCGCTTCGGTTATGTAGGGGTTGTATTCTTCGAAGTTGATGACGTCGCGTTTGCGTTCGCGGCGGTCGCGCGCCGGCCACTTCTCGATGTCGCGCACGGCGCCGTAGCTGGTGAGGTTCGCCCCCGGCATGAGCGTCGTGCGGCCCTCCTTCTCGATCAGGTAGGAGTAGGGAAACGCCGACGTGTCGTGGTGGTACGAGTGGTGCCCCATGATCATCGTGAAGGCCCCTTCGAGCGCCGGCGACATGATGTAGGCCCCGCTGGCGAACTTGCAGCCGCGCAGATGCACCGACTGGTGTACGGCGCCGCTCTTGAAGAGGTGGTTGCTCTGGTTGGAGCCGCTCCCGGCGTTGAAGAACGAGAACATGCCGGCGATCAGCAGCGACGATTTGTGGTGCGAGACGGTGTAGGGACCCGCGAAGATCGAGGCCGCCTCCCCGTTTTCGCAGTGCGAGTTTGCGAAAAAGAGCGACTCGGCTGCCGTGAAGGCCTTGTCCAGCCGGCAGCTCTCGCCCACGAAGCAGCGTTCGACGATCGACCCGTTGTCGATGTGCGCCTTCTCGGCGGCGATGAAGTCGTAGGCCTTGACGTCCACGCCGATATGCGCCCCGTCGCAGACGGTGCCGTTTTCGAGCATCGAGGCCCCGTCGATGCACACTTCGTCGCCGATGCGGACTTCGCGGATGAATTTCGCGCCTACGATGCGGGTGTTGCGGCCTACGCTGCCCATCTCTGACGCACCCGCTTCGGCATACGCCTCCACCATGCGCTCCAGCGCCGCAACGGTCTGCGGCCGGTGGCGGTAGACGGCCATCAGATAGGCTACCTGCGCCGACATCCGGTCGAATATCCTGACCGTGCGGCCCCCGCACTCGTTCATCGTCGCTACGCCCACGCCGTTGCCGAACGTGCTCCGGCGGCGGCATTCGAGAGCCATGACGCCCTCTATGAGCGCGCCCTCGCCGATCCGGTAGTTGCATACGCGCGATCGGATGATGCGCGCGCCGGAGCCGATCTCGACCGTCCCCTCCAGATGGCTTTGCAGCAGCTGGAAGGGCGTGAAATCTTCGGAGACCCTCACCTGCGACCATGCTTCGGCCGAAGATCCGAGGGATTCGGCGGCGGAAATCTCCGCCGGAGTCATATATCTGAGTTGAGGCATCGGTGTCGTATTAAGCAAATGCAAATATAACGATTTAAGGCTAAATATCAAACTCGCGGCCCTCCCGGTCGATCTCCAGCCGCCTTCCGCCGCATACGACCGGGGCGCGTCCGTTGCGGAACGGCTTCACGGCTTCGCACCCCGGACAGCTGATCCGGGTCCGGCCCGCGCCGTCGATATAGTGCCATGTCGCTCCGAGCCGTACCGCCGCCAGCCCTTCGGTGAAGTCGAATCCGCAGTCGTAGAGCGGCGGCACGACGACCTGTTCCGGCGTGCGGTAGCCCCACAGGCCGTTTTCGACGAAAAGCTCGGCCGCTTCGGCGACGGCGCCGTCCGTTGGGTCCTCTGTTGGGGCGCCTGTTGTGCTTTCTGCCGAGTCGCCCGCTGGGGCCTCTGCCGAGCCATCCGCTGGGGCGCCTGTTGGGCCGTCCGCGGAGCCGGAATTTCCGCCTGCCGTTTCTTCCGCTCCCATTGCCCGCTTTGGTCCTGTTGATCCGGCTGTTTCCCCGGATCCGGTTGTCCCTGTCGTTGCCGTATTCACTGCATTCTTCGTTTCCTCAGGTCCCGTTCTTTCATCCGTTTCCGTCGTTTCCGCCGCCAGTGCCAGCAGTTGCGGCAGCCCCGGCAGCCGGAGCGAAGGCGAACGGAGCAACCGTGCAATCCGGTACTGCGCCGCGAGTCCCCTGCGCTCGAAGAGTGCGAGCACCTCGCAGAGCGCCGCGTCGGTCCCGATCTTCTGCGGCGTGAAGAGCAGCCCGTCGGCCTCGGAATAGCGGGCGTACAGCGTCGGGTCGAGCGCCAGCGCATGCAGTGCCGTGGAGATCAGGGCCGCCGGATAGTCGTCGAGCGAAGCGTCGAAATCCCGCACCGTGCGCGCGGGATGCTGGAAAGCCGCCGTGCCCAGCTCCGGGCTGTGCCGGCCTGCGAAAGCGGGCAGAAACATGGCGTCGAAATCGATCAGGTGGAGCCGTCCCCGGTTGTCCGCGACGATGTTTTCGGGTTTCAGGTCGCCGTGCGCCCAGTCGTCCGCCGTGAGCGCCGCGGCCATGCGGTCGAATGCGGCGGCAAATCTCCTCAGCCGCGCCGTGTCGCCCGTCTCGGCGGCTGCGGCGACCGCTTCGTGAAGCGTCACGCCTTCGATCCAGTCGCTCAGCACCACATCCACCCAGACGCCGCCTGCGGGCGAGGTGTAGATGAAAAGCTCCTGCGGCAGCAGCTTCTCGCCGTAGATTTCCGCCAGATGGCGCGGATGGTGCATGTAACAGCGCAGCGAGCGGACGCGGCCTTCGCAGCGGATGCGGAATACGACGGCGCTGTTGCCTGCCGAGTAACATATGCGCCCCTTTCCGTCGCGGCACACCTCGATCTCGCCCAGCGTCCGGGTGAGGCCGTGCGTATCGGCCAGCGTGGTCAGGTATTGGCGCAGTGTGAACACGGCTTTTACTGATTGCGTATCTTGTTGCCGAGGATGAAGCCGAAGATACCGGTGAGCAGGATGCCGATCGTCGTCTGGACGACGTTGAGCATGTCTACCAGCGGGGATATGCCGCTGAGCTGCTCCGAACCGACGCCCGCCATGTTCTTCAGACTGATCCAGAAGGCCTGCAGGTAGGAGGGCAGCGAAGCGTTTCCCTGAAAGACGTAGGCGAAGAAGAGCACCAGCACCACGTAGGTCGTGACCATGCGGAAGAGACTCTCGCCGTAGCCGAACATGATGTCCATCAGCGTATTGGTCGCTATTTTCCATGCCAGCTGGGGTTTGCGCGACAGCGGTGCGCCGCGCCAGTCGGCCAGCATGCGCCGGCGTTCCATGCGGCGGCCCTTCACGTAGGCCCAGTTCGCGTCGCGCAGAAATCCGATGCCCGTCCACAAGCCGTTGAAGTTCTTGTATATCTCCTCGGCGTCGGCCCAGCGGGCGTGCAGCGCCGCATCGGGACTCCACGCCGACTGCTCGGCGCGGTCGTTCCGGCGGACTCCCGTGCCGGAGGTGTTCCATTCGATCAGAAACTGCCTGTAGGCGTCGAGGTCCTGCTGGAGCAGCCTGCCGCCGGCGATGTTTTCGCGGCGTATGTTCACCCCTTCGCCGAAGTAGGCGTAGTAGAGGCTCGTCTCTCCGATCCGAGCCTTGCGCATGATGACGATTCCGGTGAGCATGGCGCGGTAAAGGTCGCAGAACCGGATTTCGGCCTCTTCGAAAGTGGCCCTTTCGATCTCGCAGTAGCGGAAGTCGCTCCATGCGATCTTCGCCCTGCGGAAGCGGCAGTTGCGCAGCGCGGCCTTGCGGAAGGAGACGCGCTCCATCCCGCAGCCGTCGAAATTGCACTCCGTGAGCGTGCATTCGTCGAATGTCACGTTTTCCACACGGCAGCCTTTGAAATCGATGTTCTTCAATTCGCGGCCCGTCAGGTCGAGGTCCCGTACGGCGCCGCTGCCGATCATTTTCAGCAGTTCGGTCTGGGTCATGGCAGAGTCGGTTTCGGGGTTTTAAAAAAGCGGGGCTTCTGCAAGTCCCGCTTTTCTGTCAGTGGCAGTCGCAGTGCCCTTTTTCGTGGTCGCAACCGCCGCCGCAGTCGTCTCCGCACTCTCCGCACGAGCAGCCGCCCTGCAGGTCTTCGGGCGTTACGTCGCGCACCGATACGATCTCGACGTCGAAGTTGAGCGTCTTGCCGGCCATCGGGTGGTTGAAGTCCATTTTCACGGTCTCCTCGCCGACCTCCTTGACGATGCCCATCATGCGGTTGCCCTGATTGTCGCTCATCGGAACCTGCGAACCCACGAAGAGGATGTCCTCGGCGAGTTTGCCGTCCACCATGAATATGTTTTTGGGCAGGTCTACCACGGCGTCGGCGATCAGTTCGCCGTAACCGTCCTTCGGCTCAAGGGTAAACGAGACGGCTTCGCCGACCTCCTTGCCCAGAATCGCCTCTTCGAATTTGGGGAGCAGCATGCCTGTTCCGAAGATAAATTCGAGCGGCTGGCCCGGACGCGACTGGTCTGCGATCTGTCCGTCGACGGTGAGCTTGTAGTCCACGCCGACCATTTTGTTCTGTTCTACTTTCATAATAATTCGTTAAAAAATGTTTTTTTCGTTTTCGTTGTTCCCGCCGGGTATTTCCGCCCGTTGTTCCCGGTCTGCGTTGCCGCCCGGATTTCCGCCCGGCATTCCCTCCGGCGGTGCTTGGCTCGCGGAACGTTTCCGCGCTCCGTCTGCCTTTGGGGGCTTGTCCGTTTTTGCCGGCGTTTCTGCCTTGCGGCCCTTCTCCGCGTTTCCGTCCGGCATTTCCGCCCGGCGTTTGGGTCTGCGCTACCGCCTGTTATTCCCGGTCTGCGTTCCCGCCCGGCATTTCCCTCCGGCGGGGCTTGGCTCGCGGAGCGTTTCCGCGCTCCGCCTGCCTTTGGGGGCTTGTCCGCTTCTGCACGGCTTGTTTTCTGCATGCGGTTACTTCCGCATACGGCAAAAAACGCGCCTGCCGGAATCCGGACGTTGGCTTGCAGCGCTGCGGCGCCTGCCGCCGGGACCGTTCTTTCGAACCGGCCGGCGGCTCCGTCAGCGGCGGAATCCGCGCCGTACGGGCTGCAAAGTTACATATAATTCCTTAATAATCGCGGCTTTCACGATTTATTCGCAATTCCTGCAGCAGAGGTTGCGGTCTCCGTAGCCGGCGTCGATCTTCGAAACATAGGGGAAGAACTTCGCTTGGCGCACCCATTCGAGCGGGAAGACCGCCTGCTGACGGGTGTAGGGATGCGGCCACTCGCCCGCGATCTCCACGGCCGTGTGGGGCGCATTGACCACCACGTTGTCGGGCTGTCCGACGGCCGCTTCGCACTCGCGCTTGATCGACACGAGGGCTTCGATGAAGCGGTCCATTTCGGCTTTCGGCTCCGATTCGGTCGGCTCGACCATCAGTGTCTCGTGCACGGGGAACGAGAGCGTCGGGGCATGGAATCCGTAGTCCATCAGCCGGTGGGCGATGTCGCCGCAGTCGATGTTGTAGTCCTTCTTGAAGTTGGTCAGGTCGAGGATCATCTCGTGACCCACGCGGCCCGTCTCGCCCGAATAGTAGGTCCTGAACTCCGATGCGAGCGCGGCGGACATGTAGTTGGCGTTGACGATCGCCATTTCCGTAGCGCGGCGCAGTCCGGCTTCACCCAGCATCTTGATATAACCGTAGGTTATGGGCAGCAGCAGTGCGGAGCCCCAAGGAGCCGATGCCACGGCGGTGATGCCTTCGTCGCCGCCCGTCGCCATAACCGAATGCGAGGGGAGGAAGGCTTTGAGGTGCTCGGCGACGCAGATCGGACCCACGCCCGGACCGCCGCCGCCGTGGGGCATGGCGAAGGTCTTGTGCAGGTTGAGGTGGCAGACGTCGGCGCCGATGTAGCCCGGATTGGTCAGGCCCACCTGCGCGTTCATGTTGGCGCCGTCCATGTAGACCTGTCCGCCCGCGTCGTGTACGGCGTCCACGATTTCGCGGATGCGGCTTTCGAACACCCCGTGCGTCGAGGGATAGGTCACCATCAGGCCGCACAACTCCGAACTGTACTCCTTGGCCTTGGCTTCGAGGTCCTCCACGTCGATGTTGCCGTTGGCGTCGCACGCCACGGTGACGATCTTCATGCCCGCCATGGCGGCCGACGCGGGGTTGGTGCCGTGGGCCGACGCCGGGATCAGCACGACGTTGCGGTAGCCCTGTCCGCGGCTCTGGTGGTAGGCGCGGATCACCATCAGCCCCGTGTACTCGCCCGCCGCGCCCGAATTGGGCTGCAGCGACGAGGCCGCGAAGCCCGTGATCGTCGCCAGATCGTTTTCCAACTCCGTGATCAACTGCATGTAACCCTCGGCCTGATCCGCCGGGGCGAAGGGGTGCATGTTCTGGAAGCCGGCCAGCGAAAGGGGCTGCATGAGCGCCGCGGCGTTGAGCTTCATGGTGCACGAACCTAAAGAGATCATCGAGTTGGCCAGCGATATGTCGCGCAGTTCCAGTTGTTTGATGTAGCGCATCAGGGCGCTTTCCGAACGGTAGGCGTTGAAGACCGGTTCGGTCAGGTAGGCCGAACGGCGGCGCAGACCGGCCGGGACGTTGCTTTCGGTGACGGGCTTTACGGCCTTGGCTTTCTTGCCTTTGGCGGCGGCGAAGATGCGGATGACCTCGGCGATCTCCTCCGGAGTCGTGACTTCGTCGAACGACATGCGCACCGAACCTTCGGTCGGGTAGAAGAAGTTGATGCCGCTTTCGAGCGCCAGCGACTGTACGACGGCGGCTTCGGCGGCGACTTCGAGCGTGTCGAAATAGGCCGTTGCGGCGAGTTTGTAGTCCATCGCTTCGAGCGCCTTGGCTACCGTCGCGGCGGCCAGATGGGCCGTGTCGGCGGCGCGCTTCAGCCCTTCGGGACCGTTGTAGACGCAGTAGAAGCCCACCATCGAGGCCATCAGCGCCGAGGCGGTGCAGATGTTCGACGTGGCGCGCTCGCGCTTGATGTGCTGTTCGCGCATCTGGAGCGCCATGCGCAGCGCCCGGTTGCCCAGACGGTCCACCGAGACGCCGATGATGCGGCCCGGCATGTTGCGCTTGAAGGCTTCGCGCGTGGTCATGTAGCCCGCGCTTGGACCGCCCAGCCCCATCGGGGTGCCCAGACGCTGGGTCGAGCCGACGGCGATGTCGGCGCCCCATTCGCCGGGGGCTTTCAGAAGCGCCAGCGCCAGCAGGTCGGCGACGGCCGTGACCAGCGCGCCCTTGGCGTGGGCGGCGGCCGTGAAGTCCGCGTAGTCGCGCACGGCGCCGTTGGCGGCCGGATACTGGACGATGGCGCCGAACTCCTTGCCCGTGAAGCTGTATTCGTCGTATTCGTCGACGATCAGTTCGATGCCGAAGGGTTCGCTGCGGGTGAGCAGCACGTCGAGCGTCTGCGGGAAGATGTTGCGGTCGACGAAGAGCTGGTTGCGGCCCTCCTTGACGGCTTCGCGCGAGCGCAGGGCGAACATCATCAGCATCGCTTCGGCGGCGGCGGTAGCCTCGTCCAGCAGCGAGCAGTTGCCGATCTCCATGCCCGTGAGCGAGATCACGGCGGTCTGGAAGTTCAGCAGCGCTTCGAGACGGCCCTGCGAAATCTCGGCCTGATAGGGCGTATAGGAGGTGTACCACGCGGGATTCTCGAAGACGTTGCGCGTGACGGCGGCGGGAACCGCGCAGGGGTAGTAGCCCATGCCGATGAACGACCGCAGGCAGCGGTTGCGCTCGGCCAGCGCGCGGATGTGGCCTGCGAATTCGTACTCGCTCATGCCCTCCGCGGGCAGCGCGAGCGGTTTCTTGAGCCGGATGGAGTGCGGAATGACCTGCGAGATCAGCTCGTCGACCGACTTGACGCCGATCGTTTCGAGCATGGCTTTGAGCTCCTTTTCGTTGCTGACGCCGATGTGGCGTTCGGAAAATTTGTCGAACATATCTGTTAGTTGTATGAAGTTATGGGGACTTGGCGCCGCAGTGCGGCGGAATTATCGTTTCGGGGCCGGGTCGGAACCGGGCGGTCGTTTATTGTCTTGCATGGTTTGCGTCCGGGTGACGCCGGGGCGTGCGGACGATTCTCAATATTGAAAACTGCTGCCGCCGATGAATTCGCGCAGGATCGAGGTGGGCGGAATCTCGTCGGGCGGAATGGGGATGAAGTTGTCGAGGAACTTCAGCATGCGGCGCGCTTCGTCGTATTCGGGTACCGTGTCGGGCACTTCGCGGAGGATTTTCTCGGCGAAGGGGCGCAGGACCGAAATCTCGTAGAAGAGCGACGAGTTGAGCATGACGTCGGCGTTCTCCTGATAGGGGAAGATGTGCTTCTCCTCGCCGCGGCGGACCGAGGCCCAGCGCGAGAGCGTGGCCAGCGCGTCGGCGCCCCGCTGCCGGTAGTCGCGCGTCAGGCGGCGCAGCAGGCGGTTGTCGGTGGTGGCGATGCGCGAGAGGTTGTCCATGGCCACCGACGTGAAGCAGGAGATGTAGATGCGGAACTTTTGCTCTTCGGGAACGCCCGGCGTGAGACGGGGATTGAGTCCGTGGATGCCCTCGACGATCAGAATCGAACGTTCGTCGAGCGTCAGCGGGTCGTTGTGCTGCATGCGGCGTCCCGTGATGAAGTTGTAGCGCGGAATATCGACGCTCTCGCCGCGCATCAGGCGGCGAAGGTGGTCGTTGAACAGTTCGAGGTCGATGGCTTCGAGCGCTTCGTAGTCATACTCGCCGTCGGCGTCCTTCGGGGTCTTTTCGCGGTCCACGAAGTAGTCGTCGAGCGAGATCAGCACCGGTTTCAGCCCCAGCACGCCCAGCTGGATGCCCAGCCGCTTGGCCGAGGTGGTCTTGCCGCTCGACGAAGGACCGGAGATAAGCACGATGCGCACGCCGCGCGAGAGGTTGGCGTCGTAGATGGTGTCGGCGACCCATGCGAATTTGCGTTCGTGGAACGCTTCGGCGAGTTTTATCATGCCGCCGGCGTCGCCCGCGAGCACCTTCGAATTGACGTCGCCCACGGTGGGGACGCCCATGATCCGGACCCATGACTGGTACTCCTGAAAAATGCCGAACATCTTCTCCTGCTGGACGTTCTTGTTGAGCACGCCGGGGTTCGTCCGCAGGGGCAGGGCCAGATAGAAGCCCTTGTAGTAGGGTTCGATGCAGAAGCGGTCGATGTAGCCCGTCGAGGGGGCCAGCGCCCCGTAGAAGTAGCCGGCCGTGCCGTCCAGCGTGTACAGGTCGCTGTAGAGCCGCGGACGGGTGTCGAGCAGCGCCGTCTTGTCGTCGAAGCCCTGTTCGGCGTAGATGGCGCGGAGCTCGCTCGTGAGCACCTTGGTGCGCTCGATGGGGAGGTTCTGCGCCACCACTTCGCGCATGTGCCCTTCGAGCGCTGCGGCCTGTTCGTGGGTGAACTCGTCGAGCCCTTCGAGCTCGCAGTAGAAGCCGCTCTGGCCCATCGAGTGGCGGATATGGAGCGTATGTCCCGGAAAGAGCGTGCGTGCGGCCTTCTGGAGGATGAACCACGAGGTGCGCTGGTAGACGCGGATGCCCGCGAAGTCGGTGATGTCCACGAAGCGGACCGTCACCGGGGTATATATTTTGTAGTTGAGCTCTTTGATGCGGTTGTTCACGAACGCCGCGAGGAACGGGTAGCGTCCCGGCGTCAGCCGTGCGGCCACGTCGGAGAGCGGGGTGCCCATCGCCACCCGGATCGGACCTCCGAGGTTGTCGCATATGACTTTGATGCTGTCTGCCATAAGTTTTTCTGCTGAATGAAGTGTAAAGATATGAATTATTTGTAACTTTGACAAACTCAAAAACGATATTATGGAAAGAATACTCCGCACGGTTCTGATCGTCACGGCGGCGCTCGCGGCGGCCTGCGCCCCCCGCGAGCGGACGCTCGTTTTGCTGTCGACGAACGACATGCACGCCAAAATCCGGAACTTCCCGCGTCTGGCGGCGGCCGTCGAGGCGTGCCGCGACACGGCGCAGCTGGTGGTGCTGGTCGATGCCGGCGACCGCTGGACGGGCAACGCCTACGTAGACCGGGCGGCGACGCCGGGGATGCCGATGATCGCGCTGATGAACAGGCTGGGGTATGACGTGGCGACGCTCGGCAACCACGAATTCGACCACGGGCAGGCCTTTCTGGGCCGGATGATAGACAGCATGGATTTCGAGGTGGTGTGCGCCAATGTAGTGAGCGACACTTGCACCTTTCCTCCGCTGCCGCCTTATACGGTGCTCGAAGAGGGCGGATTCCGCATCGGATTCGTCGGCGTGGTGACCAACTACGAGGGGCCGGAGCATCCGGCGGGCAATGCGTCGAGCTTCGCGGGGCTGACCTTTCCCGATCCGCAGCGGATGGCGTTGAAATACGCCGCCGAGCTGCGCCCGAAGTGCGACGTGCTGGTGCTCGTTTCGCACATGGGCGACGACCGCGACCGGGAACTGCTCGCCGGGGGCGCTTCGCAGTACGACGTGGTGATCGGCGGGCACACGCACGAGGAGGTCGATACGCTGATCGGCGGCACGCTGCTCACGCAGACGGGGAAGGATCTGCGGAACATAGGCGTCACGACGATACGCATGAAGGGCAGGAAGGTCGCCGGCGTGGATTTCCGGCTCGTGCCGCTGGCCGGTTACGAGCCTGATCCGGTTTTCCAGAAGCAGGTGGACGCCTGTTACGCCAATCCGGAGCTGAACAGACCGATGGGCGAGTTCGGGAACGCCGCGAACAAGTGGGGGCTGGCGAACTGGATGGCCGGGGCGGTGGCCGACGGGATCGACGCCGAGATCGGATTCTACCACATCGGGGGCGTGCGGCTCGACTCGATTCCCGCGGGCGGCGTGAGCGCGGCCAGCGTATACGGGCTGGAGCCGTTCGGGACGCTGGTGGCCGAGATGAAGATGACGCCGGCGGATATGCGGAGGATGATCGTTTCGAAATACAACGATCCGGTGAACGTCAAGGAGGCGCACCGCATCGACCTGATTTCGACAACGCCCTATGTGATCGTTACCGATCAGGCGGACAATGCGCTCGACGTGGAGTTCCCCAAGTTGCGCGAAGGGAAGGTCTACACGGTCGCCGTCAGCGATTACGTCTACAAGAATTACAACGACCTGAATTACACCGACGGCAAGATTACCGAGGAGGATGTGACCGGGCTTCTGCTCGAAGAGCTGGAGGAGGACTCTCCGCTCCGGATCGACAATACGCCGCGGCAGCGGGTGCGGCGGAAGTAGGCCTGCGGACGGGACGGCCTGCGTCCGGACGGAACAGTGGTTTGTGACCGGGGCCTGCGACGGGCGGGAAAAGCATTTGCGGCTGTGTCCCGGCTGCGCGACCGGTCGGCCGGAAAGTGTGCGGGCGCGGCGGCGGAGTCGTCCGGGGCGTGCCCGCGGTCGGAAGGTGTAAAAAACTGTCGGTAAGCGATTTTTTGCGCTCAATCTTTCATTTTTTCAGTTGAAAAGAGTATCTTTGCACTCCCCGTATGCGCGCACGAGGCGCGGATGAGGGGCTATGAATTTCATTATTAATCATTTAACGAGCGATTGTATCGCACAAAGTATTTCCGTTATGGAAGAAACGAAAACTGTAGTCGCAAACGAGAATTTCGACTGGAACGCATTTGAAAACGATCTGGGCGTCTATTCGCAGCCCAAGGAGGAGATTGCCGAAGCGTATGACAAGACGCTTTCGAACGTCAATGTCGGCGAAGTCGTGGAAGGTACCGTAACCGGCATAACCAAGCGTGAGGTTCTTGTGAACATCGGCTACAAAAGCGAGGGCGTCATCCCCGTTTCCGAGTTCCGTTACAACCCCGATCTGGCGGTGGGCGACAAAATCGAAGTGTATGTCGAGTCGGCCGAGGACAAGAACGGCCAGCTGGCCCTTTCGCACAAGAAGGCCCGTCAGCTCAAGTCGTGGGACCGTGTGAACGAGGCCCTCGAAAAGGACGAAATCATCAAGGGTTACATCAAGTGCCGCACCAAGGGCGGTATGATCGTAGACGTATTCGGCATCGAGGCGTTCCTGCCCGGTTCGCAGATCGACGTGAAGCCGATCCGCGACTACGACGTATACGTGGACAAGACCATGGAATTCAAGGTCGTCAAGATCAATCAGGAGTTCCGCAACGTGGTCGTTTCGCACAAGGCGCTCATCGAGGCCGAGCTTGAGGCCCAGAAGCAGGTCATCATGTCGAAACTCGAAAAGGGCCAGATTCTCGAAGGTACCGTCAAGAACATCACTTCGTACGGCGTATTCGTCGATCTGGGCGGTGTGGACGGTCTGATCCACATCACGGACCTTTCGTGGGGCCGCGTGAACCATCCCGAAGAGATCGTGGCGCTCGACCAGAAGATTCAGGTCGTGATCCTCGACTTCGACGACGCCAAGAAGCGTATCGCACTGGGTCTGAAGCAGCTTACGGCTCATCCGTGGGAGGCGCTCGACCAGAACCTCAAGGTCGGCGACAAGGTCAAGGGCCGCGTGGTCGTGATGGCCGATTACGGCGCGTTCGTGGAGATCGCTCCCGGCGTGGAGGGTCTGATCCACGTGTCGGAGATGTCGTGGAGCCAGCACCTGCGTTCGGCGCAGGAGTTCATGAAGGTCGGCGACGAGGTCGAGGCCGTTATCCTGACGCTCGACCGTGAGGAGCGCAAGATGTCGCTCGGCATCAAGCAGCTTACGCCCGATCCGTGGGAGAATATCGAAACCAAATATCCCGTCGGCACGAAGTGCACGGCCAAGGTTCGCAACTTCACCAACTTCGGTATTTTCGTAGAGATCGAGGAGGGTATCGACGGCCTGATCCACATTTCGGACCTGAGCTGGACCAAGAAGGTGAAGCACCCCGGCGAATTCACGTCGGTAGGCGCGGATATCGAGGTCGTGGTGCTGGAGATCGACAAGGAGAACCGTCGTCTGTCGCTGGGCCACAAGCAGCTGGAGGAGAACCCGTGGAACGAGTTCGAAAACCAGTTCTCGGTGGACAGCATCCACGAGGGTACGATTACCGAGATGACCGACAAGGGCGCAGTTGTCGCTCTGGGCGAGAACATCGAGGGCTTCTGCCCCGCACGCCAGCTCACCAAGGAGGACGGCACCACGCCGAAGGCCGGCGACAAGCTCGACTTCAAGGTGATCGAGTTCTCGAAGGCTACCAAGCGTATCACCCTTTCGCACGTTCGTACGTACGAGGAGGCCAAGCGCGCCGAAGTTGCAGCCGAGAAAGCTGAGAAGCGTGCCGCTGCCGACGCAACCAAATCGACCGTGAAGAAGATCAACGCTTCGGTCGAGAAGACGACGCTGGGCGATATCGCAGGTTTGGCCGCTCTGAAGAGCGCCATGGAGGCTGCCGAGGCGAAGAACGCCAAGAAAGCCGCTGCCAAGGAGGAGACCGAGGAGTAATCCCCGGAAGAGAGGGCGGAGCGGTTGCGTTCCGTCCGATATAGGCGAAAGTCCGCAGGTGCGAGCCTGCGGACTTTTTTTGTCGGGGGGGGCGGCGGTTGTGAGAAGACGGTTTCCGGTCGTTCGGAAGTCTCTCGTCGTTCGGAAGTCTCTCGTCGTTCGGACATCTCTCGTCAGTCGAAAGTCTCTCGATGGCTGCGAATCGGTGGCGGCGGGTGAATTTTCCGGCGGATTTTTTTTGGCGCGGCGCAATAAGCGGGTATATTTGGGGTTTGAATAGTAAAAACTAACTGACGACTGTATTATGAAAAAAATGATAGTGGTTTTGCTGTCCGCCTTCGCGCTTCTGTCGGGCGGGGATGCGTGTTTCGCTCAGGTGAGCGCTGCCCGGCACGGCGGCGTGCATCCGGGGCGGGACAGAAGGCCCGAAGGGTATTCCAAGGACAGCTGGACGGTTTATTACCGCGGACTGAAGGTCGAGGGGGCTTCGGCTTCGTCGTTCGTCGATCTGGGGGACGGCTACGGCAAGGACAACTGGAAGGTGTTTTACTGCGGTGAAGAGGTAAAGGGCGCTTCGGCTTCGTCGTTCGAGAGTCTGGGAAAGGGACGCGGCAGGGATAATTGGAATACCTATCTGTACGGGGAGCGGCAGCGTGCGAATGCGAAGATGACCCGGACGCTGGGCGGCGGCTATTCCAAAGACAGCTGGACGGTCTATTACCGGGAGCGCGAGGTGGAAGGGGCTGCGGCCGGTTCGTTCGTCAGTCTCGGCGGGGGATACGGAAAGGATGCGTGGACGGTGTTTTTTCAGGGCCGCAAAGTCGGCGGCGCATCGGCTTCGTCGTTCGAAAATATCGGCAAAGGGTATGGAAAGGATGCGTGGAGCGTCTATTACCGGGGCGAAAAGATCGACGGCGCGTCTCCGGCCACGTTCGAAGTCCCTTCGCAGCGGCGGTGACGGCCCGACGCAGTGACCGGGAAAGGCCCGGAAGCGATTTTCCCCTGCCGCAGATCGTTGCGGCAGGGGAAAATCGTTGTAATCGGATCGAAGCTCCGGCCTTTCCGGCCCGGAGGGCGGGCATTATTCGGCCACGGCCATTTCGTTCACATCCTCTTCGGCCAGACACGAGAGCAGCGAGTCGGTGGAGACCTCCTCTTTGAGGATCATGCCCAGTTCGCGGGCGATTTCGGTCTCGCCCATCATCTCGGCGAAGACTTTCAGCGAGCCGTACGAGGCGATCTCGTAATGTTCGGCTTTCTGGGCGGCCAGAATAAGGCCCGCATCCCGCGTATAGGAGTCTTTCCGGGTGTCCTCGATCATGCTTTCGGCCTCGGAGACAAGTCCTTCCATGGCTTCGCACTTCTTGGCCTGCGGGGTTTTGCCCAGCAGTTCGAAAACCCGCTTCAGCCGTTCGATCTGGCCTGCGGTCTCCTCGATGTGTTTCTCGAATGCGGCGGCCAGCTTCGGGCTGGTGGCGGCCTTTCTCATCTTTTTGAGTCCGGACGAAAGGTGTTTCTCGGCCCAGTAGACGTCTTTGATCTGGTCGAGGAAGAATTCACGGAAGTGGGGCGAATCGGTGTTTTTGTTTTTCTTGGTGTTCATAACGTTTCGTTTTAAAGTTTTTAATGTGCAAGGGGGCTGCGATTGCAGCAAAATCGGTCTTTTAAAAAACAACTTCCATGCCAGCCCTCTCCGGCGCAGCACTTCGGAGGAGGTGCGGAGCGGGGCGCGTCGTCCGACGGACGGCCTTTGGACGGTGCTGCGGGCGGCATGGCCGCGAAGGAGACGGGACGGGAGGACGGGCATTGTTTTTGTTTTTGGGCGGGATAAACCCCGAAACGGATGAACAGATTCAAACCCCATATCGCCCTGCTGATTTGCAATATCGTATGGGCCATGGACTACCCTTTTTACAATATCGTGCTGCCGCGTTACGTCCATCCGATGGCGATGGTCTCCGGGTCGCTGATCGCGACGGCGCTCTTCTCGCTGGTGCCGCTGTTGTGGCAGAAGGCCGAAAAGGTCGAGAAGGCCGACGTGCGGAAGCTGATCGGCGCCGCGCTGCTGATCGGCGTCCTGCGCAAGGTGTTCATCATGTACGGCCTTTCGATGACTTCGCCCATCGACGGTTCGATCATCGATACCATCGTGCCGCTGCTGGTGCTGCTGCTCTCGGTGCTGCTGGGGATGGACCGTTTCACGAAATTGAAGATCGCGGGGCTGGTGCTCGGCATGGCGGGAGCCGTGGCCGTGGTGCTGGCGGGCGCGTCGTCGTCGCACCAGCATTCGCACCTCTGGGGCAACGTGATGATTCTGCTCTGCGCCTGCGTTACGTCGCTCTACATGGTGTGGTTCAAGCGGCTGATCGCCAAATACCGGATTACGACCGTGCTGAGGTGGCTTTACTGCGTGGCGGCGGTCGCCGCCCTGCCGTTCGGCCTTAAAGAGATCGTTCATACGGATTACACCGCCATTGCGAAGCATGCGCTTTTCCCGACGCTGTTCGTGCTGACAGTGCCGACCTATCTGCCCAACCTGATGCTCAACTATGCGCTGAAGAGCGTGCCCGCGACGGTGTCGAGCATATACACCTATTTGCAGCCCGTGCTGGCGATCGCCATTTCGGTGGGCATGGGACTTGACAAACTGCACGCCGACACGGTGATTTTCGCCTTGGTGATCTTCGTCGGGGTGGGGCTGGTGCTCCGCTCCTACTCGGTGCCGTCGCGGCATGTAGATCCGCCGACGGCCGCGCCGCATTAGGGCGCAGACGGTTACGGTGTGGCCGGGGCTCCGGATGGCGCCCGAAGTGAAATTCGGTGGAAGGTGAAGGGGAATTTGGGGAGTGTAGAGAGACGGATGCGGAAAGAGATGCGAAATGCCGGGGCGGAGCCGGGAACTGCCCGAAATGGAAAAGGAGCGCCGGGGGGGGGGGGGGGGGGGGGGGGGGGGGGGGGGGGGGGGGGGGGGGGGGGGG